>NZ_CP051293.1:1000500-1334000 GCF_013170805.1 Mesorhizobium sp. NZP2077 | reverse complement strand
CCGACTGCGTGATGGAGAACCTTATCGGGAACGACGTGTTGCGCGTGCCGGCCCTGCTCGCCGAGCCTGACCTGATGCTGCATCTCTACGGCAAGGCCGAGGCGCGCCCCGGCCGCAAGATGGGCCATTTCACCCGTATCAGCTCGCGTACCTAAATGCCGGACACGAGCCTATTGCACCTCGTCGCTGTCCTGGTCGGGACTGGCGCAACTCGCATCACCCTCCTTGCAATTGGCCGAGGCCGCAAGCTGCTTGATGCGATCATTGGTCAGCCTGGTCAGGCATTGCGAAACCTCCATCGCGTGGATGGAACCGCCTGTGCTGGCGGCGGTGGTGTGCGCGCACTCGGCGTCGCGGAAGCTGATCCAGGCCCGCTGTGCCGCCTGCAGCAGTCCCTTCTCATCGGCATCATCTGAGCCGATCAGCGCCTGATAGGCCGCATTGAGCTTGGCGTCGGCGGCCTGATAGTCCTCGCCGGCACAGATGTTCATCATCTGCTGGCTGTCGTCAGAGCGATCGCATTCCTGAGCGCGAGCAACCGAAGCTCCCGCCAGCAGGACAAGGCAGGCAGACAGGAGTTTTCGGCGCATCGTCGTCCCCCAAATCACTTGAAATACACGGCATCATCCCAGCCGGCCCATGGCCGCGCAATGCCGCACGACCGACATGGCGGATATTTGATGATATGGGGGTGTGGAGCACGCTTGCGGTTGACACGGACAAGGCTCCTCGTTTATGAGCCACCCACCGTTGAAAAGGCGCGTCTTCTGGCGCGCCTTATAATTTCGACCCGGAACCGGGTTCACACCGACAGGCAAGACCATGAAGATCAAGAATTCGCTTAAGGCGCTGAAGGCGCGTCATCGCGACAACCAGCTGGTTCGCCGCAAGGGCCGCGTTTACATCATCAACAAGACCGCCCCGCGCTACAAGGCACGCCAGGGCTGAGTTTTAGGCCGGAGGCTTTTTGCCTCCGCCCATTGATGTTTGTCGGCCTGCCGAACAACTCACGGTAAAATCACTTTGCTGTTCCGCCGCCCGGGACTAGGATCGGGCGATGCGGATTCTTTTTGCATTTTTGACAGCTCTGCTTGTTTCCGGCGCCATGAGCTTGCCGGCCAGAGCCGCGGACGATCAGCCGGCGGCGCCGGCCACCCCGGATGCTCCGGCCGCGCCGATGACCAAACAGGCCCGGCTCGACAAGCTGTTCTCCGACCTCAAGCGCGAACGCAACGAAAAGGCCGCCGAACGCATTGCCGGCAACATCTGGAGCGAATGGTTCCAGTCCGGCAGCGCCTCGATCGACCTGATGATGCTGTGGTCGCAAAAGGCGATGGACAATCAGAAGTTCGATGTCGCGCTCGATTTCCTCGACCAAGTGGTGACCTTGCAGCCGACCTACGCCGAGGGCTGGAACCGGCGCGCCACGGTCCATTTCATGATGAAGAACTACGGCAAGTCGATGGCCGACATCGACCGCACACTGCAGCTCGAACCGCGCCATTTCGGTGCGCTGTCGGGTCTGGCGCAGATCATGGCCCTGACCGGCCACAAACAGTCGGCGCTCGAAGCCTGGCAGAAGGTGCTGGCCATCTATCCCATGATGCGCAGCGCCCAGGACCAGGTCGCAACGATTTCGGAAGAGCTTGCCGGCGAAGGAATTTGATCCCTGAAGGCAGTAGGGGAATAGGACAGTAAGGCAGTAGGGGTTGAGGAACACACTTCCTACTGCCCTACTGCCCTACTGCCCTACTGCCCTACTGCCCTACTGCCCTACTGCCCTACTGCCCTACTGCCCTACTGCCCTACTGCCCTACTGCCCTACTGCCCTACTGCCCTACTGCCCTGCTGCCCTGCTGCCCTACTGCCCATCCCCCCAAAACTAATCCGGTCCCACCCCCGTATATCCCCGCATGAACCTGATCTACGCCGCGCTCGCCTTCCTTTTCGCACTTGTCTTCACCCTGGTCGGCGTTACTCGCGTCGGCTCGTGGCTGATCGAGCGCCGCTATCAGCCGATCGGTGAATTCGCCGACATCGGCGGCGCGCGCATCCACTATGTCCACATTCCCGCCCCGGCCAATGCGGACCTGCCGCCGATCGTCTTCATCCATGGCGCCAGCGCCAACCTCCGGGATCAGATGTTGCCGCTGCGGCCACTGCTCGAAGGCCGCACTGAGATGCTTTTCTTCGACCGACCGGGCTTTGGCTGGTCCGGGCGCGGCCCCGGCAATAATGAGGATCCGTCGGCGCAGGCCAACACCATCGCCACCCTGATGGACCGTCTCGGCATCAAGAAGGCGATCATCGTCGGCCATTCCTTCGGCGGCGTGGTGACGGCGGCTTTCGGCCGCGAGCATGCCGACAAGACGCTCGGTCTCGTCTTCCTGGCACCGGCGACCCATCCCTGGCCGGGTGGCGCGACGTCCTGGTACTACGACTTGACCACCATTCCTTTGATCGGCCGGCTGTTTTCCGAGACACTGACCTACCCGGCCGGAACGCTGCAAATGGCCGATGCCACGACCTGCGTGTTCTCGCCCAACAAGGTGCCGGACAATTATCTCAACACAGCCGAGATCCCGCTGGTGCTGCGGCCGCCGGCCTTTCGCGCCAACGCCACCGACGTTGCGGGGCTCTATGCCTATGCACTTGGCGCCGCACCACACTACAACCAGATCACCGCGCCGACCGTGGTCATCTCCGGCGACCGCGACAAGGTCGTCTACGCGCATATCCATTCCGTCGGCCTGGTGCGCGACATAGCAGGCGCCGAACTCGTCTGGGTGCACAATCTCGGTCACAAGCCCGACTGGATCGCCGCCGACCTCGTCGTCGGTGCCATCGGCGAGGTCGCCGGCAAGGACGTCGATCTGAAGGCGATGGCCAGGACAGTGGAAGCCCGGATCGCCGGCGACACCTATGGCGCCGGCAAATGCGCCGACCTCAAAGTCCCTGAAGCCGAACTCGCCCCGACCTGACAGGGCATGTATGTCCTGAAGCACGGCATCAAGAAAAACCCTGAAAAATTCTGGGCGCTGCCGGACCGCATCTTCTTCGGTTACGGCGCCTGTCCCATCCTGGCGGGTACCTTCCTCAAATACCTCCCATGGACGGATTTTACGGCGAGCGGATCATTCCGGGTGGGGATTTTTCCGGAAACCATATCTTTGTGACGAACGGCGTGATCGCCTTCGACTACCACGGCTATTCCATCCGTGAGCGGCTTCTGGAACACCATCGAAGAGGATGGGCTTCGCACGGCGCCGGTTGGCACTGCACGCTGGAAAGGGTCGATTTCGATCTGCTCGACACCGCCGAAGTCAATCGGAGAAAGATGCGAGGTCCGGATCAGTATCTATGGGACCCTGTCCCGCGCGCTGTTCGGTTCCTTGGGCGCATAGAGCACGCCAAAACCGCGGCAAGAGTGCTTGCAATTGCAACGGGTCCGAGCAGTTCGGCCCCTGGCGTACAGACTTGAAGCGCGACGCGCTTCAAGTCGATGTTTGGAGCAGACCGGGCTTAGTGGCCGGCCTGTGCTTCCGACCCGACATAGGCGATGCGCAGCATGTTGGTCGAGCCGGGCGTCCTCAGCGGCACACCGGCCGTGATGATGACGCGATCGCCCGGCTTGCCGAAGCCTTCTTCCAGCGCAATGCGGCAGGCGCGGTTGACCATGTCGTCGAGATCGGTCGCATCGGGCGAGACAACGCAATGCGTGCCCCACAAGAGCGACAGCCTCCGCGCGGTGTTGAGGATCGGCGACAGCGCTATGATCGGCACCTGCGGCCGTTCGCGCGCGGCGCGCAGGCCGGTGGTGCCGGACGCCGTGTAGGTGATGATCGCCGCCAGTTTCAGCGTCTCGGCGATTTCGCGGGCGGCCAGCGAAATGGCATCCGCGCCGGTCGCTTCCGGCTCGGAGCGCTGAGCGTTGATGATGCCAGCATAGGTCGGGTCGGTTTCGACCTTGGTCGCGATGCGGTTCATCATCGCCACGGCTTCGACGGGATAGGCGCCCGCCGCCGATTCCGCCGACAGCATGATGGCGTCGGCACCCTCGAAGACGGCGATCGAGACGTCGGACACTTCGGCGCGGGTCGGCACCGGTGCGGTGATCATCGATTCCAGCATCTGCGTGGCGACCACCACCGGCTTGCCGGCGCGGCGCGCGGCGCGGGTGATCTGCTTCTGGATGCCGGGCACGGCTTCCAGCGGCATTTCGACACCGAGATCGCCGCGGGCGACCATCAGCGCGTCGGACAGTTCGATGATCTCGGCCAGGCGGGCGACGGCCTGCGGCTTTTCGATCTTGGCCATGATCAGCGCCCGGCCGCGCGCGATCTTGCGCGCCTCGGCCAGATCTTCCGGCCGCTGCACGAAGGACAGTGCGACCCAGTCGACGCCCGTGGCGAGCACCGCGTCGAGGTCCTTGCGGTCCTTCTCGGTCAGCGCGCCGACCGGCAGGTCGGTATCGGGCAGGCTGACGCCCTTCTTGTCGGAAATCGTGGTGCCGGCAATGACGGTGCAGACGATCGACTTGCCGTCGCTCTTCACCGCCTTCAGTTCGAGCTTGCCGTCATCGATCAAAAGACGGTGACCAGGCTCGACCGAACTCAGGATTTCCGGATGCGGCAGATAGACCCTGGTCGACGTGCCGGGCTCCGGATTGTCGTCGAGCGTGAAGGTCTGGCCTTGTGTCAGCACTTCCTTGCCATTGGCGAACTTGCCGACGCGCAGCTTGGGGCCCTGCAGGTCGGCGAGGATGCCGATAGGCCGGCCGACCTTTTCCTCGACGGCGCGGATGCGGCCGACCAGCGTGCGCATCAGTTCGTGATCGGTATGGCTCATATTGATGCGGAACACATCGGCGCCCGCTTCGAACAATTTCTTCAGCATCTCCTCGGAAGAGGAGGCCGGACCGATTGTGGCTAGGATCTTGACCTTGCGGCTGCGTCTCATTGACTGTTGGTTCCCGGGGCGGCTGGAGCGCCTCCCGTTGCGGGCTCATCGGTCAGCTGGACCATCCAGCTTGCCTGTTCGCCCGTGTCATATTCCTGAAATCCGGCGCGCTGGAAGCCCCGGGCGACGCAGTCGTTTACGCCGGCGATCTTGAACTCTTTTTCAGCCACGCACATGTTGATCGGGCCGTCCCAGCGTCCACCGCGCTCTGCGTCTTCTGCATAAAGATAGTAAAACCTTGATGACAGCGGCCCTTCGATCAACGTCTTGCAGCTCGATCCTTCAATGTGCCACCAGCCTTCGGTGATCCAGCCGGCCTTGGCGCGATAGCCGATGCCGACACCGACCAGGTTCTGTGTGGCGTTGCAGACGCGGAAATCGGCGCGCGCCGGCGAGGCCATGACCATCGCCGACAGGCCAATGGTCAAGGTCAGGAGCGGCATGGCAAAGGCAGAGCGCATGCGCTGCCTGCCGGCGGAACCCATCCCAAAACCCCTCAACAACCACATCAGCATCTCTCTGCGCCCCTTTTCGGAAAAGTCCGGGCGCATGTCAACGCGCCGTTTTGATCAATTCCAATCGATTTAGGAAGGCTGCCGGCGCACTATCCGTCGCCCCTTGCCAGATTTCCCGGGAAACCTTGGCCAAACAACGGCATTGCACACGCGTCGTCTTCGTGGAATGACGATAGCACCCTCCCCGGAAGCCAGCGAACAGACCATTTCCCGCCAATGACCCGATCCACAGTTTTCGCGCCTCTCGACATTGTCGAGGGCGACCGCAAGCGGGGCATCGTGCTTCTGGCCGATCATGCCCGCCGCGACCTGCCCGACGAGTATGGCAGCCTCGGCCTGCCCGCGGCGGAATTAGACCGCCACATCGCCTACGATATCGGCGTCGAGGCGGTGACGCGCGAGCTCGCCGCCTCGCTCGGCGTGCCGGCGCTGATCGCCAATTTTTCACGGCTGTTGATCGATCCCAATCGCGGCGAGGACGATCCCACGCTTATTCGCCAGCTCTATGACGGCACCGTCGTGCCGGGAAACTATCCTATGGCGCCGGAGGAACGCGAAAGGCGGCTCGACCGCTTCTACCGGCCCTATCACGACGCCGTCGGCGCCATGATCGCTTCCGTCGCGCAGGCTTCTGGCCAGGCGCCTTTCATCTTCTCGGTGCATTCCTTCACGCCAGTCATGCAGGGCAGGCAGCGTCCCTGGCATGTCGGCATTCTCTGGGATCTGGACGACCGGGTAGCGCGGCCGCTCATCGATATGCTGGCCGAGGACAAAAAACTCCTCGTCGGCGACAATGAGCCTTATGACGGCGCGCTGCGCGGCGACACCATGTTCAAACACGCCATCGTCAACGGCTATGCCCACGCGCTGATCGAGATCCGCCAGGACCTGATAGCGGATCAGAAGGGCGCACTCGACTGGGCCGAGCGTCTGGCGCCGATCGTTGACGCGATCGACCGTCGTCCCGATATACATGTCGTGAAGATGTTCGGCTCTCGCACCGGGCCGTTATAACGGAGGTTTCGATGACTGAACTCAGCGACGAGCAGAAGCGCGATTTCGAAGCCGCCGCCTTTCGCCGGCTCGTCGAGCATCTCAGGGAACGCAACGACGTGCAGAATATCGACCTGATGAACCTCGCCGGCTTCTGCCGCAACTGCCTGTCGAACTGGTATCGCGAGGCAGCCAATGCCGAAGGCGTCGATCTCTCCAAGGACCTGTCGCGCGAGATCGTCTACGGCATGCCTTATGCGCAATGGCAGGCACTCAACCAGACTGAAGCATCGGATGCCAAGAAGGCGGAGTTCGAGGCCAGGCGGCCGAAGGACCATTAGGTCCTCCGTCGACACACCCTCCATCGCTTCAAGCCTCCGTTTGGTCCAAGCACTTCCTCAAGGCCGGTTCTTGACTACGAATTGAATCGATCTAATTTGCCGCGCAAAGCCATTTCCTGACCGGATTCGCCTTATGAACGCGCAAAACGCCATGCAGACTGCCATTCGCGGGCGATCGGCCGTGGCGGCCATTTTCCTCGCCAATGGCTTCCTGACCGGCAGCTGGGCGCCGCAGATCCCTGTCTTCCTGACCCGGCTCGACATTTCGAAATTCACGCTTGGGCTGCTGATCCTTTTGTTCGGCGCCGGCGCGGTCACAGCCATGACCTGGTGTGGCCACCTGATCTCGAAGCACGGCTCGCGCACCGTGCTGCGCTGGTTCGGCTTGTGCGGCAGCCTCGGCCTGCTGGTCGTGGCCCTGGCGCCCAACGTACCGCTGGCGGCCATCGCCATGTTCATCTTCGGCGGCTCGATCGGCGGCATGGATGTCGCCATGAATGCCAATGCGGTGGTGGTCGAGCGAAAATTGTCCCGCGCCATCATGTCGTCCTCGCACGGCTTCTGGAGCCTCGGCGGCTTCGCCGGCGGCGCCCTCGGCGGCTTCGCCATCCAGCACTACAGCCACCTCGCCCATGCCGCGGTCGTGACCGCGCTTGCCTTCGCGGCGATCGCGATGGCGGTCGGGTGTCTCGTCGCCGAGGACAGGCCGCAGGCGGCCGAGCATCATAAATTCACGCTGCCGGCAAACCCGCTGGTCTACCTGATCGGCCTGATGGCGCTGCTGACGATGGTCTCCGAAGGCGCGGTGCTCGACTGGGCGGCACTGTATCTCCGGCAGGAACTTGGCGCCGACCTTGCCGTCGCCGGTCTTGCCTACGCCGCCTTTTCCGGCGTCATGGCGATCATGCGCTTTTTCGGCGACGGCGTGCGCAACCGCTTTGGCGCGGTGACGACACTGCGTGGTTCGGCCATCGTTGCCGCCGCCGGCATGCTGGTCGCCGGCCTGTCGCCATCACCCTGGCTCGCCATCGCGGCCTTTGCCCTTTGCGGCTTCGGCATCGCCAACATGGTGCCGATCATCTTTTCGGCCGGCGGCAACCAGGAAGGCATGTCGTCGGGCACCGGCATGAGCGTCGTCACCACCATGGGCTATTCCGGCATTCTGGTGGCGCCGTCGGCGATCGGCTTCGTCGCCGAACATTCCAGCTTCGGGCCGATCTTCATTGCCATGTCGGTGCTCCTGATCGTCGTCTTGCTGATGGCGGGCCTCGCTCACCGCGCCGAATTCGCCGCCGCCCCCGCCGAATAGAATTTCAGCTCCTCGTGGAGAAAATCCGCCACGCGGCGGATGCGCACGCTGCTGCGCACATCGCGATGCATGGCCAGCCACACCGGCAGGCTTGGCAGCGGCAGGCCAGGCAACACCTTCTCCACCAGCGGATCGCGATCGGCCAGCGGCTCCTGGCCAAGGCCAATGCCGTTTCCCGCCCGCACCGCCTCCCATAAAACGATCTGGTTGTCGGCCCTGAAGCGGAAACTGCCCCGGGTGACAGGGATGCCGAATTGCGTGAAGCCTCGGATGATCTCATCGCTGCGATCGAACCCTATCAGGTCATGATTGAGGAGATCAGCGGACCCGAGCGGGCGGCCACGCCGATCAAGATAGGAGGCCGCCGCGCAGGCGCAGAGCGGGATATCGCAGACCTTGCGCGCCACCAGTTCGTTCTGCGCCGGCTTGACCATGCGGATGGCGATGTCGGCATCCCGGCGCAGCAGGTTCTCGACCTGGTTCGAGGCAACGATCTCGACCTCAATGCCGGGTTCCTCGATGCCGAGCCGCGCCATCATGTCGGGCAGCACATAGGCAGCCACCACTTCGCTGGCGGCAATGCGCACCGTGCCTTCGATGGCCTCGACCGAACCCAGCGCCAGCCGTGAAAAGGCGCTCGCCTGTTCGCTGACCGCCTTGCCGCGCTCGAACAGCGTGGCGCCGGCTTCCGTCAGCGCATAACCGTTTCGCCCGCGCCGGAACAGCGTGACACCCAGCGCCTGTTCCAGCTCCCCGATGTGACGGCCAAGCGTCGGCTGGCTGGCCGACAGTTTGCGCGCCGCCGCCGACAGGCTGCCGGTTTCCGCAACCGTGACGAAACTCTTGATCAGGTTCCAATCGATGTCCGTCATTCATTTTTGAATATCAAAACTCCATACATAGTCAATTTCTATTCGAATGTGATGCGCCGATATTCGACCTGCAAACAACGACACCCCAGCAAACACCAAGCAGGAGAACTCAAATGACCAAGATCGCAATTCTCGGCGCCAATGGCCGCCTCGGCCGCGTCGTCGGCAAAGCCTTCATCGACGCCGGTTTCGATGTCCGCGCCATCACCCGCACCGGCAAGGTGCCGGCGGAACTCAAGGGCGCCACGGCGGTTGCCGGCGATGCGCTGGACCGTCAATCGCTGATCCGCGCCACCGAGAGCGTCGACATCATCTTCAACGGCCTCAACCCGATCTACACCGACTGGGGCAAATGCCTGCCGATGGCCGAAAACGTCATGGCCGCTTGCCATGCCAACAACGCGCTGCACCTCTTCCCGGGCACCGTCTACAATTACGGCTCGCCAATGCCGGCGGCGATCACCGAAGACACACCTTTCCACCCGACGACCGAAAAGGGCCGCATCCGCTGTGCCATGGAGGATCTGTTCCGCCGTGAGGCGGACGCGGGCCGGGTGCGCACCATTCTTCTGCGCGCCGGCGATTTCTTCGGCGGCACCGGCAGCGGCTCGTGGTTCGACCTGGTCGTCGCCGCCAAGATGAGCAAGGGCGTCTACACCGCGCCCGGCCCGGCCGACCTGGTGCATGAATGGGCCTATCTGCCGGACTTCGCTATGGGTTTCGTCGCATTAGCCAAGAACCTCGACAAGCTCGGCTCCTATGAGGCGTTGAATTTTCCCGGCCACGCGATCACCGATCTGCAGATCAATGCCGCCGCAGAGAAGGCGCTCGGGCGACCGCTCAAGATGACCTCGATGCCTTGGTGGGTGCTGCGGGCCGGCAGCCCGTTCGTGGCAATGTGGCGCGAGATCGTCTCGATGTCCTATCTGCGCTTCGAGCCGCACCAATTGGCCTCGACGCGGCTGGAAGGCATCATCGGTGAAATCCCGCACACGCCGCTTAATCGGGCCGTCGCCCAGGCGCTCGAGGATATCGGCATCGCCACTGTGAAGGGCACGTCGAAAGCTGCCTGAACGCAAAGCTGGAGTCGGCGCATCAGCTCAGAGCCGCCCCATCAGCAACAACACCAGAACCACCACCAGCACCACGCCAAGAATGCCCGACGGTCCATAACCCCAGGAGCGCGAATGCGGCCAGGCCGGCACCGCGCCGATGAGGATAAGAATCAGGACGATGATGACGATGGTGGTGATTGGCATGAGACTTCCCCGCGCATTGTTTCGGGGCAATGTCTTCACATTGCCCCGGGGGGACAATGCAAAAGGCCGCCCGGTTGTTCCGGACGGCCTTTGCCAGTCAGATCGGCAACCGGCCTATTCGGCGGCTTTCGGGAAGGCGATCGCAGGCTCGGCATCCGCTATCGGCGCATCCGATGAGATCTCGCCCTTGCCACGCCGGAACAGCCGGCTTAACAGACCGCGCCGGGCGCCGGGCTTGACCTTGGCGCGGGTGAACACCATCAGCATCGACGGCGTCACCACGAGCGTCAGCACGGTCGCGAAGGACAGGCCGAAGACGATCGCCGAAGACAGCGAAATCCACCACTGCGTCGACGGCGCGTTGATCGTCGTCTCGTGATGGAAGATTTCCAGCCCCAGGCCGAAGGCGATCGGCAGCACGCCGAGAATGGCCGACACCGCCGTCAGCACCACCGGTCGCGCACGCTCGCGGCAGGTCTGCAGCACGGCCTCCATCTTGTCCCAGCCTTCATCACGCAACCGGTCATAGGTGTCGATCAGCACGATGTTGTTGTTCACCACCACGCCGGCCAGCGCGATAACGCCAATGCCGGACATGACGATGCCGAACGTCTCGCCTGTTATCAGCAGCCCAAGGAACACGCCGATCGTCGCCATGACCACGCAGGACAGCACCAGCCAGACGCTGGTGAACTTGTTGAACTGCGCCAGCAGCACCAGGAAGATCAGGAAGATCGCCGCACCGAAGGCCTTGCTGAGGAAGGCGCTGGCCTCGGCGCTGTCCTCGTTCGAGCCGGCGAGCTTCCAGCGGATGCCGCTGCCGAGATTCATATCGGTGACGGCCTGGGTGACCTCCTGCTGAACGGCAGCGACCTGGGCGCCGGCAGCGACGTTGGCCTGCACCACCACGGTGCGAGCGCCGTCGATGCGGTTGAGGATGCCGACGCTCGGCTTCGCCTTGCGGACGACGAAGTTGGAGATCGGCACCGATCCTTGCGAGGTCTGCACCCTGAGCTCGTCGAGCGTCGACAGCGTGCGCCGGTCCTCCGGCAAGCGCAGGCGGATGTCGACGGCCTTGTCGGCACCGGCGGGCCGGTATTCCGAGAGCTTCAGGCCGTTGGTGACGAGCTGCACCACCGTCCCGACCGAGGTCGGGCTGATGCCATATTGCGCTGCCTTGGCGCGGTCGACCTCAAGCGCCCAGTCGACGCCGGGCGGCGGCAAGCCATCGGAAATGTCGATAACGCCGGGCACCTTGGCGATACGCGCCGCCACCGCACGCGCCTTCTCGTCCAATCCCTCGGGGTCGATGGCCGAAAGCCTGATCTGGATCGGCTTGCCGGTCGGCGGGCCGGCCTCCGGCACGCGCACCTCGACGTCGACGCCGGGAATGCCTGCCATCACGCCGCGCAGGTCGCTCAGGATCTGGTTAGCCGACTTCCGTTCGCGCCAGTCGGTGAACTCGTACTGGATGACGCCGACGACGTCTTCGGGCACATCCTGGCCGCCGCCGTCGGATTTGCCGACGCGGGTATAGACCGACTTCAGGCCTGGCCAACCGAGCAGCCGATTTTCGGCAATCTTGGTCGCCGTGTCCATTTCGGCCAGCGAAAGGTTGCCGCGGGCGTGCACATAGAGCAGGCCGTAGTCGGGCTCGACACTCGGGAAGAACTCGACGCCGGCGCCATATTTCGAATAGCCAACGAAGATGCCGGCCAGCAGCACGACGGTGAGCACCAGCACGGTAATGGGGAAGCGCACCGCCTGCTTGACGACCGCCATGTACCAGCCGTCGCGATTGTCATCCTCGTGATGCTGCGGCGCCTTGGCGAAGATCGCCCCCAGCGTCGGCGCGAAGACCAGCGCGTAGAGCATCGAGGCCGACAGCGTGACGATCAGCGTGATCGGCATGTACTTCATGAAGTCGCCGATGATGCCGGGCCAGAACAGCAGCGGCGAGAAGGCGGCGATGCGCGTCATCGTCGCCGCGATGACCGGACCGGCCATGCGCTTGGCGGCAAGCGCGAAGGCTTCCTGCTTGGGCATGCCCTCGCTCATCCGTCGTTCGGCGAATTCGGTGACGATGATGGCGTCGTCGACCAGCATGCCGACCGCCAGGATGAGGCTGAACAGCACGATCATGTTGATCGTGTAGCCCATCATGGCGAGCAACAGGATGCCGATCAGGAAGGACGACGGGATGGCGAGGCCAATGAGCAGCGAGGCGCGGCCCGACAGCGCGTAGAGGATGACGATGAACACCAGGATGACGGCGATCATCACGTGGTTCTGTAGGTCACCCAGCAACTGGTTGACGAAAACCGACTTGTCCTGCGTGTAGGTGACGTGCATCCCTTCTGGCATCGTCTTGACGAAGGTATCGGACACCTCCCGCACCTTCGTCAGCGTGTCGATCAGATTGGCGCCGATGCGCTTCTTGACTTCGATGGCGATGGCCGGCTTGCCGTTCAGGCGCGTGATCGTCGTGGCGTCGGCGAAGGTCGAGCGGATCGTCGCGATGTCCTTGGCCTGCACCACGGCATTGGGGCCGGCGACCACGGGGAGTGCAGCCACATCTTCGGGCGTCTCGATCAGTGATGGCACCTTGACGGCGTATTTGCCTTCCGAGCCCTCGATGTTGCCGGCGGCGACAAGGCTGTTGGAAGCGCCGACGGCGCCGATCAGCTGATCCAGCTGCAAGCCGTAGGACGACAGCTTCATCGGATCGATGACGACTTCGACCAGATCGTCGCGTGAGCCCTGCAGCGAGCCTTCGAGAACGCCCGGTACCTCCTCGATGCGGTCACGCAACTCGCGTGCCGCGGCGGCCAGTACGCGTTCGGGCAGTTCGCCGGACAAAGTGACGACGAGCACCGGGAATTCGGAAATGTTGACCTCGGTGACGACAGGTTCCTCGGCCGCCTGCGGCAAGTCGGCCTTGCCGTCCTGCACCTTGGAGCGTGTATCCTGCAGCGCCGTCGCCAGGTTGGTCTGCGGCTGGAACTCGACCAGCACATAGCCACCACCCTGGAAGGCAGCCGAGCGCATTTCCTTGAGGCCCTTCAGGCTTTTCAGCTTGCTTTCCATCGGCCGCAGCAGAAGGCGCTCGGAATCTTCAGGCGAAATGCCTTGATAGATCAGGCTGACATACATCATCGGAATCGGAACGTCGGGTTCCGCTTCCTTCGGCGTCGACTGATAGGCGACCCAGCCTGCAATCAGCAGGAAGACCAGGACCGAGATGGTCAGGCGGGCATTGTTGATTGCGAGTCTGACGATATCCATGACTTGTGCCTGCTGTTGATTTCGGCGAACGGACTGACGTCGCCGGGCAAGGCCCGGCGCCGGCGCCCCTGCGCTACTGCGTCCCGCCGGTGGCTTCGCCGATCAGCTTGTTGATGGTCGCCTGGTCGGCTTCGACCGGCTTGACCTCATCGCCTTCCTTCACCAGCTCCTGGCCGGCAACGATGATGCGCGCGTCGGCCGGGATGCCGCCAAGCACGAGGCCGGTCGGCGTGTCATCGACAAGATCGATCGGGAAGAACGCCACCTTGTTGTCCTTGCCGACGGCGCGGATGCCGAGATCGCCCTTGTCGCCGAGCGTCACCACCGAACGCGGCAGCAGAACCGCGTCGGTCGGCAGCGCGCTGAGCTGGATTTCCGCCGTCATGCCGGCCGGCACCGAGCCGTCGGCATTGGGGATGGCAACCTCGACACGGAAGGTGCGGGTCGCCGACGACGCGTCGCGGCTGATATAGCGCACGGTGCCTTCGACGGTCTGGCCGCTGACCAGCCGAACGCTGGCCTTGTCAGCGATCTTGAGATAGCCGAGGTCGCGCTCGCTGATCTCGCCGCGCGCGATCACCGGATCGAGCTTGAGGATGGTCGCCACCTCGCCGCCCTGCATGACGGAGCTGCCGAGTTCCACGGGGACCCGGTCGATGACGCCGTCGAAAGGTGCCTTGACCTCGTTGCGATCGAGCTCGGCCTGCGCGGTATCCAGCTGCGATTGCGCCAGGGTCAGATTGGAGCGGGCGGTGTCGAGCTGCAGCTTGGGCAGATTGCCTGATTTCATCAGCCGCAGCGACGCGTCCAGCTCGGCCTGCCGCTGCGCGACAAGCTGCTTGGCATTGTCGACCATCGAGATCTTTTCCTCGGCGGCCAGCATCAGCACCAGATCGCCGGTCTTGACGTGATCGCCTTGCTTGACCGGCAGCTTGTCGATGACGCCGGCGACCCGTGTGGCAAGCACCGCGCGCTTGTCGGCCTCGGTCAGCCCGGAAATGCGGATGGCGCGCGCATAGGTCTTGCGTGGCGGCGTCACCACCGCGACGGTGCGCAGCGGCACCTTCGGTTCGGCTTCGGCGGCCTTCGGCTTGCTCGCGTCCGGCGTCTTGCCCTGCTCGACTTCGGCCGCCTTGGCCTTGTTGGCCGCTACGCTGCCGACCGACGAGAACTCGCCTGTCCCCATCCACGCCGCGAAACCAATGAGCACAACAATGGCTGCAAGCTTGTGAAACCTGATTTTAGGCATCGTCATTTTTCCACTGCGGGTTCGGCCAGCACCGCGCCTTCATGACGCGGGCGCGTCGCCGATATGGGTGCGCGCCTGACCGTGTTCAAATTGCCGTGATAGGCGAGCGCGCTTCTACATCAAAGTTGCACCGCAATATAGTCCGAAAGTTGCAGCAGCATTGCGTAGCCGGGCAAGGTGTGGCCGCCGCGAAACTCTTCTCGACCTGCTAAAATACCGGTTCAGCGGGCTTGCAGCCGGCTAACGATCCGCCGCTCATGATCAACCGCGAACGACCGATCGGTTATCGCCGACAGGCAGCGCGATGCTCCCCGAAATACAGCCGCCATCACTCGCCTAATCGTTTACCGAATGCGGATTCTGACCGACGGGCCAGATCATTTTCGGTTAGCGAACGAAATCAAACCGGGGCGACGTGGCGCCCGACCAATACATTGGAATTGCTCGGGAAATTACAGGGCATGCCGTTCGATCGGGAACCACCTGAGGCCAGTTTGTTGACATGGAACCCAGCGTCGAGAACGCCGGCACCCGTGGCCCCGGAACGGTTAGGATCGGCGTGGCCCACCAGTTCGTAAGGTGATGCGAGCACGCTGCGGCTACGGAGGCTCGGACTATGTTCTGTGTTATTCGCAGGGCTGGTGTCTACCGTTCCGCTTGCGATTGCCCAGCGACATCGCACCGCCTCGTCAGGATGTCGGTGGCAGCAGGCGTCAGCATGATGAAGTGTTCTCCGCACGCAAAGGTTGCTGCCTTGCCGGATCGCGCTATCAGCCGTTCCGATTTCCGAAAGAGATCGCAGATGGTCTTGATCGATCCGGGGATAGCCGGGCAGCGCCTGACGCAGATCGGCTATCGCTCCTTCGGCAACCGGTGGGCTCAGGCCCGCCGGCGCTCCGCCTCCGGGTTCTTGCGCGCTGCAAGAAACTCCTTCACCCGGCGGCCGGGCGCCGGCCCGCGCACCGGCTTGAAACCGTCGTCGAGTTCGCCGGAGAGATCGAGCGTAGGCCGCTTGCCGACGGCATCGTAGTTCTCTTCCAGCCAGTCGCTGGCCGCCGTGCGGCCAAGGTCTCTGAGATAGCTCAGGAACGCCCATTCGGCGTTGACCTTGGACGATGCCGACAGGTCCTTGAACGCCTCGTCGGCATCGATGCGATGCATACGGATGTCGCGGTACTCGCCATGCGGCAGACGGCCGGCGGCGATCAGTTCCTTGACGAAGGCGATCGAACGAAATTCGCGCAGCAGCCCGGCATTGAAGGTGATCTCGTCGATGCGGTTCTGGATCTCGTTGGCGCTCTTTGGTGTTCCCTCGCGCACCACCGGGTTGATCTGCACCAGAAGCACGTCCTCGGTCGCTTCCGTCTTGAAGAATGGGAACAGCGCCGGGTTGCCGCCATAGCCGCCATCCCAATAGGGCACGCCCTTGATCTCGACGGCACGAAACAATTGCGGCAGGCAGGCCGAGGCCATCACCGTATCGAGGTCGATCTCGCCGTCGGAAAACACCCGCAACTGCCCGGTCTCGACATTGGTGGCGGAAATGAACAGTTCCATCGATTTGCAGGCGCGGACGTTCTTGAAATCGATCTCCTGTGCGACCACGTCGCGCAGCGGATTGAGGCCGAGCGGGTTGGCGACATAGGGCGAAAACACCCGCGAGATGGTGTCGAAGACGACGTAGCCAGGCGTGTTCTCGATCGACCAATTGCCCCAGGCGACGTCCCACGGCAGGCGTTGCACCGGGCTGAACCGGCCTTTCGCCGCCACAGCACGCCAGAAATCGTCCAGCTTCTTGCGCGCGCCCTCGACACCGCCGCTCACATATCCGTCGGCCAGCGCCACGGCGTTCATGGCGCCCGCGCTGGTGCCGGAGACGGCCGATATCTCCAGCCTGCCGTCCTCCAGCAGCCGGTCGAGCACGCCCCAGGAAAAGGCGCCATGCGAGCCGCCGCCCTGAAGCGCGATGTTGATCTTCTTCTTTTCCTCCGCCTTGCCGTTCTTCGTCATGGCGTTCCTGTCATCCTGATGCGCCTGCCTGCCCCCACGTCATTGAAGGAAGCAGTCCCCGGCGGCCTATGTTGCAGTGCAGCATATAAGGACGGACCAAGGCAAGAACACGAACACGGTCGCGTGATCACATGAAATTTCGGTCATACGGAAAAGCCCCTCCGTTTGAAGCGGAGGAGCCCCGAGTCTTTCGAAACAGGCAAGGACGCCTAAGCGACGAGGTCCGGCACCGGGCCGATATAGCGCGATTGCGGGCGGATCAGCCGTCCGGTCGTCTGCTGCTCGCGCGCATGCGCGATCCAGCCGGAAACGCGCCCTGCGGCAAAGACATTGCTGAAGGCTTCAGGCGGAAAACCCGCAGCTTCCAGCACGAGCGCGGTGTAGAACTCGACATTGGTCTGCAGCGCGCGCTGCGGCTTGGCGATCCGCAGCACTTCAAGCGCCGTCTGTTCGACCTTTTCGGCGAAGGCCAGCCGGCGGCCGGTTTCGCCCTCATTGCCGAGCTGCCGCACCACCGCCTTCAGCACATCCGCGCGCGGATCGCGCACGCGGTAGATGCGATGGCCGAAGCCCATGATGCGCCTGCCCTCAGCGATCTCGTCGCGCAGCCAGCCGGCGGCATCGCCATGCGCCTGGATCGCATCCAACATCTCGATCACGGGGCCGGGCGCGCCGCCATGCAGCGGCCCCTTGAGCGCGCCGAGCCCTGCCAGCACCGACGATGTCAGCCCGGCCAATGTCGAGGCAACGACGCGGGTGGCGAAAGTCGAGGCGTTGAGGCCGTGGTCGCAGACGGTCACCAGATAGGTGTCGAGCGCTTTCGCCAAGGCCGGCGAAGGAACGGAACCCCTGAGCATCCGCAGCATGTCGGCGGCATGGTCGGCCTTGCCATCCGGCGAGATCGGCTGCTCGCCGCGCTGCAGGCGCAGCAAGGCGGGCGTCAGCACCGCCGGCGCCGCAATCAGCCGAAGCGCGTCCGTCAGCGTCTCGCCGTCCGGCAACAAGGCCATGCCGGCGCGCATGGCGCTGTAGATTTCAAGCGACGCCAACAACGGCAGCGAAGGCTTGAGCCGCTCGAACACCTCGACGCGTGCCTTGCCCAATTCGGCATCGCCAGGCAGATGCTCGAAGAACCCATCCAGCAACAGGCGAACCACTTGCGGATAGGTCCATCGTCCGGCCAGTTCCGGCAGCGAATGGCCGCGGATCGTCAGGTGGCCGCCCAGACCATCCACGTCTGACAGCACAGTTTCAGCCGCCACCACGTCATCGAGCCCATTCGCCATAGCCTTAGTCTCCTTGAAGCTTTTCCGGATCGGAGATAAGGCTGGGCGGCGTTGCCATCAATCTTGATCAATAGAATCAATATCAGGGCCCGAAATGTCGGAATGGTTGTCGCGGGAAGAAGCGCTGGAAAGGCTCAAGGTGAGGCCGCAGACGCTTTACGCCTATGTCAGCCGCGGCCGCATCGGCATGCGTCCGGACCGGGTTGATCCGCGCCGCAGCGAATATCGCGCCGACGATATCGCGGCGCTCGCAACCCGCCGGGCGCGCGGGCGCAGCCCGTCAGCCATCGCCGAAAGCGCCATTGCCTGGGGCGAGCCGTCGATCGTCACGGCGGTTTCGACCGTTTGGCACGGCCAGCTCATCTATCGGGGCAAGAACGCCGCTGCGCTGGCCGACCATGCCACTCTGGAAGAGACAGCCGCTCTGCTTTGGGCCTTGTCTGAGCCGGTCCGTTTCGAAGCGCCGCAGCCGGATGCGCCGCGCCAGTTCGGCCGTGCCCCGGCCTTTGCGCAACTTGCTTTGCTGGCCGGCCAGGGCCGGCCTTCGCTTGGCCGCAACGGTGCCTCGTTGTGCGCCGACGCCGCACGCGCGATCGGTGTGCTGGCCAGTGCCCTTGGTGCCGAGGCGGGACCGGATCCGGTGCATCGGCGACTGGCGCGGGGCTGGGCGGTCGAAGATGGCGGCGCGGACGCGATCCGGCGTGCGCTTGTGCTGCTCGCCGATCACGAGCTCAACGCATCGACCTTCGCGGCCCGCGTCGCGGCCTCGACCGGAGCCTCACCCGCCGCTTGCCTGCTGGCGGGCCTCGCAACACTGTCCGGCCCACGCCACGGCGGCGCCGGCGAAGCGGTGATGCAGTTGGCGGAAGATGCGGCGCGGCATGGCGCCGATACCGCGATCCGACGCTGGCTCGGCCATGACCGGCCTTTGCCGGGCTTCGGCCACCAGCTCTATCCTGAGGGCGATCCCCGCGCCACGGCGCTTCTGGCGGCCATCGGCAACCCTGACGACACATTGCGGTCACTGGAAACCGCAGCGATTGCAGCAACCGGCGCCCAGCCGAACATCGATTTTGCCCTGGCCGTGCTGACGCGCGGTCTTGGCTTGCCGCGCGATGCGCCGTTCCATCTGTTCGCACTTGGGCGCAGCGTCGGCTGGGCCGCGCATATGGTCGAACAGATCGTGAGCGGCAGCATCATCCGGCCGCGCGGCCGTTATGAGGGACTTTTGCCCTGACAGCTTACAGCGCGGTCAGGTGGAGTTGGCATTGGTCCCGAACCGTGCCCGGTACGCGGCGGGCGTGGTGGCGAATTGCTGCCGGAAGTGATGCCGCAGTGTGCCTGCCGCGCCAAATCCGGCGGTCTCGGCAATTCGCTCGATCGGCATGGCGGTGTCCTCCAGCAATGTGCGCGCCCGCGAAAGCCGTTCCGAGAGCAGCCATCGCGCCGGTGTGACGCCGGTTGCGGCCGCGAAGCGGCGCAGAAATGTCCGCTCGCTCATTCCAGCCAGGCCGGCCAGGGTGGCGACGGGATAGTCGGCGGAAATATCGGCGCGCATCCTGTCGATCAAAGGCCCAAGCCGACTGCGTTCGTGCGGCTCGGGAACGGAACTCTCTACAAACTGCGCCTGGCCGCCGTCGCGATGCGGCGGCACGACCAGGCGACGCGCCACCATGTTGGCCGCCTTTGTGCCGAAATCGCGCCGAACCAGGTGCAGGCAAAGGTCGATGCCGGCCGCGCTGCCGGCCGATGTCAGGACATTTCCCTCATCGATGTACAAAACGTCAGGAACCACGGTGATGTCGGGATACAGCTCCCTCAGTTTCTCGCTGTAGCGCCAATGCGTGGTCGCCTTCTTGCCTGAGAGCAGGCCTGCGGCGGCAAGCACGAACACACCCGAACAGATGGACAGGATGCGTGCGCCCCGCGCGTTGGCCTTGCGAAGCGCCTCGATCAGCAAAAGCGGTACCGGACAATCCACGCCGCGCCATCCAGGCACGATCACCGTGCCGGCCTCGCCGATCAGATCGGGTCCGCCATCGGCGACGATGCGCACGCCGCCCATCGCCCGCATTTCACCGGCGTCTATGCCGGCGACGGCAAAACGGTACCAGTCCGCACCCATCTCCGGTCGGGGCAAGGCGAACACCTCGGCCGCCACGCCAAATTCGAACGTGCACAGCCCGTCATAGGCGACAGCAACGACCAGTGGATTGGCAAGGGGCGGATTGGCAAGAGGCCGATTGGCGGGGGGCACATTTGGCATGATCTTGACGATATATGGCAAATCCGCCAGCTGCAATCGCCCGGTGTGGTGCGCTACCTCAACTCCATCAGTGATGGAGACCAGCTCCATCAGCCAATGGAGAAGCTTGATGAGCTACGTGACAGACATTCCTGCGGCATCGCCGGAGATTGCCCGAGACCATTTCTTGCGCCGGCTTTCCGTTGAGACCGACTGTTCCGACGTTGCAGCAGCACTGCGCACTGGAGAGCCGGATTTTGTCCTTCTGCATGTGGTCGGCTCGCCGGAAGCCTATGAACGCCGCCATGTGCCCGGCGCGTTGCATCTGCCGCACCGCGAGATATCGGCCGAGCGGATGGCACAATGGCCGGCAGGCACGCTGTTCGTCGCCTATTGCGCCGGACCGCATTGCAACGGCGCGGATCGGGCAGCTTTCAAGCTGGCCAGCCTCGGCCTGCCGGTGAAGATCATGAACGGCGGCATAACCGGCTGGCAGGATGAAGAGCTTCCTTTCGCTTCCGGCAAGGAGCCCGGTGCTCTGCGGGCATGATCCAGACCCGGAGCC
Organism: Mesorhizobium sp. NZP2077; assembly: GCF_013170805.1. Taxonomy (NCBI): domain Bacteria; kingdom Pseudomonadati; phylum Pseudomonadota; class Alphaproteobacteria; order Hyphomicrobiales; family Phyllobacteriaceae; genus Mesorhizobium; species Mesorhizobium sp. NZP2077. The sequence continues at coordinate 1,313,112 of NZ_CP051293.1, read as the reverse complement.
CCGCGCGCAAAACGGCGGTTGCCATCCGTCCGTTCGAGCGGGGGGATGTCGGCGCGGTACTCGTCCTCATGCGGGCCCTCGCCGTCTTCGAAGGCTATGCCGACAAGTTCAGTGTCACCGAAGCCGACATCGTCGAACACGGGCTGGGGCCTTCGCCCTGCTTCGGGGTGTTCGTGGCGGACGTCGGCGGAGCGATCGTCGGCATCGCCGTCCACTACCTCATCCCGTGGACTTATGACCTGAAGCCGGTTGTGTGGCTGAAGGAACTCTACGTGGCCGAGACGGCGCGCGGCATGTCGGTCGGCCATGCCCTAGTGAAACGGCTCCGCGACCATGCCATCGGCATTGGTGCATCCGCCATCAAATGGACGGTGCTGCGATCCAACCTGCCCGCCAAGGCTTTCTATCGCTCGCTTGACGGGCGGGCCGACGAGATCTGGGAATCGTGGCAGATGACGATCGACGCATAAGAAGGCACGGCCGGATTGGCCTGAGCCTTACCGGCGGTCGGCTTACGACATCGTGTCGAGCTTGCGCTGCATGGCCGCGATCTGGCTCTTCAGCTCCTGAAGGTCGTCGGACTTTTCCGGCACTTCCTTCTTGGCTGGCTCGGCTGGAGCTGCGGCTGGCGCGGACCCAGCTGGCGGGAACGGCGTGAACAGCCGCATCGCATTCTGGAACATTTCCATGTTGCGGCGCGTCTGTTCTTCCAGCGCCTTGATCGGCGTCGCGATCTTCATCACGTCCAGCGGCGACTTGCCGATGGCGCCCTTCATCTGCTCGCGGAAGCGTTCCTGCTCCTTGGAGAAGGCGATCATAGACTGTTCGAGGAAGCTCGGCACGATCATTTGCATCTGGTCGCCGTAGAAGGCGATCAGCTGGCACAGGAACGGGATCGGCAGCATGTTCTGCCCATCCTTGTTCTCCAGTTCGAAAATGATCTGCGTCAGCACCGGATGTGTGATGTCGTCGCCGGTCTTGGCGTCCTGGACGGTGAACTCCTCGCCCTTCTTGACCATCTCGGCCAGATCCTCGAGCGTCACATAGGTGCTCGTCCCCGTATTATAGAGCCGGCGATTGGCGTATTTCTTGATAATGATCGGCTCGTCTTTTGCGGCCATCTGTATCCTCCCCGGACACCGGCACGCCTGAGTAAGCAGCCGGTAACGATTGCGCCCTTTTCGAGGATATGCGCAAAAGCCTCATAATTCCAAGCAGTTTGTGCAGTGCGGGATCACATAATGCTGCATAGCAGGCAAAATATGCTGCGCAGCAGCGGCCTGCCCGCCGGCACCGCGACGCGTGACCTGCTTGCGGCGCATCGGCGCCATGCCGATTTCCGGTTTGACTTGGATCATGGAAAGGGCAAGAAAAGTCGCCAACAATGCCCAAAAATACGACAGCTCGAAGTCTGGAGAAGAAAATGTCCTCTGCCAATTCCATCGTTGTCGCCAGTGCCGCACGCACGGCCGTCGGCTCCTTCAACGGTGCTTTCGCGGCCATCCCGGCACATGAACTCGGCGCCGTCGTCATCAAGGAACTTTTGTCGCGCGCCGGTGTCGAAGCCGCCGAGATCGACGAGATCATCCTCGGTCAGGTGCTGACCGCCGCTCAAGGGCAGAACCCGGCCCGCCAGGCCTCGATCATCGCCGGCCTGCCCAAGGAGACCACCGCCTGGGGCCTCAATCAGGTTTGCGGCTCGGGCCTGCGCGCCATCGCGCTCGGCATGCAGCAGATCGCCACCGGTGACGCCAAGGTGATCATCGCCGGCGGCCAGGAATCGATGTCGCTGTCGCCGCACGCCGAGCATCTGCGCGCCGGCGTCAAGATGGGCGACTACAAGATGATCGACACCATGATCAAGGACGGGTTGTGGGATGCCTTCAACGGCTATCACATGGGCAACACCGCTGAAAACGTCGCCCGCCAGTTCCAGATCACCCGCGACGATCAGGACCAGTTCGCGCTGGCCTCGCAGAACAAGGCCGAGGCGGCGCAGAAGGCCGGCAAGTTCAAGGACGAGATCGTCGCCTTCACCATCAAGGGCAAGAAGGGCGACACCATTGTCGACCAGGACGAGTACATCCGCCACGGCGCCACGATCGATGCCATGACCAAGCTGAAGCCGGCCTTCGACAAGGACGGCACGGTGACCGCAGCCAACGCCTCCGGCATCAATGATGGCGCGGCCGGCGCGCTGCTGATGAGCGAAGCGGAAGCCGTAAGGCGCGGCATAACCCCGCTGGCGCGCATCGCGTCCTGGGCAACCGCCGGGGTCGATCCGGCGATCATGGGCACCGGGCCCATTCCCGCCTCGCGCAAGGCGTTGGAAAAGGCCGGCTGGTCGGTCGGCGATCTCGACCTGGTCGAGGCCAACGAGGCTTTTGCCGCCCAGGCCTGCGCCGTCAACAAGGACATGGGCTGGGATCCCTCGATCGTCAACGTCAATGGCGGCGCCATCGCCATCGGCCATCCGATCGGCGCCTCGGGCGCCCGCATCTTCAACACGCTGGTTTTCGAGATGCGCCGCCGCGGCGCCAAGAAAGGCCTCGCCACCCTGTGCATCGGCGGCGGCATGGGCGTCGCCCTGTGCGTGGAAGCGCTCTGACAAAAACTGAGGATGGGCGGCCCGAGCCGCCCGTTTCCTATCCAGTGCCTGCCAAGCCCGACAACAGGGTGATATCAAAAGGGGAAATGCATGACCAAGGTTGCAATCGTCACGGGTGGATCGCGTGGCATCGGTGCGGCGATCTCGATCGCTTTGAAGAACGCCGGCTATTCGGTTGCCGCGAACTATGCCGGCAATGACGAGGCGGCGGCGAAGTTCAAAGCCGAAACCGGCATTCCGGTCTACAAATGGTCGGTCGCCGACTATGACGCTTGTGCTGCCGGCATCAAACAGGTCGAGGCCGACCTCGGCCCGGTCTCGGTTCTGGTCAACAATGCCGGCATCACCCGCGACGCCATGTTCCACAAGATCACGCGCGAGCAGTGGAAAGAGGTCATCGACACCAATTTGTCCGGTGTTTTCAACATGACGCATCCACTGTGGAACGGCCTGCGTGAGCGCAAGTTCGGCCGCGTCATCACCATCTCCTCGATCAACGGCCAGAAGGGCCAGGCCGGCCAGGTCAACTACTCCGCCGCCAAGGCCGGCGACATCGGCTTCTCGAAGGCGCTGGCTCAGGAAGGTGCTCGCGCGGGCATCACCGTCAACGTCATCTGCCCCGGCTACATCGCCACCGAGATGGTCAAGGCGATCGACGAGAAGGTGCTCAACGAGCGCATCATCCCGCAGATCCCGGTCGGCCGCCTCGGCGAACCGGAGGAGATCGCGCGCTGCGTCGTCTTCCTCGCTTCGGAGGATGCCGGCTTCATCACCGGCTCGACCATCACGGCCAATGGCGGCCAGTACTTCGTCTGAGGCTTGGCGACGCTCGGCAACCGCCTGGCTGCCTGACAATCGCGATTTGTCAGGCAGCCAGTTTCAGTTCGGGTCCGGCTTCAGACTTGCTGGCCGCGACTGATCCCGGCTTGCCCGAAGGCGCCGGAAGCCGGGCCAGCGACGCCCGGCTTAGCCCTGACAGTTTCAGCGCGATGCGACGCTTCAGGAGCGGGCTGAGGTTCACCACGGAAAGCGCCAGATTGCGCAGGAACCGCTTCACCGGATTGCGGGCAAGCGCCATGTCGGTCATCCTGCCCGCGAGTCCGAGGACCTCCTGAGCCGCCGGGCGGCGCAGCGTTTCATAAAGGTCGAGTTCCGCCTCGGAACGAACGCCGTTCACCACATCGCCAAGCAATTGGCCAAGCACGACAGCATCGATGATGCCTGTGTTCATGCCTTGCCCACCCGCCGGGCTATGGACATGGGCGGCATCGCCCATCAGGAACAGCCGGTCCTTGCGATAGGCCCGGACCAAGCGATGATGAACGCGGAATCGCGAACTCCAGGTGATGCCAAGCACCCGGGCTCTCTTTGTTGTCGGTCCACGGCTGTCGAGCAGCGCCTGGATGTCGGCGACATCAGGTTTCTCCGGCGCCTCATCCATTGTCGCGACGACACGATAAGATCCGTCCGGAAGTGGTGCCACAACCACCAGTCCGGCCGGGGCAAAGAACAGCGACACCTCTGTCGGCCCCACCGGCCAGTCGAGACGAACGTCTGCCAGCACAAACGAGCCGTCATACGCCTCGCCGTCGAACTCGATGCCTGTCGACTTGCGTACCAGGCTCTGCATGCCGTCGGCGCCGACGACGTAGCGCGCCGATATGATTTTCTCTTGGCCGTTTTCGACCACTGTCACCCGCGCGCCGTCACTGTCTTGAGCAAACGCCACAGCCTCGACTTCGCGATGAATGGTGCCGCCAAGTGCGAAGATCCGTTCGGCGAACACCTGCTCGGTCAGATTCTGCGGCAGCATCATCAAGTAAGGATATCTTGATGGGAGCTTGCCGAAATCGAGCTTGAGCAGCGCCCTGTTTCGGTCGCGTATGGTGAAATCTTTCAGCTTCACCGAAAGCTCGCTCAGCCGCTGCGTGACGCCGAGCGGTTCGAGCGATTCCAGTGTTTGCGCATGGATGACACCGGCGCGCGACGTCTGCAGGCCCTGCGCAAGCTTCTCGATCAGCACGTGATCGACACCGGCCTGGTGCAGTGCAATGGACAGCGCCATGCCGGTCGGACCAGCACCTATGATCAGGACTTCAGTTTTTTCGGGCAGCATTTTCCCACCTCCATTTATCAACAATCGTTGACTTTTTAGCGAACCGCATTGCATTTGTCAACAGGTGTTGGCATACGCATTTTCATGACCGAGAATCAGCCGAAAAAAATAACCAAGTCAGACCGTACACGGGCTCAAATCCTCGAAGCCGCGCGCCAACTTTTCGCCGAGCACGGCTATGACGGCGCCTCCATCCGAGACGTTGCAGCACAGGCCTCAATCGATCCGGCGATGGTGATCCGTTATTTCCACAGCAAGGACGAGTTGTTCGCCAGGGCGGCAGTCGTGAACCTGCAACTGCCCGATCAGCGGATCGATCCAGCCGCTATCGGCGAAACGCTGATCAGGCGCTTTCTCGTGAACTGGGAAGGTCCGGCCAACGGACCCGGAATGATAATCCTGCTGCGCTCGGCGGCTTCGAACGAGCACGCAGCCGACAAGGTCCGCGATGTCTTCGCCAACCAGGTGAGGCCCATGGTCGCTTCGATCGGTGACCCGGCGGATGCCGGTAGACGCGCCGGGCTGGTTGCCAGCCAGTTGCTGGGTCTCGCCATGTGCCGATACCTGCTACGGCTTGAGCCGGTGGTCGCGCTATCCCATGAAGACATCATCCGAAACATCGGCCCCGTATTACAACGCTACGCTATGGGTCACGACGCGCATTGACTTTGGGGATGTGCCCCAATCCGGCACGCAAAGGTTAATGGCGGCAGCGCCGCGTGTGCGAACCATGTGGGCAAGCCTGTGAATTCTCGGTGGATAAGCTGTTCACAACACCAGATATTGGCGGAACAAAACGGGAAAATTCCGCCAGCGCTGTTTTGTCTCCTATTCGTTCTGGCTTTGAGCGGAAGTTAACGTTAATGGCCCGGAATCGCCTGTAATTCTTTAACACCCGGTTCAGAAAGATTAACAATTTCATTACCTTGGGCGACCAGCATCGCGTCGTCTCCCTCGTTTCACGGCAAAGATTAATAGCTAAGCTCGCCTAGCATAAAACGGGCCAGTTCGGCGATTCAGCATGTGGTGAGACTCATGGTCACGAAATCCACATGTAGCCGTGAACAAAAGCTGAATCTGTCGGAGTCACTGATTCGTCGCCGATTCGTTCCAGACTCGTTCCAACTCTTAATCAGCAACCACTTAAGGGCTTGACAGCGAGGCCTTCGAGCCGCTGGCGGAACATTCCGCTTTCGCTTCGCGCCCGAAATCCCTATGTGTCGCCTGTCATACGCGCCAGTTGGGGCGCGCTCCCGACAACCAGAGGCCAGAAAGCCTTATTTCCAGGTCGATGAACATCCAGCCGAAACACACTGAGCCGCTGATCCTGTCGGGCCGCGACGTGACCGCGGTGCTTGGCCCGACCAACACCGGCAAGACCCACCTCGCCATCGAGCGTATGGTGGCGCACGAAACCGGTGTCATCGGCCTGCCGCTCCGGCTGCTGGCCAGGGAGGTCTACAGCCGCGTCTGCGAAAAGGTCGGCGCCCACAAGGTCGCGCTGATCACCGGCGAGGAGAAGATCCAGCCGCCCGGCGCGAAATATTCTGTCTGCACCGTCGAGGCCATGCCGCGCGAGACAGACGCCGCCTTCGTCGCCATCGACGAGGTGCAGCTGGCCGGCGACCTCGAACGCGGCCACATCTTCACCGACCGCATCCTGCATCTGCGTGGCCGCCAGGAAACGCTGCTGCTGGGTGCCGCTACCATGCACGGCATCCTCCAGCGCTTGCTGAAGGGCGTCTCGGTGGTGACGCGGCCGCGGCTGTCGCATCTGGCCTATGCCGGTTCGAAGAAACTGACCCGACTGCCCCGCCGCACGGCGATCGTCGCTTTCTCGGCCGACGAGGTCTATGCCATCGCCGAACTGATCCGCCGCCAGCAGGGTGGAGCGGCCGTCGTGCTAGGGGCGCTCTCGCCGCGCACCCGCAATGCCCAGGTGGCGCTGTTCCAGTCAGGCGATGTCGACTATCTCATCGCCACTGACGCCATCGGCATGGGCCTCAACCTCGATCTCGACCATGTCGCCTTCGCCCAGAACCGCAAATTCGACGGCTACCAGTATCGCAATTTGACGGCGGCCGAGCTTGGCCAGATCGCCGGCCGCGCCGGCCGGCATCTGCGCGACGGCACCTTTGGCGTTACCGGCCAGGTCGACCCGCTCGACGAAGACCTGGTCAAGAAGATCGAAGGCCATGATTTCGAGCCGGTGAAGGTGCTGCAGTGGCGCACCGCCCATTTCGACTTCGCCAGTCTGGATGCATTGAAACGCTCGATCGAGACCAACGCGCCGGTCGAGGGCCTGACGCGGGCGCTGCCGGCGGTGGACGCGCAGGCGCTCGAATACCTCTCCCGCGACGAGGACATCCGTGCGCTCGCCACCAATGCCAAGCGCGTGGCGCTGCTGTGGGAAGCCTGCGCGCTGCCCGACTACCGCAAGATCGCGCCCGCCCAGCATGCCGACCTCATCGCCTCGATCTATATGGACCTTGCCCGCCATGGCCATGTCGACGAAAACTACATGGCCGAGCAGGTGCGCCGCGCCGACACCACCGAGGGCGACATCGACACACTGTCGCACCGCATTGCCCAGATCCGCACCTGGACATTCGTGTCGAACCGGCCCGGCTGGCTGGCCGATCAGGCACACTGGCAGGAAAAGACGCGCGAAATCGAAGACAGATTGTCGGATGCGTTGCATGAGCGGTTGACGAAACGCTTCGTAGACCGCAGGACTTCCGTCCTCATGCGGCGCCTTAGAGAAAATACCATGCCTGAAGCCGAAATTAGTCCTACCGGAACCGTTCTTGTCGAAGGCCACCATGTCGGCGAGTTGCAAGGGTTCCGCTTCACCGCCGACCAGACCGCCGGCGGCGAAGACGCCAAGGCCGTGCGCACGGCCGCGCAAAAAGCGCTGGCCGCCGAATTCGAGGCGCGCGCCGAACGTTTTGGCGCTTGCGCCAATGGCGACCTCGCACTTGGCTCGGACGGCACACTGCGCTGGATCGGTGCACCGATCGGGACGCTGGTTTCCGGCGAAGACGCGCTGAAGCCGCGCCTGGTTCTGCTGGCCGACGAACAGTTGACCGGCCCGGCGCGCGACAAGGTCGCCGCGCGCGCCGAACGTTTCGTCAATTTCCAGATTGAAAGTCTGTTGAAGCCGCTGGTCGACCTGAAGAACGCCGACCAGATTTCCGGCATCGGTCGTGGCATCGCCTTCCAGCTGGTCGAGAATTTCGGCCTCATCAACCGCCGCGATATCGCCGAGGAGATGAAGTCGCTCGACCAGGAGGGTCGTGCAGCGCTACGCCGGCTTGGCGTGCGCTTTGGCGCTTATCATGTCTTCGTGCCGGCGCTGATCAAGCCGGCGCCCGCCGGACTGGTGACCTTGCTGTGGGCGCTGACGAATGACGGCAAGGACAAGCCTGGTTTCGGCGACGTGGTCCACGCGCTGGCGTCCGGCCGCACGTCCGTGGTCATCGATCCGGCCTTCGACAAGGCCTTCTACAAGCTTGCCGGCTACCGCAATCTCGGTCGCCGCGCCGTCCGCATCGACATATTGGAACGGCTGGCGGATCTCATCCGTCCGGCGACCAACTGGAAGCCCGGCCTCGGCCAGCGTCCGGATGGCGCCTATGACGGCCAGTCCTTCATGGTGACGCCGCCGATGATGTCGATCCTCGGCGCCACCGCCGACGACATGGAAGAGATCCTCAAGGGTCTCGGCTATCGCGCCGAGCCGAAGCCGGCGGCGGAGGTCAAGGCGCGGCTCGAAGCGCAGGACACTGCCGCGCGGGAAGCCGTGGCTGCGAAACGTGCAGCGGAAGAGGCTGCACGTGCCGAGCAGGCCAGGGCTGCAGAGGCTGCCGCAACAGATGCGGTGGCGGAGGCAGCAGTCGAGGGTTCGGAACCGGCTGCTGTCGAAGCGCCGGCTGAAGTGATCGCCGAAACGGCAGAAGAACCTGTCGCCGAAGAGCCGACCGAAGCTCCGGCCGAGGTCACGGAAGAGCCCGCAACAGCGGCTGCCGCCGAAGCGGCTGCTGAACCTGCTGCCGAGCCAGAAGCGGAAGCCGAAACTGTCGAGGCCGCGGCAGCGGATCCGGTTTTCGAAGCTGTGCCGGCGACGGAAGCGGTTTCGGGCGAACCCGCAGTGGTGGCCGAGGCGGCCGCCGGCGAGCCCGCCGCCGAAGCCGAAGCACCCAAGCCGATCCTGTTGTGGCGTCAGGGCCGTTTCGAACAGCGCCCCCGCCATCACGAAGGCCGCAACAACCGCCAGCGCAACGGACAAGCACGTGGACGCAGCAATGCGCCGGCCGATGCCGCCGGCGCTCCGGCCGCAGCTGCACCTGGAGAACGCCCTGCGCACGAGGGACGACGTGACGGTGCCGGCAAGCCGCGCTTCGACCGCTCGAAGTTCAAGCCCAAGCCGCAGGCCGAAGGCGAACAGCGCCGCGACGGTCGCCCCCAAGGCGAGCGTCCTGAGCGTCGTGACGGCCGTCCCGACTGGAAGGGCGGCAGGCCCGAAGGCAAGGGCGGTCGCCCCGATCAGGGCGGCGCAAAGCCCGCCTTCCAGCCAAAGCCGCGCGAGGAGCGCCCGGTGCGCTTCGATCCGGATTCGCCCTTCGCCAAGCTCGCCGCCTTGCGCGACCAGCTGAAGAAGTAGGCCAGAGCCGGATGATTTCAGGTCGACTCGACCTGAAATCTGAATCCGCCTCTAAACTAAGAGATGGAGCATGATGTCGCCCGAAAACCGCTTCGCACTTTTCGGCATCATGCTCTAGGCGGGTTCGATGGTTGCAGAAGGCCGCCAGCGGATCGACAAATGGCTCTTCTTCTCGCGCGCGGTGAAATCACGCTCGCTGGCGGCGAAGCTGGTCGTCGCGGGGCGGGTGCACATCAATCGCGACAAAGCAGCGCAGGCCTCCGATCTGGTCAAGCCGGGCGACGTCCTAACCATCACGCTCGACCGGCGCATCTTCGTCTGGAAGGTGCTCGGCGCCGGTGTCCGGCGCGGCCCGGCGGAGGAAGCCCGCACCCTCTATGAGGACATGTCGCCGCCGCCCGCACCGAAGGGTGAGGCGCTTCCCGATGCTATCCCGGCGCTGCGCGAGGCCGGCAGCGGCCGCCCGACCAAGAGAGAGCGCCGCCAGACCGACCGCTTGCTTGGCGAAGATTGAGGCTGCCGACCGGAACGGGGGCCGCGATCTCAGGTCAACGGCGGACGCGCGACGGAACCGAACCCGGCAAACAACACGCTCAACGCGACATCGCACGCCCCTGGCGCGCTTGCTGCCTGGAATTCCATTCCGGAAACGCCGAAGCCGTCGGGCATGGCAACCCTTGCAAGCGACGGGCAAAGGCGTTACCTCACGGAAAAAGCCCAAGAAAACTGGCCCATTTAGCTGGGACGTCCCGGAGCCGATCGATGACCTATGTCGTGACCGACAATTGCATCAAATGCAAATATATGGACTGCATCGAGGTCTGTCCGGTCGACTGTTTCTATGAAGGGGAGAACATGCTCGTCATCCATCCCGACGAGTGCATCGACTGCGGCGTCTGCGAGCCCGAATGCCCCGCCGACGCGATCAAGCCCGACACCGAGCCCGGCCTCGACAAATGGCTGCAGATCAACACCGAATATGCCGACAAATGGCCCAACATCACCGCCAAGAAGGAGCCGCCGGCAGACGCCAAGACCTTCGACGGTGAGGCAGGCAAGTTCGAGAAATACTTCTCGGCCGAACCCGGCGAAGGCGATTGACAACAAGGCCGCGAAAGCCGGTATTACGCTAGGTAAGAGCCTTGCCGCATCAACCGCCTTGACAGGCGGCGCGGACCTATGGCCTTCGCGAATGCAGCAAAACCTTGATTCTTCCGACTTTTTGTGTTACATCAGCGAAACATGCCGGTGACACAACGTCGATTTATGGCGCAGACGCCCCAAATCACTGAAAGGTGAAAATCCCACTCCGGACCAGAGCGATCTGGGCCAGGCGGTCGCAGTTCGTGCGGTTTGCCGGTCCCGGCCTTTCCGGTGGGTTCATCTGTTGTGCGGCTAACGATCGGTTTCCCCGGTCGCACGAGTTCGGGCCGGCAGGACGCCGGTACCACAACAAGGAGTTCAGGGCGTAATGGCAACGATCACCCCCCAGAAGAAGTCCACTGGTGCGCGTCATGGTTTCAAGACCGGCGAGTACATCGTCTACCCGGCGCACGGCGTTGGCCAGATCGTGTCGATCGACGAGCAGGAAGTGGCTGGCCACAAGCTTGAACTGTTCGTCATCGACTTCCAGAAGGACAAGATGCGCCTGAAGGTTCCGGTCGCCAAGGCGACCTCCATCGGCATGCGCAAGCTGTCGGAAGAGGATTATGTCGAGCGCGCGCTGAAGGTCGTGCAGGGCCGCGCCCGCGTCAAGCGCACCATGTGGTCGCGCCGCGCCCAGGAATATGATGCCAAGATCAATTCGGGCGACCTGATCTCTATCTCGGAAGTCGTGCGCGACCTCTACCGCGCCGACAACCAGCCGGAGCAGTCCTATTCCGAACGCCAGCTCTATGAGGCGGCACTCGACCGCATGGCCCGCGAGATCGCGGCCGTCAACCGCATGTCGGAAACCGAAGCCGTGCGCCTGATCGAGGTGAACCTCAACAAGGGCCCTAAGCGCGGCGCCAAGGCCGACAATGAGGAAGCCGAGCAGGAAGAAGCTGCCTGATCGCTTTCGCCTCTGGATTTGAAAAACCCGGCCTCGCGCCGGGTTTTTTGTTTTTCGGACTGGCGAAACAACGGCCGCGCCTACGCCTGGCCGCCGCCTTCCTTCTCCGCCTCCTGCTTCAGCGTCGCGATGAACCGCTTCGTGCGTTGCTGCTCCGGATTGCCGAACAGCACGGCGGAAGGCCCCTTCTCGACGATGACGCCAGCATCGAGGAACACCGCTTCCTGCGCGATCTTGGAGGCAAGCCGCAGATCATGCGTCGCCATCACCATGGTCGTGCCCTCGCTGGCGAGCTTCCCCAGCACGTCGACCACTTCTTGCGCCAGTTCCGGATCGAGCGCCGAAGTCGGCTCGTCGCACAGCAGCACTTTCGGCGACGGCGCCAGCGCACGCGCGATCGCCACGCGCTGTTGCTGGCCGCCCGACAGCGTCGCCGGCCAGGCATCGGCCTTGTGCGCCATGCCGACCTTTTCCAGCAAAGCAAGCGCCCGCTCGCGCGCCTTCTCCGTCGGCCATTTCAGCACCGTCACCAGCCCTTCCATCACATTATCGATCGCCGTGCGATGCGGGAATAGCTGGAAATTCTGGAACACCATGCCGGTCTGCAGGCGCAGGCGCTGGATATCCTTGGCCGCGACCTTGCCGCCTGGCCGGAACTCGAGCGTCTCATCGCCAATGCGCACGGTTCCCGAGGTGGGTATCTCCAGCAGGTTGATGCAGCGCAGAAGCGTACTCTTGCCACCGCCGGAGGGGCCGACGAGGGCAGTGACACTGCCTTCGGCGATGGTAACGGTGACACCCTTCAGCACGAGATTGTCGCCGAAGCGCTTTTCGATGTTGCTGAGGCCGATCATGAGCGTGCCTCCAGGAAGCCGCCATAGCGGTTGAGCCGGCTTTCCAGCCGCGTCTGCAGGGCCGACAGCACCGAGCTCAGCGCCAGATAGAGGATCGCCGCCTCGACATAGAGGATCAGCGGCTCATAGGTGGTGGCGACGATGCGCTGCGCCGCCTGGAACATCTCCGGCACGGTGATGGCGGCGGCCAGCGAAGTGTCCTTGACCAGCGAGATGAAGGTGTTGGAGAGCGGCGGCACCGCGAACCGGCCGGCCTGCGGCAGGATGGTGCGCCGCATCGCCTGGCTCCAGGTCATGCCAATCGAATAGGCGGCTTCCCACTGGCCTTTCGGCACCGAACCGATCGCAGCACGGATGATCTCCGACGTGTAGGCGCCGATGTTGAGCGTGAAGCCGATCAGCGCGGCCGTGAAAGCGTCGAGCAGGATGCCGACCGACGGCAGGCCGTAGAAGATCAGGAATAGCTGCACCAGGAGCGGCGTGCCGCGGAAGATCCAGACATAGAAGCGCACCAGGGCGACCAGCGGCTTCGGCCCGAACAGCCGGCCGAGTGCTGCCCCGAGGCCAACCGTCAAGCCGAGGACGAAGGACAGCAGCGTCAACGGTACGGTGAAGATCAGAGCGGCCCAGAGCAGCGAAGGCAGCGACTCCAGCATCAGTTGCAGCCAGTGCGGCACGAATGGCCCTCCAGAATGAATGGTCGAAATGCGAATGCAGGCGTCATATCACGACAAAAGCGGGGAGCCGGCAAAAACGGCTCCCGCTGGATCCTTGCAGGGCGACAATCGGCCCGCCTCGAAAAAATTACTTCGAAACGTCCTGGCCGAAATAGGTGTCGGCGATCTTCTTGTAGGTGCCGTCAGCCTTGATGTCGGCCAGCGCCTTGTTGATGGCGGCAACCAGTTCCGGATCGCCCTTGCGCACGATGACGCCGGAATAGTCGGCGTTTTCCGCTTGCGCGGCGACCTTCACATTGGCGTCGGGCTTGTGCTTCTTGAAGTCGAGGAACGACAGGCTGTCGTTGATCGTGGCGTCGGCGCGGCCGGTCAAAAGCAGTTGGATCGACTGGTCGAAGCCGTCGGTGCCGACGAGTTCGGCGCCGTTTGTCTCGGCCAGTTTGCCGAAGTTCGAGGTCAGCGACTGCGCCGACTTCTTGCCCTTGAGATCGGCGAAAGTCTTGATGTCGCTGTTGTCGCCGCGCACGATCAGCACGGCCTTGGAGGCAATGTAGGGATCGGAAAAGTCGTACTTGGCCTTGCGGGCATCGGTGATGCCGACCTCGTTGATGACGGCGTCATAACGGCTGACGTCGAGGCCGGCGATCAATCCATCCCATTTGCCTTCGAGGAACTCGACCTTGACGCCAAGCTTGTCGCCGATCGCCTTGGCGATCTCGACATCGAAGCCGACCAGCGCGCCGGAAGCGTCATGATAGGTGAAGGGTGCGTAAGTGCCCTCGGTGCCAACCTTGAGGGTGCCGGCCTGCTTGATCTGATCGAGATTCGCGCCGGCATGGCCCGATGTGACCGCCAGAACCTGCAGCGTTCCAGCGACGATAAACGACTTGAGCCATTTCATTTTTCTGTGATCCCGTCTTTGGCCTGATGTCAGGCATGTTGTGAGGGCTGGAAAATGGCAGATGCGACCGGAAAGAATAAGGAACTGGTTTTCAAAAACAGCTTGTTTCTGAAATCAGATTCTTGAACTTCCGTTTCTTGGCGATATTCGAAGTCGTTACTGGCCCGTGCGGACATCGTTCAAGCAAGATGATCCGCCTGGCAACAGCCAGGGAACCATTCCCGCACACCGCACGTTTTGGCTGTTCTAGGGCGGGACGCCGCGATTTCAACCGGTGCCCTGCCAAGTTCGCAACATCAGTCATATCGCCTGAGCCAGGGAGCGCCTCATGATGGAAGACACGGCAGGACGGATCATGGTCCGCGCGGCGATGAAAGCGCCCTACCTCGAACGGGACGAGGAACATCGGCTGGCCTTGCTGTGGAAGGAAGACAACGATCAGAACGCGCTGCACTGCATCACTGTCGCCCATATGCGGCTGGTCATTTCCATGGCCTCCAAATTCCGCCACTACGGCCTGCCGCTCGGCGACCTGATCCAGGAAGGACATGTCGGCCTGCTCGAGGCCGCCGCCCGCTTCGAGCCCGAGCGCGAAGTGCGGTTTTCGACCTATGCGACATGGTGGATCCGCGCCTCGATGCAGGATTACATCCTGCGCAACTGGTCGATCGTGCGCGGCGGTACCAGCTCGGCGCAGAAAGCTCTGTTCTTCAACTTGCGACGGTTGCGTGCCCGGCTGGCGAACGGCGCGGAGCCGCTTTCCAACACAACCCTCTACCGCGAGGTGTCGGTCGCGCTTGGCGTCTCCGAGGCCGACGTGGCGATGATGGATTCACGGCTGTCGGCGCCTGACTCCTCACTCAACATGCCGCTTGGCGACGATGCCGGCGCCACCGAGCGGATGGACTTTCTTGTCTCCGACGACCCGCTGCCCGATGAGATTGTCGGCGACAAGATCGACGTGGCACGTCGCTCGCTGTGGCTGAAAGAGGCTCTTCACGCGCTCAATGCGCGGGAACTCAGGATCATCGAGGAACGCCGGCTGAACGATGAGGGCGCCACGCTCGAAGCGCTCGGCGAGACGCTCGGCATTTCCAAGGAACGCGTCCGCCAGATCGAGGCCCGCGCCATGGAAAAGCTGAAGGTCGCGCTGGTGAAACAGAATCCGGAATTTCTGGCGACAGCCGCCTGATCCCGCCGCGACTGACGCTATTTGTCCGTAACGATCTTGACCTTGTCGCCGGCCGAAACCGCGGCACCGGGCGACAGCGCATTGAGCACCCGGAACAAATCGAGCTTGCGGTCGACGCCGACCATCTGCGCGGCGAGCGTGCCCATGGTCTGGCCCGGCTGCACGGTAAGCACGCGGATATGCAGCGGCTTCAAGGCCGCCTTTTCCGCGGGGCTCAGGATACGGAACGAACCACTGACCGAGCGCGCCACCGTCTCCAGCGAGGTGCTGGCCGACGGCGCCGCGGTCAGCAGCCGGTAGACCTGGCCGCCGGCACGGATCACCGCGATGTCGAACTGCCAGCCTTCTGCACCGGCATGCGCGGTCGCGGCCTCGTTGCCGTTGATGGTTTCCTGCTTGACCGTGCTGTCGTCGAGACCCGCCACCCAGCCGCTTCTGATGTAATCGGTCAGGGCGCGGTTCTTGTCGATCGAAACGCCATCGAAACGGATCGCAATGTCGCCCGGCCCGGTCGCCGTCACCGCTGCCGCCGAATTGTCGATGATGAAACCGTCCGGCACCGTGAACGACACACCGAGGCCCGGATGCAGGAAGGTCTCGCCGCGCACATAACCTTCTTCCGGCGTGTCGCCATAGAGCAGCCCGTCAATGCCGGCGAGGAAGGAATCGCGGTCACGCGTGCCGACGCCGGGCGCGCCGAACTGGCGGGCATGGCGCTGCGCCAGATCAATGCGCTGCGGCGTGTTGGGGTGCGTCGCCAGGAAGTCGAGGCTGGCGTCGGTGGCGCCGCTGATCGAACGGAAATCGGTGTATGCCGACATCGACTGCAGGAAGCGTCCGGCGGCGTAAGGATCGTAGCCCGCTTCGCCGATCGACTTGATGCCGATGGCGTCTGCCTCCAGTTCCTGGTTGCGCGAGAACTGTGCCAGCCTGAGCTTGCCACGGATCAGCGCCGCCTTGGCCGTCGGGCTGTCGCCGAGCACGTCCGAGACCACCTTGGTCGCCAGGCCTTCCTCGGCCTCCAGCTGCTGACGCTGCAGGCCGTGATTGGCGGTGACGTGGCCCATCTCATGCGCGATGACGGCGGCTAGCTCGGACGAATCATTGGCCAGCGCCAGCAGGCCGCGCGTGATGTAGAGATAGCCGCCCGGCAGCGCGAAGGCGTTGACGTTGGGCGAGTTGAGAATGGTGATGCGATAGGTCTGGGTCGGGTTGGCCGACACCACGGTCAGGTTGCCTACGACCTTGGCGACCATGCGCTCGAGCTTGGGATCGGAATATTCGCCGCCATAGGTGGCCAGGATGCGCGGATGCTGCGCCTTGGCCAGCTCCGCGAGCTTGTTGTTGGCGCCGACATTGTCAACCGTGATCGGCTTGTCGGAAGGCTGGAAGCCTGATTCCTGCACGTCCGGAGGCGTGAACATCTGGCAGCTTGCCAAGGCCACGGCAACGCCGGCCAGCGCCAGAAAGCGCGCCAGCGGATTCATTCTTAGCCTGTCAACGCCGATCGCCAGAACGGCTTCCTTTCGGGTCCCGGCGCATGACGACGATGATCGGGGGCGATCTTCGAAGAGTGTCACGCGCTACTTCAAACTGCTACAGCATCCGTCGCACGTCCCTCAGGGCGGACGGCGGATGCTGTAGGCAAATCACGGCGTTTGCCGGACCGGTATTGAGCGGACCTAGCCACACTACTCCAGTCATGGCAAGCAAGCGCCACATTGCCTCGAACCGGTTTGGGCGTAAATTATGTCCGCTTCCGGGCAATATCTCGTGATCCAGCCGTCTGGATGCTTGTGCCAACATAGCGCCGGAACGCCTCCGGGCCAGCCCCGGCAAAAAAATCGGCCGCCGTGCCGGTGGCAGCAACAGTGCCATTGTCAAGGAACACCACATTCTGGCCGATACGGCGGGCATCTTCCGGCTGGTGCGTGACGAAAAGGACCGTCATGCCGCGTTCGGCATGGAGGCCGGCAACCAGGTCGAGCATGTCGTCGCGCAAGGCGGGTCCAAGCGAGGCAAAGGACTCGTCGAGCAGAAGCACCGGGCGATCGCGCACCAGCACGCGCGCCAGGGCAACGCGCTGGCGTTCGCCACCGGAAAGTTCGCGCGGTAGGCGTTTTTCCTTGCCGGCAAGGCCGGTGCGCGCAAGCGCCTCGGCGATGGCGCTTCGATCGGCTTCGGTCAGCCGGAGCGATGGCGAGCGGCCGAGGCCGACATTCTCCTCGACGGAAAGATGGGCGAAAAGGTTGTTCTCCTGGAAAACCATCGACACTGGCCGCGCGGCCGGCGGCGAGGCGCCGACATCGACCCCGCCGATCAGTACGCGGCCGGATTGTGGTGTCTCGAAGCCGGCGACCAGGTTGAGCAGCGTCGACTTGCCCGAACCGCTCGGCCCCATGATGGCGGTGACTTCCGCTGCGGCGAAGTCGACATCGAAAGCGAACGATGCCTCGCCATAGCTGAACGAGACCTTGTCCAGCCGCACCGGAGCACCCTTCCCGCCCATCGCCCCGTCAGACATTGCGGACCTTTTCCCTTCCCAGCCAGTCCGCTGCCAGCACCAAGGCGAGGCAGACCAGGCCAAGCAACAGCGCCAGGCCGGCGGCGTCCTCGGTGCGGTAGCTGCCCATGCGCGAAAGCAGAAGGTAGGGCAAGGTCTGCACGGAATCACTGCCGAACAACGCGATGACGCCGAGATCGCCGAGCGACAGCGCCATGGCGAAGGCGAAGGCGGTGGCGAGCGGACGCCGCGATGATGGCCAGTCGACCAGCCGCAGCCTGGCCCAACCGGAGATACCCAGCTGCGCGCATAGCCGTTCATGACGCTCGCTCGCCGCGTCATAGGCGGGGCGGACGGCGCGCAGCGCGAACGGCATCGCCATGACGGCATTGACGGTGACGACCATGACCGGGGCGACGGCGAAGACGTCGCCGCCATGGCGCAGCAACAGGAACCAGCCGGCGCCGATGACGATCGGTGGCACGACCAGGACAAAGCCGGCGCCGGTATCGGTGACATGCTCAAGCAGTGTCTTTGGGCCGGTGCCGCGGCCCAGCGCCAGCGCCCGGCGGGCCATGGTCAGGGCCAGCGACAGCATCACCGAAAGCAGCGCCGACAGGAAGGCGAGCACGACGCTGGTCAGCGTCGCCTGCCGCACGGTCGCTTCGCCGGCGAGCCGGCCGAGATCGGCACCCAATCCGGCGATCACCGTGGCTGCCATCGGTCCGACAACGAACAGCAACGCCAGCACGATGAGCCCGGCGTTCAGCGACGCTTCGGTCCCGTTGACGGAGAGATAGCGGCGCGGCGCCACTGGCAGGTTGCTGTCGCCAACGACATTGGCGCCAAGCCGCGTCAGCGCCAGCACCACCAGCAAGGTCAAGGCGATCTGCAGCAATGTCAGCGTCACCGCACGCGCGGGATCGAAGTCGAATCGAAGCGCCTGATAGATGCCGACCTCCAGCGTCGTCGCGGCCGGTCCGCCGCCGAGTGTCAGCACGATGGTGAAGGAGGTGATGCAGAGCATGAAGACCAGCCCGGCGATCCCGGGCAGAGCGGCGCGCAGCATCGGCCATTCGATCAGCCGGAACGCCGCTCGCGCCCCCATGCCGAGCTGGCTCGCCAGCCGCCATTGGTCCGCGGGAATTGTCTGCAGCGCCTCGAGGAACAGCCGGACGCTGAGCGGCAGGTTGAAGAAGACGTGGGCGACCAGAATGCCGGACAGGCCGTAAATGCCTGGCCACCCCGGGCCGCCAACGGCGCTGAACAAGCCGGCAAAATAGCCGGCGCGGCCATAAAGTGCCAGGATGCCAAGCGCCGCGACGATCGCCGGCAGCGCCAGCGGCACGGCGAAGAGCTGCAGGATGAAGGCGCGGCCAAAGAAGCGCGGATGCCGCGACAGAGCACGCGCAACGAATAGTGCCGGGCCGACCGAAAGCAGCGTCGAAATGATCGCTTGCCAGAGCGTGAAGCGCACGACGCGCAGGAGATAGGGATCGAAGGCTGCCCAGGCGCCCGAAAGGTCGTGGGCGCCTTCGACAAGCAGCCCGGCAAACGCGCCGCCGATCAACAGGGTGATCGCGGCAAGCGCCACGATGCCGGCGCCGACACGAGGATCCGTGGGATGTGCCGGCGCCATCGCGTTGCCTACTTGCTCATCACCGCCAGCCATTCATCCACCCAGGCCTTGCGGTTGGCGGCAACCTCCTCGGGGCTGAACAGCAGCGTCTTGGTCGGCTTGACCAGCTTGTCGAAGGCCGGGTTGAGCGGCTTGTCGGTCTTGCCTGCCGGGAACATCCAGTTGGTCTCCGGGATGGCGTCCTGGAATTTCGGCCCGGTCATGAAGGCCATGAACTTTTCCGCCAGCGGGTTCTTCGCGCCGGTCGTGGTGATGCCGGCGACCTCGATCTGCAGATATTCGCCTTCTTCAAAGGAAGCCGCCTGGTAGCGCTCGGTGTTCTCGGCGACCATGTGATAGGCTGGCGAGGTCGTGTAGGACAGCACCATCGGCGCCTCGCCCTTGGTGAACAGGCCGTAGGCCTCGCTCCAGCCCGGCGTCACGGTCAGCACTTTTGTCTTCAGATTGGCCCAGGCTTCCGGCGCCTTGTCGCCATAGACCGACTTGATCCACAAGAGCAAGCCGAGGCCGGGTGTCGAGGTGCGCGGATCCTGGATGACGATCTTGTCGTCGGCACTGCCTTCGACCAGATCCTTAAGGCTCTTGGGCGGCGTCTTCAGCTTCTGCGTGTCATAGACGACAGCGAAATAGCCGTAGTCGAAGGGAACAAAAGTGTCGTCGGTCCAGCCGCCCGGCACGTTGACATCGCTCACCGCGCCATGCGGGGCAAACAGGCCAGAGGCCTTCGCATCGGCAGTAAGATTGGTGTCGAGGCCGAGCACGATATCGGCCTTTGTCGATGCGCCTTCGAGCTTGACGCGGTTGAGCAGCGCCACGCCATCGGCGACCGAGACAAACTCGACGTCGCAGCCGCATTCGGCCTCGAATTCCTTCTTCACCACCGGGCCGGGACCCCAGTCGGCGGTGAAGCTCTCATAAGTGTAGACAGTGAGCTTGTCCTTGGCCAAGGCCGGCCCGGACAGCGCCACGACCATGGCTGAGACAAGAGCGTATAAAAGCGTGCGCATCGGCGCCTCCTTCGTTCGAATTGAAAGGAATTGAGGCGTCGGACTGTCCGAAACGTCTAATCCCTCCGCCGGTACAAACCGGATCAGGTTCAGCGGGTTGGCGAGATTGCCTCTCAGCCGGTCCGCGAAGATCGCAGCCGGCACCCCGTTAGAGCGTTTCGACACATAGGCCCGGCCGAGGAACCGCGCAAGTGGCAGTTTGCCGGCCTTCCGTTTCCGCTGCCGGGCTGGTACAGGCCACCAGATATGAGCACATTCACCATCCTGCTTGGCGGCGATCTCATCCGCACGCCCCGGCTCGACCGCCAGGTCGAAGGCTCGCGCGTCATCGCCGCCGACGCCGGCATCGGCCATGCGCGGCTGCTCGGCCTTGTGCCTGAGCTGTGGGTGGGCGATTTCGATTCCGTGCCGGCCAATCTGCCGGACGATCTCGCCGCGGTGCCCCGCCAGACCTTTCCGGCGGAAAAGGACAAGACCGACGGCGAACTGGCGATCGCTGCAGCCCTCGACCGCGGCGCGACCCGCCTTGTGCTGGCAGGCGCTTTTGGCGGCAAGCGTGCCGACCACGCCTTCCTGCATCTGGCGCTCGCCCTGCGGCTGGCCGAGGCTGGAAGGGACGTGCTGCTGACCAGCGGCGCCCAGGAAGGCGTGCCCTTGCTGTTGGGAAAGGCCGGGTTCGACTATGCCGACGGCACGCTGTTTTCGATCCTCGGTTTTTCCGAGCTTGCCGGCTTGACCGTCTCCGGCGCCAAATGGCCGCTGAGCGAGGTCGAGGTGGCGTTCGGCTCGTCACTGACCATCTCCAACGAGGTCAAGTTCGACAAGACCGGGGGCCGCCTCGAAATCGCGCTCGGCCACGGCCGCGCACTGCTGCTCGCCCATCCCTATCCCTTGCCTGAAAGCTGACATGGCCCCGCCCCTTCTCAATCTCGACGGGATAAAACTGACCTTCGGCGGCACGCCGCTGCTCGATGGCGCAGCCTTGACGGCTTCGGCCGGTGACAAGATCGCGCTGGTCGGCCGCAACGGGTCGGGCAAGTCGACGCTGCTCAAGATCGCCGCCGGCCTGATCGAGCCGCAGGACGGCGAGGTCTTCCGCCAGCCTTCGGCGACCGTCCGCTATCTGCCGCAGATGCCCGACATGGAGGGTTTTGCCACTGTGCGCGCCTATGTCGAGGCAGGGCTGGGACCCGCCGACGATCCCTACCGCGCCAGCTATCTGATGGAGCATCTCGGCCTGTCCGGCGAAGAGCGGCCGGGCGATCTGTCGGGCGGCGAGGCGAGGCGCGCAGCGCTTGCTCGCGTCATGGCGCCGGAGCCGGACATTCTGCTTCTTGATGAGCCGACTAACCACCTCGATCTGTCGGTCATCGAATGGCTGGAAGAGGAACTCGTCCGCACCTCCTCTGCGCTTATCGTCATCTCGCACGACCGCCGCTTTCTCGAGCGCGTGTCGCGCGCCACCGTCTGGCTCGATCGCGGCCAGACCCGCAGGCTGGACAAGGGCTTTGGCCATTTCGAGGAATGGCGCGACCTGGTGCTGGAAGAAGAAGAGCGCGAGCAGCACAAGCTCGGCCGGCAGATCGTGCGCGAGGAGCACTGGTTGCGTTACGGCGTGACCGCGCGACGCAAGCGCAACATGCGCCGACTCGGCGAATTGCAGACCATGCGCAAGAATTTTCGCGGTCATCGCGGCGCCGAAGGCAACGCCACCATGGTGGCGAGCGACGCGGCCGAATCCGGCAAGCTGGTGATCGAAGCGAAAAACATCGAGAAAAGCTTTGGCGATCTCACTGTGGTCAAGGGCTTCTCGACCCGTATCCAGCGCGGCGACCGCGTCGGCCTCGTCGGACCGAACGGCGCCGGCAAGACCACGCTTTTGAAGATGCTGACCGGCGAGTTGGCGCCGGATGCCGGCTCGATCAGGCTCGGCACCAATCTGGAAATCGCCACGCTCGACCAGAAGCGCGAGGCGGTCGACCCGCAGGAAACTCTGGCGCAGTACCTGACCGACGGGCGCGGCGAAAACCTCGTCATCAATGGCGAGCAGCGCCATGTCGTCTCCTACATGAAGGACTTCCTGTTCAAGCCGGAGCAGGCACGCACCCCGGTGCGCGAGCTGTCCGGCGGCGAGCGGGCGCGGCTTATCCTGGCGCGTGTGCTGGCGCGGCCGGCGAACCTCCTGGTGCTCGATGAGCCGACCAACGATCTCGACATGGAGACGCTGGAACTGCTGCAGGAACTGGTCGCCGGTTTTGCCGGGACCGTCATCCTGGTCAGCCACGATCGTGACTTTCTCGACCGCACGGTAACCAGCCTGATCGCCCCGGACGGCGACGGGCGCTGGATCGAATATGCCGGTGGCTATTCCGACATGCTGGCGCAGCGCGGCGGCACAAGGCTCGACGACCGCAAGGCGCGCGCCAAGGCCGAAGCTGGCGACGGGTCGGCGCCAGGCAAGAGCGAGGCGGCAGCGCCAAAAGGACCGGCGAAGAAACTGTCGTTCAAGCAGAAATTTGCGCTGGAGTCGCTGCCGAAGAAAATCGAGGCGGTGATGGCGTCGATCTCGCGGCTGGAGAACAACATCGCCGATCCGGCCTTTTACGAACGCGATCCGGCCTCGTTCCAGAAGACCATCGCCGCCCTCGACAAGGAACGTGCGACACTGGCCGCACTCGAGGAAGAGTGGCTGGAATTGGAGATGCTGCGGGAAGAGATGGAGGGGTGAGGAGCGCTCGGCCATAGCGGAGGGCCGGGCGCCTCACCCATATTCGCCCGATTATTGCTCTCGTACGAGAATGCGCATATATTATGCGCATGTTGCGGAGGGTATAATGCGTAAGATTGCCTTGAATGCGATCCGTCAGCCAGCAAATCTGTCCATCGATTCCAACCTCATGAGGGAAGCCAAGGGGCTTGACGTGAATGTCTCGCGCGCCGCGGAAGCCGGCATCGCGGAGGCTGTGGCGGCTGAAAAGACGCGGCTGTGGAAGCTTGAGAACCGGGCCACGATGGATGCGTGGAACGACTATGTCGAGAAAAACGGCATTCCACTGGACGAATACCGGCAGTTCTGATGGCCCGCTATGATGTCTTCGCCGGCCGCATCGAAGGCAACTATCTGCTCGACGTCCAATCCGACCTGCTCGATAATTTCAAGACACGGGTCGTCGTCCCGCTTCTTCCGATTGCAGCGGTGCCGCCGCCGATGCGAAAGCTTCACCCGATCTTCGAGATCAATGGCCGGAAGCTGGTCATGGCGACACACCTGATTGCCACCGTTCCAATAAGCGAATTGGGTGAAAGTCGGCTGAACCTGACGAAGCACCACGACGACATTGTCGCCGCGCTCGACATGCTGTTCCAAGGTTTCTGAACGAAGGCGACCGTTACGCCGCCCTCTCAGCCCGCCGTCTTGGCCTGCCAGGCCTTGATTGCCTCGTCGAACACCTTCTCGCCGGGAATGCCCTTTTCCATGGTCAGCAGCGCCCGTCGGCCGGTCTTGTAGACAACCGGCACGTCGATCCAGTCCTGGCCGCGCAACAAGGTCATGTTGGCGTCCTCGTCGGCCTTGGTGTCGTTGAGCGCGACGAGGAAGAAGCCGTCGGCGATCTTGGCCGGAATGCCGATCAGCGGGCTGCCGGCATCCTGCTCCGAACTCTTCATGGCGACGCGCAATATGTTGTCGACACCGCCGCCCTCAAACCCGTCGGGCGTCAGGAAGATCATTTCGATGATGTGGCTGGCCGGCAGCGTCTGGTCGGTGTTGCGGCGGATGGTCATGCGCAACTGGATGTCCTTGCCGGGGATGGTTGCTTCGGCGCGGATCGCCGGCTCGGGCGGCAGGTCGCCGCCGGGCGATTCCTGCACCAGCGACCAGACGATGCTGCCGGGGTCGGCCGAACCCTGTGCCGTGCTGGTGCGCTCCTCATAGAAGATCGCCTTCTGGCCGACCGGAACCGAGGTCGCCGTCGCCGGAGCGGGCGCCGGTGTCGCGGGTGTGGCGGCTGCCGGCGGTGTACCGGTTGCCGGAGCGGGCGGCGGCGTGGCGGCGGCATCGGCCGGCGCCGCGGGCGCGGTTCCGTTGGCAGGCGGGGTTGCGGCGGGCGCGGCGCCTGCCGCGGGTGCGGTCGCAGCAGGTGCCGCAGCAGCAGGTGTCGCCGCGGCGGGCGCGGCTGCAGCCGGTGGCGCCGCGACCGGCGCATTCGTGGCGGTAGGCGGCGTCGTCAGCGCGGCGACGGATTCACCCTCGCCTATGCCGGTTTGACCACCGGCAGGGCCGGGGTCGGTTTCGCCACCTTCAGGCGTCAGCCGCTGCGTGAATTTCGTCCCTTCGGCGCCTGCCGCGGGCGCCGGAGGCGTCGCCGCCGCATCGGTCGCTGGCTTGGCCGGCGCCGGTTTCACCGGTTCGGTCTTGGCAACAACCTTGCTGCCGTCCAGGCCCAGCATCTTGCTGAAGGCGTCCTTGTTCAGCCAGATGCCATAGCCGCCGCCGGCAACGACCAGCAGGGCAACCACGGCGGCAATCAGCCCGCCATAGCTGCGCTTGCGCTCGGCCGGACGCAGGCGTGGGAAAGCGTCAGCTTCCGCGACTGGCTCCTCGTCGTTCGGGAAGACGTCATCCTGGCCATCGTCGCGATCCGCAAGCATGCCCGGCAGCGGCTGGTCCGCCGGCTTCGGGGCAGGCTGCGCCGGTGCGGGCTGCCAGCTCGGCTCGACTTTCGCGGCCGGCGGCGGCGCGGGCCGGTAGCGTTCCGGCTTGTAGGGTTCCGGCTTGGTAACCGGCGGCGCCGGCGACGCCGGCTCCGCCTTCACCGGCTGGCGCGTGTGGCTCGGCTGGTTCTTGTTGCGGTCGATCGAGGAAAAGATGTGTTCCAGTTCGGCGAGCGGATCGGCTTCCGGCACGCCCTTGGCATAGTCGCGCTCGACACTCGCAATGGCGTCTTCCAGGGAACGCTTCTGCTTGGCCACGACGTCGGCCGACAATGGCGGCGAAAATTCCGCAAGCTTCTTGACCAGCGCGGAACGCGCGCCGTCATAGGTCCGCGTGCGCGTCTCGGGCGTCGGCTCGCCATACTTGTCGAGCGCCTTTTTCAGAACAGCAACAAAATCTGCCATGCTTCAGTCGACCTGTATTTTTGCTTCCGCGCCGGCCCCCGCAAATCAGCCGCGATGCCCGGAAAGGCTTCAGAAACTAGTCTTGAAACGGATCGGTCACAAGTATTGTGTCGTCCCGTTCCGGGCTGGTGGAGAGGAGGGCGACCGGCGCGCCGATCAGCTCCTCTATGTATCGGACATATTTGACCGCCTGGGCCGGGAGATCGTTCCAACTGCGCGCGCCGGCGGTGGTGCCTTTCCACCCTTCCAGCGTCTCGTAGACCGGTTCGACACGGGCCTGTGCGCCCTGGCTCGCCGGCAGATAGTCGATCATCTCGCCGTCGAGGCGATAGCCGGTGCAGACCTTGATCTCGTCCAGCCCGTCGAGCACGTCGAGTTTGGTCAGTGCAACGCCCTTGATGCCGTTGACGGCGACAGCCTGGCGCACCAGCACCGCGTCGAACCAGCCGCAGCGGCGCTTGCGCCCGGTGACGACGCCGAATTCGTGGCCACGCGTGCCGAGGAATTCGCCGATCTCGTTCTTCTGTTCGGTCGGGAACGGACCTTCGCCGACACGCGTCGTATAGGCCTTGGTGATGCCGAGGACATAGCCGATCGCGCCCGGACCGACGCCGGAGCCGGCGGCCGCCTGCCCGGCCACGGTGTTGGACGAGGTGACGAACGGATAGGTGCCGTGGTCGATGTCGAGCAACGTGCCTTGCGCGCCCTCGAACAGGATGCGCTCGCCGGCACGGCGCTTGTCGTCGAGGATCTTCCAGACACGGTCCATATAGGGCAGGATCTCGTCGGCGACCGAGGTCAGCTCACTCAAGATCGCGTCATGCGTGACTTCGGCATGGCCAAGCCCACGGCGCAGCGCATTGTGGTGCGTCAGCAGCCTGTCGATCTTCAAGGGCAGTGTTTCCAAATCCGCCAGATCCATCACCCGCACCGCGCGCCGACCCACCTTGTCCTCATAGGCCGGACCAATGCCCCGCCGGGTCGTGCCAATCTTCGTCCCGGAATTTGAGGCGGCGTCCTCGCGAAATCCGTCCAGTTCCCGGTGCAGCGACAGGATAAGCGCTGTGTTTTCGGCTATTTTCAGGCGATCCGGCGTTACTTCGACACCTTGCGCCTTGAGCTTCGCCACCTCCGCCACGAAAGCATGCGGGTCGAAGACCACGCCATTGCCGATGATGGACAGCTTGCCCTGCCGCACGACACCGGACGGCAACAGCGACAGCTTGTAGACCTTGCCGTCGACGACCAGCGTGTGGCCGGCATTGTGGCCGCCCTGGAAACGCACCACGACGTCGGCGCGCTCCGACAGCCAGTCGACGATCTTGCCCTTGCCTTCGTCGCCCCATTGCGAGCCGACGACCACCACATTGGCCATGTTTCTTTTCCCTTGAGACGCCGCCGAGCGGCTTGGATATGGTTCGAAACGACAGGCCTCTATAGCGTCAAGACCTCGCGAGTGCGACCTTTCTTTGCCGCCGAAAATGCCCTGAGGCACAACAATTTTCGGCTTTGACATCATTTACTTGGGATGACGGGGGCAATAGGCCGGCAAACACCGCAACGCATCCGTCGCGGCCGGAATCCCGCGATGCACCGAAGCGCTTATTTATTCCTGCTGCTCACCACCCTGTTGTGGGGCGGCAATTCGGTGGCCGGCAAGCTTGCGGTCGACCACGTCTCGCCGATGATGCTGGTCTTCCTGCGCTGGGTGCTGGCGGTGGCGATCCTGCTGCCGATCGGCTGGCGCACGATCCAGGAGGACTGGCCCGTGGTGCGCCGGCACTGGTTCGTCCTGGCTGCACTCGGCGCCAGCGGCTTTACCCTGTTCAACACCATCTTCTACACGGCGCTCAACTACACGACCGCGATCAACGTCTCGATCGAACAGGCGGCGATGCCGATCCTGATCATGACAGCCAATTTCATCTTCTTCCGCCTGCGTGTGAACTGGGCGCAGATTGCAGGCGTCGTGCTGACCATTGCCGGCGTCATCCTGACCGCTTGCCACGGCGACCCGCGCCGGCTGTTGACGCTGGAACTCAATTTCGGCGACGCCATCATGCTGGTGGCGGTCATCCTTTACAGTGGCTATTCGGTCGGCTTGCGGCTGAAGCCGGCGATGCATTGGCAGAGCCTGATGCTGGCCATGTCGATCGCAGCGCTCATCACCTCGCTGCCCTTCTTGCTGTGGGAGGTCGCCGCCGGCAAGGTGATCGTGCCCGATGCACGCGGCTGGACCGTCATCATCTACACCGCGATCGGCGCCTCGGTCATTTCGCAGATAACCTACATCAGGGGCAACGAGCTGATCGGCGCCAACCGCGCCGGGCTGTTCATCAATCTGGTGCCGATCTTCGGCACGCTGCTTTCGGTGCTGATCGTCGGCGAAACGTTCCAGCTCTATCAGGCGCTGGCACTGGTCCTCGTGCTGGGCGGCATCGCGCTCGCCGAATACAGCGGACGCAGGAAGGCGATGCTGGACCGCTCCACGACGCGCTGAGCAGCAAGAAGGCGCGACCAACGCCGCGCCTTCTGATCTTGACGAAAGCAGGGATCAGACCCCGCCCACGTCGAATTGCAGCCGCTTGGCCGAGTCGATCGACTTGTGCGCCCGCACCTGCTCCAGCACTTTTTCCGGGAACGGCGCATCGAGATAGAGCAGCGCTATGGCGTCGCCGCCCGGCCGGTTGCGGCCAAGCTGGAAATTGGCGATGTTGACGCCGTTCTCGCCGCACACCGTGCCGAGCAGGCCGATAATGCCCGGCGCATCGGCGTTGGTCGTGTAAAGCATGTGCTGGCCGACCTCGGCGTCCAGGTTGATGCCCTTGATCTGGATGAAGCGCGGCTTGCCGTCCGAGAAGCAGGTGCCGGCGATCGAGCGCGTCATATGCTCGGTCTTGACCGTCAGCTTGATGTAGCCGTCGAACACGCCCGACTTGTCGCGCTTGACCTCGGCGACGATGATGCCGCGCTCCTTCACCATGATCGGCGCCGACACCATGTTGACGTCGGCGACCTGCGGCCGGATCAGCCCGGCAAGGGCAGCGCTGATCAGCGCGCGCGTGTTCATCGTCGCGGTCGAGCCATCGAACAGTATCTCGACCTCCTTGATCGGATCCTCGGTGACTTGGCCGACAAAGGCGCCGAGCACTTCGGCGAGCTTGACGAAGGGCTTCAGCCGCGGCGCTTCCTCCGCCGTGATCGACGGCATGTTGATGGCGTTGGAGACCGCGCCTTTGATCAGATAGTCCGACATCTGCTCGGCGACCTGCAGCGCGACATTCTCCTGCGCCTCCGCCGTCGAGGCGCCGAGATGCGGTGTCGCCACCACGTTTTCCATGCCAAACAGCGCGTTCTGCTCGGCCGGCTCCACCTCGAACACATCGATGCCGGCGCCCGCCACCTTGCCGCTCTTCAGCGCCGCGATCAGATCGGCCTCGACGACCAGCCCGCCGCGCGCGCAATTGATGATGCGCACGCCCTTCTTCATCTTGGCGATTGCCGCGGCATCGATGATGTTGCGCGTCTTGTCGGTCAGCGGCGTGTGCAGCGTGATGAAGTCCGCGCGCGCGAACAGCTCGTCGAGTTCGACCTTGTCGACACCCAGCTCCTCGGCGCGCTTGTCCGACAGGAACGGGTCGAAGGCGATGACATGCATCTTCAGGCCGACGCCGCGCGTGGCGACGATCGAACCGATATTGCCGCAGCCGATGACACCCAGCGTCTTGCCGGTGATCTCGACGCCCATGAAGCGGTTCTTTTCCCACTTGCCGGCATGGGTCGAGGCGTTGGCCTCCGGGATCTGCCGCGCCAGCGCAAAGATCATCGCCACGGCATGTTCGGCCGTCGTGATCGAATTGCCGAAGGGCGTGTTCATCACGATGATACCCTTGCGGCTGGCCGCCGGTATATCGACATTGTCGACGCCGATACCGGCGCGGCCGATGACCTTGAGGTTCGTGGCGGCGCTGATCAGCTTCTCGGTGACCTTGGTCGCCGAGCGGATGGCGAGGCCGTCATACTGGCTGATCACTTCGAGCAGCTTTTCCTTGTCCTTGCCGAGGTCGGGCAGATAGTCGACCTCGACGCCGCGATCCTTGAATATCTGCACGGCGGTGGGAGAGAGTTTGTCAGAGACGAGAACGCGGGGCGCCATGACGGCCTCCTTGAGAACGGGATTGTCGGGGAAATGGCGGCCCGCAGGCCGCCATGAAATCTCAGGCCGCTGCTTTCAGCGACGCCTTCTGCGCGGCGAAGGCCCAGTCGAGCCAGGGCAGCAGCGCTTCGATATCTGAAGTCTCGACCGTCGCACCACACCAGATACGCAGGCCGGGAGGCGCGTCACGATAGGAGCCGATGTCATAGGCGACATCTTCCTTGTCGAGCGCCGAAACCAGCCCCTTGGCGAAAGCCGCCTGCGCGTCAGCGTCGAGCGCCGCGATATCCGGATCGGTGAAGGACAGGCATACGGATGTGTTCGACCGCGTCGCCGGCGCGACGGCGAGATGGCCGAGCCAGGATGATTTACCGACAAAGCCATCAAGGACGGCCGCATTGGCATCCGCCCTGGCGACCAGTGCATCAAGGCCGCCGATCGACTTCGCCCAGTGGAGCGCGTCGAGATAGTCCTCGACGCACAGCATCGACGGCGTGTTGATGGTCTCACCCTTGAAGATGCCCTCGATCAGCTTGCCGCCCGAGGTCAGGCGGAAGATTTTCGGCAGCGGCCATGAAGGCTTGTAGCTCTCCAGCCGCGCGACGGCGCGGGGCGACAGGATCAGCATGCCATGCGCGCCCTCGCCGCCCAGCACTTTCTGCCAGGAGAAGGTGACGACGTCGAGCTTTTCGAAATCGAGCTTTTGCGCGAAGGCGGCCGAAGTGGCATCGCAGATGGTCAGTCCCTTGCGATCGGCAGGGATGAAATCGCCGTTCGGCACGCGCACGCCCGACGTGGTGCCGTTCCAGGTGAAGACCACGTCGCGGTCGAAATCGATCTTGGCCAGGTCCGGCAACTCGCCGTAGCCGGCCTCAAGCTTGCGCACATCGGCGAGCTTCAGCTGCTTGACCACATCGGTGACCCAGCCGGAGCCGAAGCTTTCCCAGGCGACCATGTCGACGCCGCGCTCGCCGAGCAGCGACCAAAGTGCCATCTCGACAGCACCTGTGTCCGACGCCGGCACGATGCCGATGCGGTAGTCGGCAGGAACTTGCAGGATTTCGCGCGTCAGCTCGATCGCCTGTTCGAGCTTGGTCTTGCCGATCTTGGCGCGATGGGAACGGCCGAGCGCGGCATTCCTGAGCGCCTCGACCGACCAGCCGGGACGTTTAGCGCAGGGACCTGAGGAGAAATTGGGGTTTGCCGGACGGAGTCCGGGCTTCGTATGCGTCGTCATCGTGGTCTATCCTTCCAGATAGTGGCCCCTCGTTGGGGAGGGGTGGCCCACGGACGGCGATATGCGTTCAGGCTTCGGGCGTCAAGAGGAAAGTTTATGTCGCTGCCGGGATACCGGCGATCCGCGATGAGGATCGCGTGATTTTCAAACGCAAACGGCGGACCGCAGGGATCCGCCGCCAAAATCCAGTTTGTCCCCAAGCCTACCAGAGATCGTAGCGCAGCCCGAGCTTGACCTGGTGATTGCTGATTCCCTTCTTGACCGGAAAGGAGGTCAGGCTTTCGGCCGTCCCATACTCCGCGCTCGGGGCGGAAAAATACTGATAGCCCAGGTCGACGGCAACATTCTTCGTCACCTGGTAGGCAAGGCCGGCATTCAGAGTATAGGCGAGGGAGTATTGTGTCGCATTATCCTGCAGGCTGAAACTGTTGGCGGGGACATTGTTGTCGGTGTAAGTCGCCGAAAGCTTCCGCGAACTGCGGACAAAACCGATGCCGGCGCCAACATAGGGCGTGATTCCGACATATGTGCCGAGATCGACATAGCCATTGAGTATTCCCGAGAAGGCATAGTTCTTCAGCGATCCGGATCCCTGGGTCGGCAATGTCGGCAGTGCTACGACCGCTGAATCGTCATAGCCGAAGCTGGCCTTGTTACCCGGCAAATAGCCGAGGTTGAGATCGGCGCGGAGGTAATCGTTGAAATGATAGCCGAAACCGATGCTCCCGAAGGCCGCGTTGTCGCTCTCGCTAAAGTTTTCGTTGTTGATCGCCGACGGGAAGGTGAAATCCCCATTTTTGAAGCTCTTCTGCACCAGATAGGAGACGTCGCCGCGCAGATACCACCCCGAGCCGACCTCGACCGGCACATAGTCGGGCGCCTGGTCGGCGTAGACCGGCGGATCGTAGTCGGCGGCAAATGCGGGGTCCAGTGGCAAGAGGCCAAGTCCGGCAAGCGCCAGCACAATACGCGATGTGAGTGTCATGATCCCAACTCCCGGATTTGGCGACGCCTGCAATCAACGCGGCAGCCATCGTTTCAGGAAGCATTGTTAACCATAGTGGTTAAGTCGCAGTTAAGGCTAACAGAGCGTTAGCGAATTCATTTCTGCTAATGCATGGGATCCTGATTAACCTGCCGTTCCACGCATTCATTGGCGGCAGCTCAAACGAAAACCGCCCGGTCAAGCCAGGCGGTTCGCGCATATTCTAAGCTGTAACGTTCTTACTTGGTGTAGATCGGCTCGGGTTCGGGCTGGTAAGCAACCACCGGCGCAGCGCATCCATTATTGCCGCCGAACTGATAGCGCAGGCCACCGCGTACCTCGTGGGTGTTGATGCCGCGGTCGAAGCCAGGACCCGCGCTGCTCGTATCCCATTCGAACATACGGCCGCCCTGGATATGGGAGAAGCGATAGCCGGCATCAAGGATGACCTTGTCGGTCAGGCAGTAGGAAGCGCCGGCCATGAGGGCGTAGGCGAAGCGCCAGTTGGATGCTCCGGGATTGGTCTCGGTAGCGCCCGGGGTCGGATCATAGACAGTCTCCCACTTGACATGCGCGCCGCCGATGCCGGCGCCGACATAGGGCGTGATGCCGTGCCAGGTGCCAATGTCGACATAGGCATTGGCGAGCAGCAACAGGGCGCTCATCTTCGACACTTCGACCGAAGATGTGAGGAGATCCGAGGTACCGCCGTTGAAGTTCGACTTGAACCAGTAGTCGGCGGTCACGTCAGCGCGCAGATGATCGCTGATCTTGTAGCCGACGCCGCCGCCGAGCGAGAAACCGCCCTTCAGCTTGGCGTAATCGAAGCTTTTGCCACCAACCAGGATATTACCGCAATTGCAGGGATCGAGGCTGTAGGTCGAATAGTCGATGCCGCGCACATCGGACTTGTGATAGTCGATGTCGCCACGGATATACCAGCCACCGACATCGACCGGCTGCTCGTAAGCCGGCGGCGGTGCCTCTTCGACCTGCGGCTCGGGCAGGTCGGCTGCGAACACTGGCCAGGCCAGGCCCGCGAACAGCAACGCGAACAGGGCCTTTCTTGCTGTATTGAACATGCTTTTCACCCCTAGGAACCCTCGGAACGGCGATCGTGTCCGAATGAGATTGGCTTTCAAGCGTGGATAATGAATTGCAAAAGTTAAAAGGCGTTTAACCCTGTCGATTAACCACGAATCTCTAGAATTCGAAGCATTCGCGGATGATTTCGACAGCCAGGCGGGCCGGTTCCCGGTCAACAAAAAGCCCGCCGGAAGGGCGGGCCTGGATGCGACCGGAGAGCGGCAGCGTGACGCCTCTTGGGCGCGCTGGAGATCAGGCGGCGCTGCGGGTTTCCGAGATAACCTCGACGATGTCGTTGACGACAGCCTCGACCAGCTGCGGATCGTCGCCCTCGGCCATGACACGGATCAGCGGCTCGGTGCCGGAGGGACGGATGACCAGCCGCCCGGCCTTGCCGAGACGGTGGAGTGCATCCTCGATGGCGGCCTTGACCGGAGCTTCCTCGAGCGGCTTGCCGCCGGCGATACGGACGTTCTTCAGGAGTTGCGGCACCGGCTCGAACTTCTTCGACAGTTCGCTGACCGGACGACCCTGGCGCTTGATACAGGCCAGCACCTGCAGCGCCGATACGAGACCGTCGCCGGTGGTCGAGAAATCCGACAGCACGATGTGGCCCGACTGCTCGCCGCCGACATTGAGCCCGTGCGCGCGCATATGCTCCACGACATAGCGGTCGCCGACCTTGGTACGGTGCAATTGCAGCTTCATGTCGCCGAGGAAGCGTTCGAGGCCGAGATTGGACATGACCGTGGAAACCACGCCGCCGCCGGCAAGCCGTCCGCTCTGATGCCAGGATTCGGCGATCAGCGCCATGATCTGGTCACCATCGACGATCGCGCCATTCTCGTCGACGATCACGACACGGTCGGCATCGCCATCGAGCGCGATACCGATATCGGCGCGCACTTCATGCACTTTCTTCTGCAGGCCGGCCGGATGGGTCGAGCCGCATTCCTTGTTGATGTTGAAGCCGTTGGGCTCGACATTGATGGCCACGACTTCGGCGCCGAGCTCCCACAGCGCCTCGGGCGCCACCTTGTAGGCGGCGCCATTGGCGCAATCGACGACGATCCTGAGGCCCGAGAGCGACATCGAGCGCGGCAAGGTGCGCTTGGCGAATTCGATGTAGCGGTCATGCACGCCGTCGACGCGCTTGGCGCGGCCAAGCCCGTCAGAATCGGCGAGTGCCAGTTCGATATCCTTGTCGAGCATGCTCTCGATGCGCTCTTCGATCTCGTCGGAGAGCTTGTAGCCGTCCGGACCGAACAGCTTGATGCCATTGTCGTAATAGGGGTTGTGCGAGGCCGAGATCATGACGCCGATATCGGCGCGCAACGAACGCACCAGCATGGCAACGGCCGGCGTCGGGATCGGCCCGAGCAAGAAAACATCCATGCCGGCGGCGCAAAGACCGGCCACCATCGCATTCTCGATCATGTAGCCCGAAAGCCTGGTGTCCTTGCCGAGAACGACACGATGACGGTGGCTGCCGCGCTGGAACGAAAGGCCTGCGGCCATGCCGACGCGCATAGCGAT
The DNA here is from genome assembly GCF_013170805.1 of Mesorhizobium sp. NZP2077. Lineage (NCBI taxonomy): Bacteria > Pseudomonadati > Pseudomonadota > Alphaproteobacteria > Hyphomicrobiales > Phyllobacteriaceae > Mesorhizobium > Mesorhizobium sp. NZP2077. The sequence continues at coordinate 1,278,781 of NZ_CP051293.1, read as the reverse complement.
TTCAGCGGTCATCGGAAACTTGTTGGCGCGCCCGCGAATGCCGTCGGTGCCGAAGTAATTTCCTGCCATGCTAGTTAGAGTCCCTGAAGGTTCTTTGCCGGCATCTCATGCCACAATTGGCCGGTGCGCCATGATCACATTGTGTGATTATATGTTACCAATCCTTAGAAAATCATTGTTGTGCACCGCACACAACAAAGCCGCAGCCTAACATGACGACATTGTGGCGCCGCAATATACCAGTTCTGCGAGCTATTCGGCGCGGATGCACGCGGAAAATCTTGTTTTTGACCCGTAAGGAACAATGATTTCATCACCTTATCGGGAGAAGCCAGGTCCCGGCGATATATACCTCACTTAGCATCTGGCGCAACCGACCGTTGAGCGTTATTGATTCGCAGGGACGTATAATGGGCTGCTGCAACGGAGAAACGCCATGCTCATCCACCGACTTGCCACTTTGACCGGCCTTGCCGTAGCGACGTTGTTCCTGGCCGCGCCAGCCAACGCGTTGACGATGGCCGAATGCAGCACGAAGTATAACGCCGCCAAGGACGCGGGGACACTTGCCGGGGCAACCTGGAACCAGTTCCGCAAGGCACAGTGCGGCACCGACGCCGCTGCCACCACGGACACCAAGCCGGCCACGACCAAGGCTGCCGAAACCAAGCCGGCCAAGACCACCAAGGCTGCGGCCGCGGCGGCTGACAGCACGGCCAAGGGCCTGACGGCCAAGGAATGCAGTGCCAAGTACCAGGCGGCGAAGGCTGCCGGCACGCTGAACGGCCAGAAGTGGAACGACTTCCGCAAGGCCGAATGCGCCGCCGGCGCGTCCGCCGCCGCCGATACCACCAAGCCGGCAACCACCAAGCCGGCAACCACCAAGGCTGCCGCGGCTGCCGCCGACGGCAAGGGCCTGACCATGGCCGAGTGCAGCGCCAAGTACCAGGCTGCCAAGACGGCGAACACGCTGAAGGGCCAGAAGTGGAACGACTTCCGCAAGGCCGAATGCGGTGCCGCCGCGTCCGATGACGACAGCGTGCCTGCTCCGAGTGAAGCAAACTACACCAAGGAGCCGGCAAAGCCGACCACGGTTGCGCCCAAGGGCGTCACCTTCCCGTCCGCGATCTCGGCGAAATATGCCAGCGAGACCCCCGGAAAGGGCCGCATGCACACCTGCCTCGACCAGTACTATGTCCTCAAGGACGCCAACGCGCTTGGCGGCCTGAAGTGGATCCAGAAGGGCGGCGGCTTCTACAGCCTGTGCAATGCCAAGCTGAAGGGCTGAGCCACGCATGGTATTCCCCCAGATCGATGAGGCATGAGCCGGTTGAGATCGAATTGAAGTAGACGGAAAATCTGGCAAGGACCGGCAAAGGCCCGCGATGCATCTGCTTCGCGGGCCTTTTGTTGCGCGCGACGACGTCCGCCGCCTTGCCCGCATCCGTATATCGCGGGAGCTGTCGGCATCATCAATTCGCCCACACTGCCCACCGCCAGGCTTGTCGGTAGCTCCCAAAGATTTTTATTGAACATACCAGGAACAAACAGTATACAAAAAGACATTAGCTTGTTATCAACCAGGAGGATCTTATGCTCAATTTGAAATTGGCGGTATTGGGTGCGACGGCATTGGTTGCTTGAAGCGTCGGCCCTGCAAGCGCACTGACGATGAAGGAATGCGGCGAGACCTATCGGACAGCCAAGGAAGGCGGCACTCTGAACGGCATGGACTGGGCCGCTTTCCGCAAGGAGAAATGCGCGGCTTCCGCTGCGGAGAGTGTCAGCGCGGATACCGTCAAAACCGCGCCGCAGCCGAAAAAGGAAACCGGCGCGGCGGTCGCCCCCACTGTGGCGCCGGCGGGCGTGACATTCCCGACCACACTCGCCGCCGAGTTCAAGACAGAAAAGCCCGCGAAGGCGCGGATGAAAACCTGCCTCCAGGGTTACCACGGCAACAAGGAGGCAGGTACGTTGAATGGCCTTCGCTGGATACAGAAGGGCGGCGGTTATTACAGCCTGTGCAATGCGCGGCTCAAAGCTGAATCATAAAATCGAATACGGCGGATAAAGCAGCTCACCGTTTTTCACGCACACGTTCAGCCGTGATCCCCGGGCTTGTCCGGAGGATCTGCTGTCCGCCCTGGGTTAGAGCGTTTCACCGTTTCATGGAAACGGCGAACCGCTCTAACTCTTTGTTTTGACGCGATTCCAGACGGAAAACCGCTCACACTTCTCCTGGAATTGCTCTAGCCCTGCGGCTGCGGCTCCATGCCGCCTTCGGGCTCGGGGCCCTTCTTGCGGCGGCCACCGGACTTCGGCACGGCCGAGCCACGGCTGGTCGGCGTATCGTCGCCAAGATCGCGCGAGGGCTTCTGACCGGCGATCAGCTGCTTGATCTCTTCGCCAGACAGCGTCTCGTATTCGAGCAGGCCCTGCGCCAGCGTGATCCATTCCTTCTTCTTCTTGGTCAGGATGGATTTGGCCGAGACGTAGGCCTCGTCGATCAGGCGGCGCACTTCGGCGTCGATGATCTGCGCGGTCTCTTCCGAGATGTTCTGCGTGCGCGCCACCGAATGTCCGAGGAACACCTCTTCCTGGTTGTCGCCATAGGCGACATGACCGAGCTTGTCGGAGAAGCCCCAGCGCGTGACCATGGCGCGCGCCAGCTTGGTCGCCTGCTCGATGTCGGAGGAAGCGCCCGAAGTGATGTTCTCCTTGCCGAACTTGAACTCCTCGGCAACGCGGCCGCCCATCATGATGGCCAGGCGCGAGATCATGTACTTGTAGCTCATCGAATAGCGGTCGCCTTCCGGCAACTGCATGACCATGCCGAGTGCCCGGCCACGCGGGATGATGGTGGCCTTGTGCAGCGGGTCCGCCGACGGCACGTTGAGCGCCAGGATGGCGTGGCCGGCCTCGTGATAGGCGGTCAGCTCCTTCTCGGCCTGGGTCATCGCCGACGAGCGGCGCTCGGCGCCCATCATGATCTTGTCCTTGGCGTCCTCGAACTCGGCCATGGTAACGAGGCGCTTGTTGCGCCGCGCCGCCATCAGCGCCGATTCGTTGACCAGGTTCATCAGGTCGGCGCCGGAGAAGCCCGGCGTGCCGCGTGCAACGACCTTGAGATCGACATTGGGCGCCAGCGGCACGTTGCGCACATGCACCTTGAGGATCTTCTCGCGGCCGACGATGTCGGGGTTCGGCACCACCACCTGGCGGTCGAACCGGCCCGGACGCAATAACGCCGGATCGAGCACGTCGGGACGGTTGGTGGCGGCGATCAGGATGATGCTTTCATTGGATTCGAAGCCGTCCATCTCGACCAGCAGCTGGTTCAGCGTCTGCTCGCGTTCGTCATTGCCGCCGCCGAGGCCGGCGCCGCGATGGCGGCCGACGGCGTCGATTTCGTCGATGAAGATGATGCAGGGCGCATTCTTCTTGGCCTGGTCGAACATGTCACGCACACGGGATGCGCCGACGCCGACGAACATCTCGACGAAGTCCGAACCAGAAATGGTGAAGAACGGCACGTTGGCTTCGCCGGCGACCGAGCGGGCGAGCAGCGTCTTGCCGGTACCGGGAGGGCCGACCAGCAGCACGCCGCGCGGAATCTTGCCGCCGAGGCGCTGGAACTTCTGCGGGTCGCGCAGGAACTCGACGATCTCTTCCAAATCTTCCTTGGCTTCATCGACGCCAGCGACGTCCTGGAAGGTAACGCGTCCATGCGCCTCCGTGAGGAGCTTGGCCTTCGACTTGCCAAAACCCATGGCGCGCCCGGATCCGGACTGCATCTGGCGCATGAAGAATATCCAGACGCCGAGGATGAGGATCATCGGCAGCCACGAGATCAGGTAACCGAACAGCGAATTGGAACCGTCGGTTTCAGGCCGCGCATTGATGGTGACATTCTTGTCCTGCAGCCGAGAGACCAGCTGGGGATCGCCGGGCGAATAGGTCTGGAAGCCGGTGGAATTGTCGGTGTAGGTGCCGGTGATGCGGGCACCCGCAATGGTCACCGTCTTGACTCGGCCGGCCGCGACATCCTGCAGGAACTGCGAATAAGGCACATCGCTCGAAGCCCCGCGCGTCTGCGGCGTCTGGAACAGATTGAAAAGAGCGATGAGCAGGACCGCTATGATCGCCCAGAGCGCGAGGTTGCGATAGTTCGGATTCATCAATTGTCCCGTTGGCGTCCGCGGACGGACAGCATCATGAGAGGAAACTTGGGCCTAACATAGGGAGAGCGCCTCCCCTTGCCAAGCAGAACAGCACGTATGGGTTAAGCTTTCGACCAACCATCAATCGGCACTGTGGCCGCGCAATGGCGGCGGGGGAAGCGGCGACGCGCCGATCAACCCCGCGACGGCCCGCGCCGGCGCCAGATCGAAGGACGGCAGAAAGCGGGCAAAAGGCGACACGACCGGCCGCACCACGAACCCTGCCGACCCTGGCTCGCCCTGCGGCAAGCCAGGGGTTTCAAAGGCTTGCTGGGATGTCGGTTCCGCAGCCAATGCAGCACGCATCAGGCTTACCGGGATTTCTCCATCATCGATCTCCAGGCGCTTCGCTGCGGTCGCACCCAGCGGAGCGATCAACAATCCGCCGGAGCTGTCGTTCAATGTGATGTGGCGACGGCCATCCCAGATGGTGTTGTCGACAGCAGCAGTGGCGAGCGGCAAACCCCGTGCCTCGCGGCGCAGGAAGATGCCGGCACGCCGGAAATCAACCACGGTCCGCGACAATGTGGCGCAAAGAAATCCGCCCTTCAGCCGATCGAACAACGCCTCGCTGCGTGCCTGGTCCGGAAGAAAGGCAGCGCCACCGGCGGTGGCCAGCAAAATACGCAACGCGTGGATGGCCGCCCGATCGTCGCCGGCCGAAAGCAGGCTTAGGTCGAGGCGGATGAGACCCGTGGCCGGCTGGCTGGCAAAGCGATGGATCAGATCGGCGGCGCCGGCGCCAAGCCGACTGCGCTCCACGGCGGCCTGGCCGGCGAGCAGCAGCCTGCCCTCCATGGACTCGACGCTCTCGCCGGCAAGCGCGGCGCGCACGCGTGGCCGCTCGAAGGCCAAGTCGGTGTTGGTCGGATCATCGGCCCAGCCGACATGTTCACGCCGCAGGAAATCGCGAAGTGCTGCGCGCCGCGTGCCCAGAAGCGGGCGAACGATCCACTCGCGCCAATCATAGAGCGTGGCTGGTGCCATGCCGGCAAGCCCGCGGCCTGCGACTTCGGCAAACTCCCGGCCCTCATCCCGCGCCTGCCGCATCAGCACCGTCTCGGCCTGGTCGTCGGCGGTATGGCCGGTGACGATCAGGCCGATGCCTTGCGCGCGCGCCGCTTCGGCCAGCAGCCGGTAGCGCGCATCCCGCGCCGCCGCCGGCAGACCGGTCGATGGCTTGCTTCCGGCCCAGGCCAGGGTGCGGTGGGCAATGCCGCGCTCAGCGCAAAGCTTCGCCACGGTCTGCGCCTCGGCCGCCGAACCTTGTCGCAGGCCATGGTCAACCGTCACGGCCAGCAGCTTCGCTGACGGCGCGGTTCGATCGAGATGCAGTTTGAGAAGGAGAAGCAGGGCCGTCGAGTCGCTGCCGCCAGACACGGCCGCAACGGCGCCGTGGCTAAAATCGATATGCGAGAAGAGGCTCTTCGCATGGGAAAGAAGGCTGGTCGAAAGATCGGCCTCAGTCGCGAGCATCAACGCATGTCATCCAAAAGTGGTCCCGGTTTTGGGACTGAGACATGCGTAGGAAAAATCAGCACGCAGCCAGGGCCTTCTCCTGCTTGACGCGTTCCTTGAGTGCATTGGAGATATCGGGGTAGCGCTTGCCGACCTCGCTGAAGGTGGCGCAGGCGACATCGTGTTGCTTGAGGCCGACCAGCGACACGCCGAGCTTCAACAGCATGTCGGGTGCCTTCTTGGCCTTCGGGTAGTCCTTGCTGGCGGCGAGGAAGACTTCGGCCGCGTCGCGGTATTTCTGCTGGCCAAGCAGCGATTCACCCAGCCAGTAATGCGCGTCCGCCGTCTTGGCATCTTTGGGGAAGCGCGAGATATGATCGCGGAAACCCTGTTCGGCCGTGCTGTAATCGCCCGACAGGATGAACTGATAGGAATTGCGGTAAAGCTCTTCCGGGTCCTTGGTGGAAGGCAGCGCCGCGACGATGGTGCCATTGGACTTGCCGGCCTTGGCCGGAGCGTCGGTGGCCGGGGCAATGTCTTGCGCCGGCGCGGTTGCCTGGGTCTTGCCGCCGGCGTCGATCACATTGCCGTTCTTGTCGACGGTGATCGAGCCAAAAGTCTTTTCCGGCGCTCCCGTGCCGGGGATCACCTTGCCGGGATCGCCATCGGGTGATTCGACGATGACATCCTCAACCGTCTTGCCGCCGGTCGACTGATCGCTGCCGGTCGCGGCGCCGGCATCGGCCGGCGCCTGGGTTGCCGGAGCCGCGGCCACGTCGGTGTTGGTGTCGGTGGTTGCGTCGGACTTCTTCTTCGGTGCCGCCGGTGCCTGTCCGCCCTGCGAGCCGCCTTCCAGTTGCTGGAAGCGGAACTCGTTGTCTTCCTGCTGCTTGCGGATCTGCTCCTGCATCTGCAGGACCTGGAAATTGAGTTCCTCGATCTTGCCGTTCATCTGCCGCAACTGGTCTTCCAGGCTGGTGACGGCAGTAGGATCGGACTGCACCATCTGGACCTGATCCGGCTTCTTCTTTTCCCCGAAAAGACTGGGCAGCTCGATGCTGGGCAGATGGAAGGAAAAGCCGCTGTCGGTTGATTGCCCTGTGCCACTGGCCCCCAGGCCACTAGCCGGGGCGATGACGCCTGATAGGAGCAGCAGCGCAAGCGTGCCGCTCAGAACCGATCTCAAATGCATGTGCCTCTCGCCGTGTGTCGTTAGTCTGTTTCGCGCCTTCCAACCAGAGTGGGACCAGCCAAGCGCCCTCGGCTCATAGCAGGGCGCGAGACTTCGGCCAAATTTTGTTTCAGGTGTCCGGATATGAAAAAGGCGGCCCGAGGGCCGCCTTTCGCAAAGGTGTGTTGTATTTTTGTCGCTCGACAGCGGCGCATCTTGCGACGCGCCGATCGGCTGTATCCGGCTCAGGAACCGGCGCCGCTGAGCGTTGTGACCGCACGGCGGTTCTGCGACCAGCAGGAGATGTCGTCGCACACAGCGACCGGACGCTCCTTGCCGTAGGAAATCGTCTTCAGGCGGCTGGAAGCGACGCCCTTGGAGACCAGGAAGTCGCGGGTAGCCGCGGCGCGGCGGGCACCGAGCGCCAGATTGTATTCGCGCGTGCCGCGTTCGTCGGCATGACCTTCGACGACGATGGCATACTGCTTGTACTGGTTCAGCCACTGCGCCTGGCGCGAAAGCGTCGTCTGCGCGTCGGCACGGATCGAGGTCGAGTCCGTGTCGAAGAAGATGCGGTCGCCGATATTGACGGTGAAGTCCTTCGCCGAGCCGGGCGTTGCGGCACCGGCACCGTTGAGGCCAAGGTCAGCGGCATTGTTCGGGGTCTTCTTCGAGGCGCAACCGGTGATGGCGAGCATCGCCACCAGCGCGATCATGACCGGGTTTCTGGTAAGTGCTGCGATACGGCCCATGCCGCCTCTCCTTCGTATTTCGAGTGATCGTATTCGAGTGATTTCGTTGATCACCCAGTAACCACGTTTGGGTTAACCGGCATTCAAGAAACACGGTTAAAATTTGGTTTAGGCTGCCCGTCCGCAACCTCTTGATCCGAGGCCACAGTTGGCGCGGACCCTAGGCGGAAATACGGCCAAAACACGACAAAGGCGTGGAAAATGAGGAATTGAGGAGGTGGGGAATTGAAGAACTGAAGAGAGAAATCACTTTAGCTTCTGTCTGAGATTCAGCAGCATTTCGTAGATGCGGGCATAGGGTAGATGCGGGCATAGGATTGTACCCATTCGTCGCGTTGCGCCTGCAAGATCCATTCCAGGTCGAGCACGTAAGGGATATCCACGTCTCCCGTAGCGCGACAGCCGGTTTTGATTTCTCGACAGCGGGTTTTAGCCTCGCGCGGCACTGTATGATCGGCACTTAAGTCCCCGTTGAGAGGGCCTTGAGGAGCGCCCGGCAGGAACAGTGGCTTCACAGCAGGCATCGTTGATGCAGAGCCGTCAGGCCCGAAGTGATTGCGGCGGCGCGTCTTGACGACGCGCCGGTTTGAAGCGAAGCGCCGGCTTCTCGATGAACCGCCACGAGAGCCACGCCGCCGCCATCGTCGCTGGCAAGGCCAAGGCGGTCATTTCGTACCCATTTAGGTCGGGTCCGACAAAATGCCGGATTAACTGTGTGATCGGCCAGCCGTAGAGGTAAACGCCATAGGAAATGTCCGTCCCTTCATAGAAGCGGGGCATCGGGTTGAATGCCGCGCCGCCGAACCAGATCAGCGGATAGGCGACGAGAAAGCAGAAGGCCTGCGGCAGGACGCCGAAATATGCAGCCGGGACGAGGCCGGTGAGAGATGCCAGAGCGATCCATCCGCTCGGCCGGTGACGCTGGACCAGCCAGTTCATGAGAATGCCGCAGCACAGCGATGGCAGGACCAGCAGCAGTTCCGAGATCCATTTCGTCTTCACGGAATAAGCATAGGCCATGGTCGCGACGATGAGACTAATGACGATCGCGATCATGACCGGTTGCAGCCGTGCCTTGAACAGCGAGGCAGCGGCCATCAACCCGATCAGCACATAGCCGATGACCTCAATCCGGATGGTCCACAGCACTCCGTTTGCAACACTTGGCAGCCAGTCGGCCTCGTTCAGCTTCGGATAGAAGGTCACATTGGCAAAGTAGAAACCCGCGCTGTGCAGCGAGACGATCTGCATGACCAGGTTGAGCACCGAACCGTCAATGACGAAGGCCAACGGCCCGTCGGCAGCGAACGGCGGGCAGACCAAATAGGCGACAACCAAGGTGCTCACGACCAGCGCCGGCGCAATCCTCAAAAATCTCTTGAGCATGAAGTCGGGGAGGGTCGCGGTGCGCTTCGCGCTCTCGGTTACCAGAAAGCCGCTGAGAATGAAGAAGATGAAGACGCCGTAGATGCCGGTCACTCGTCCCGTGCCTGCCAACGGCTCTGTCGCTTCGGACCCCGTGGCTATCAGAAACGAGTGCGAAAATACGACCGTGCCCGCCGCGAACAGCCGCAGCGCATCGAAGTTCCGGTAGTGTGTCGCCACCATTGACGATCCCAATCCCCGCTGCACAGAAGCCTTCGACGCGCACTGGCCGACCAGTTGCGTATTGCTCAATCTTCGGGAAAGCGAGCGTGGCTCTATGTAGGTCGAGAGAAACCGTATCAGCGCGCTTATAAACCTCTAGATCCTTCGCGCGCTTAATGTAGCTGCCCGCCTTCTCCCATTCTTCAGTTCTTCAATTCGCCAGTTCTTCAATTCCTCTATTCCAACAACGGCGACCAGGCCGGGTCCGAAGCGAAATTCGCCGTCGGGATCGATTGCTCATTACGCCCGGTAAGATCGACCGAAACCAGTTTTGGCCCCCCTGCGGAATCGCGGAAGAACATCAGCACGCGGCCATTCGGCGCCCAGGTCGGTCCTTCCTGCTGGAAGCCGGACGACAGGATGCGCTCGCCCGAACCATCGGTCTTCATGACGCCGATCTGGAATTCGCCGCCGGTCTGCTTGGTGAAGGCGATGAGATCGCCGCGTGGCGACCACACCGGCGTCGAATAGACGCCGTCGCCGAAGGAGATGCGGGTCTGGCCCGAGCCGTCGGCGCCCATGACATAGATCTGGGCACGGCCGCCACGGTCGGAAGTGAACACCACCTTGCTGCCGTCGGGCGAATACGAGGGCGAGGTGTCGATGGCGGTCGAGTTGGTCAGCCGCGTCGTCGAGCGGCTGCGCAGGTCCATGGCGAAGATGTTGGAATTGCCGTCGTCGCGCAGCAGGCTCATGATCACCTTCTGGCCGTCGGGCGAGAAGCGCGGCGCAAACGTCATGCCAGGGAAGTTGCCGACCAGCTCGCGCTGCCCGGTCTCGATCTGCAGGAGATAGACCCGCGGCTGGCCGCTTTCGTAGGACATGTAAGTGATTTCCTGCCGGTTCGGCGAGAAACGCGGCGTCAGCACGATCGACTTGCCATCCGAGAGGTAGCGGACGTTGGCGCCATCCTGGTCCATGATGGCGAGCCGCTTCTTGCGGGCGTTCTTGGCGCCGGACTCGTCGATGAAGACGACACGCGTGTCGAAATAGCCCTTCTCGCCGGTCAGCCGCTCATAGATCGCGTCGGCGATGATGTGGGCGACGCGGCGCTGATTGGCGTCGTTGGCGAAGAACTGCTCGCCCGCCATCTGCTGACCGGCGAAAGTGTCCCAAAGCCGGTACTGCGCACGGATGCGCCCGTCTGCTTCCTTGCTGACGCTGCCGGTGACCAGCGCCTGGGCATTGATCACCTTCCAGTCGTCGAAGCGAGGGGCGGCGTCCGGGTTCGTAATCTTTTCGATGAAAGCGCTCTTGTCGATCGGCGCGAACAGCCCGGAGCGCTTCAGGTCAGCGGTGACGATCTGGGATATCTGGGCGCCAAGCGCGTCGCCGCCCTGGAAATCCGTGATGGCGATCGGCAGCGGCTCGACATTGCCCTTGTTGACATTGAGCTCGACGAGCGCCAGCGCCGGCAGCGTGCCGGCAGCGGTCATGCCCATCGCCATTGCTGCGATCATCAGGAGCGGCTTGAGGATTGATTTCATGTCTTCTCGCTTCTCATACTGATTTTCGGATGTCAGGGCCTAGAGGCCCAGCATCTCCCTTGGATCGAAGGTGACCCGGATGTCGTTCCAGATGTCCTGCTTGCCGGCCGGAACCTGCAGGCCGGCCACGTCGCATTTCTGAACCGCGCGCACCGCGCTTTCATCGAATTGCCGGTTGCCGCTCGACTTTTCGACGGACGGGCGACCATCGAGTTTGCCGGAGTTGTCCAGGTTGAAGCGCACGACGACGACGAAATTCTCTGAACCTTCCAGCCCGACCGGCAAGGTCCAGCAACCACCCAACTGGCTCTCCAGCGCGCCCTGCTCCGACTTCGACAGCTTTTGACCCTGATCTTTGTCACCGCCAAGCGACGCCTGCTGCGTCGAACGCTTGGCGCCGCCGCCGGATGGCTTCTGCTTGTCGAGCAGGGCCGATATCTCGTTCGCGTTGAATTGCTTGTCGTCGGACTTCGGCTTCGACGAAGCGTCCTTGACCGGCTTGTCGGCATCCTTGCGCTCCGGCGCCTTGGCGCTTTCGGCCGGTGCCGGCTGCGGCTTCGGCCGCGCTTCAGGTGCCGGCGCCGAACTCGGCAGTTGCGTCTCTTCGGTCGGCGGGTCCTTGGCTATGGCCTCGGGGACCGCATCCGGCTTGACCTCGGGCGTCGGATCTATTGCCGCGGTCTTGTCCTGCGGCGGTGGGGTCGGGGGGGGGGGGGGGGGGGGGGGGGGGGGGGGGGCCGGCGTCGGCTTGGGTTCCGTCTGCTTGACCGGCTCGGGCTTGACCTCTTCCTTGGGCGTCGGCGCCGGCGCCACTTCCGTCGCCGGAATGGGCTTGGGCTTTTCCTGCGGCTTCGGCACGTCCTCGGGCTTCGGCTTTTCGGTCGGGGTTGGCGCCGGCGGCGGAGCCGATGTGGTGTCGACCGGCTTCGGCTTGGCCTCCGGCGTTATCGGCTTGTCGGTGTCGACGCTGTTTTCGCCGACCTTCTGCGCAGCCGGCACGATATCGGGACGCTGCGTCGGCAGCGGCGCCGGCTTTTCGTGCATCACGGCCTTCTTGTCGCCCTGCAGCGTCTGCGCAATGGCTTCCATCGGCACGATATCGACCGCGACGGACTCGACATCGGCGGACGGAAGCGCGGCCGGCGCCGACAGGGTGAACAGGCCGAAGGCCAGCACCGCCGCGTGCAAGATCACCGATGTGGTGAGGCCGGTCTTCATCTCGCGTTTATTGATCCTGTTCCTGCAGCGAAACCAGCCCGATATTCTTGTAGCCAGCGGCCGAAATGCGGGCCATGACCTTCATCGCAGTGCCATAGTCGGTAGACTTGTCGCCACGGATGAAGATACGTTCCTCGTAACCGGTCTTTGAGATCGCCTGCAGCTTGGCCACCAGCTCCTCGATCGGGATCTCGGTTTCCTGCAGAAAGATCTTGCCCGTGGCATCGATGGAGACGGTGATTGGCTGCGTGTCGGCATTCATCGCCTTGGCCTGCGTATCCGGCAGGTCGATCGGCACGCCGACCGTCAGCATGGGTGCGGCGACCATGAAGATGATCAGCAGCACCAGCATCACGTCGACCATCGGTGTGACGTTGATTTCCGACATCAATGCATGGTGACGGCCGCGCCGCCGGTGGCCGCGCCCGCCGCGTCCCCCCATGCCTACGGACATACCCATCTCGTTGCTCCTCAGGCCTTCGGCGCGACTTTTTCATCGATTTGGCGCGAGAGTATGGCGGAGAACTCGTCGGAGAACCCTTCCATGCGCACAGCGATCTTGCTCGCATCCGATGACAGCTTGTTATAGGCGATGACGGCCGGGATGGCTGCGAGCAGGCCGATGGCCGTTGCCAGCAGCGCCTCGGCGATGCCGGGCGCGACCACAGCAAGGCTGGTGTTCTTGGAGCCGGCAATCGCCTGGAACGACGTCATGATGCCGATGACCGTGCCGAACAGGCCGATGAAGGGGGCCGCCGAGCCCGTGGTGGCGAGGAAGCCGAGGCGTCCCTCCAGTTTTTCCATCTCGCGGGTCAGCGCCAGGTCCATCGCCTTGTCGATGCGGGTCTGCAGCCCGAGCGGCGTCTTGGCGCCCTTCTCGAAGCTCTTCTTCCACTCGCGCATGGCGGCGACGAAAATGGCGCCCATGCCGCTGGTTTTGCGGTCGGCGAGCGTGCGGTAGAGTTCTTCCAGCGACTGCCCGGACCAGAAGACCTGCTCGAACCGGTTGAGCGCCAGCCGCATGCGGCCATAGGAGACGAGCTTGTCGACGATGATCGCCCAGGTCCAGACCGAGGCGCAGAGCAAGCCGATCATGACCAGCTTGACCACCCAGCTGGCCGAAAGGAACAGCGACCAAACCGACAATTGCGCGCCCGGATCGGCGAGTGCGATATTTTCCATCTTTACGTCCTTAAGATTTTCCGAGCAAAGCTGGCGGCTGGCCCATGGCATCCCTTGTGGTCGGTTCGCGCGAAGCTACCGTGACAACCCCAAACTGTGCCGTTGACGGCCTTTTCGGGGCAAATATTGGTGAAAGGAAGGCGTTGGATAGCGCCAATCTTCACCAATCTCTTCATGAACCGTTATGGTTAAGGATGGGTTAGTAAATATGGCGCGGCGCATTGCCGCGCCCGGTGGCGGAGCCGATGCGCTTCCATAGGCTAGGAGCCCGTCTCGTCCACGTGGTGGGGGTAGTCCTGCCCGCCATAGAGGACACGCAGGATGAGCACCTGCTTCCCGTCGACCCGGGACAGGATCGACGCGCGACGTTCAAAGCCGACGACGCCGATACCGGGGCCGATGGCGTCACGAACGACGCCACGTTCCGGGAACGTCGATAGCGCCATGCACGCCGCCTCAATGCGGTCGATATAGCCACCGGCACACGCGGCACCGCTTTCCTTTTCAATGTAGTTGTAAATGGCAACGAGGTCGGACTGCGCCGAAGGTCTGAAAACGACCTTATGCGTGACGCTTGGCGGCCTTCATGCGGTCTGCATGGTGCTCGCGCAATGCCTTGAACACGTCCTCGGCCGGGATGTCCGGGCGCGGATCGTCGAGAGCTTCCTGCACCTTGGCCCGCATGACGGAGGCGATCACCTGATCCTCACGGTCAAGGGCACGAAGCGCGGCACGGATGACTTCACTCGCGGATTCGTACGCTCCCGACGCCAGACGGGCGTCGACGCTGCTCTGCTGGCGTCCGAGCGTTACGCTTATGGGCTTGCTGGTTCTCATGGGGATTGTTTCCTTGTCCTCGCCATTAGCACAATGTATGACACTGTCATACCCTTTCAATCAGCCGAAGCACGTGCCTTGGGCATGAACGCCGCGACCCATTCCCTGGGAAAGCGTCTCGGCCGGCCATTCTCGCCGATGATCGCCGCCTCGACCTTGGCCTCGACCAGCACCTCGTCGCCGCGCTTGAGCTGCTGCGCCATGTAGATGCGCGCGCCGGAAATGCTGTCGGTGCGGGTGTCGACGGTCAGGATGTCGTCGATGCGGGCCGGGCTGCGGAAGTCGATCTCCATGCGGCGCACCACCCACACGATCTTCTCGCCATGCTTGCCGTCGGCAAGTTCCGTGTGATGCACGCCGGTGAGCCTGAGATAGTCGGAACGGCCACGCTCGAGGAATTCGAGATAGCGCGCGTGGTAGACGACGCCCGAGAAATCGGTGTCGGCATAGTAGACCCGCGCCATCAGCCGGTGGCCGAACGTCGTCAGCGCGCCGGAAAGGCCGGCGAGCAGCGTCGCCGATTCACCATGATCGTCCATTGCGCTTCCTTTTTCGGTCTCGACGAGGCACCTGTCCTTACGTGACCTAGAGCATGATCCCGAAAAGTGGGAACCGGTTTTCGGAAAAGATCATGCTCCGGCAAAGAAAATAGATCGGGATGACGGTTCAACCAAACGTCATCCTGATCTAACATCGGATGGCACTGTTGACGGCGATGATCAAGAGTTTGATGGCGGCGCTGCTTGTGCTGGTGGCTTTGGCGCTTCCTGGCCAGGCGGCAACCTTCTCGATGAAGCGCGGCCTCAATCTCGACCTGTGGGTCACCTGGCCCGGCGAGGATCAGTGGGGCGACGCCAAGGCCATCCTGCCTTATCCGGAATGGCGAAAGTTCCTAAAGGAGGACGATCTCAAGGCACTCAAGCAAGCGGGCTTCGATTTCCTGCGTATGCCTGTCGACCCCTCGCCTTTCCTGTCCGACCAGACCGAGGCCCTGCGCGACGACCTCTATGCTAGCGTGCTGGACTCGGTGCACATGATCAACCGCGCCGGGCTGAAGGTGATCGTCGACATGCACCTGATCCCCGCCGGCGGCAGCCGCAAGATCGGCATGGCCGAGGTGATGGACGATCCGCGGACCTTCGACCGCTACGTCGACATGGTGCGCAAGATGGGTCGCGCCCTGGCCGGCGAGGATCCCCAAAAGGTCGCCTACGAACTGATGAACGAACCGATCGTCGACTGCGACAGCGACGGCACCAGCCTGTGGCCGGACCGCCAGCAGAAATTGTCCGCCGCGGCGCGTTCCTCGGCGACAAAACTAACATTGGTGCTGACCAGCGCCTGCTATTCCGCCGCCTCGTCGCTGGAAAAGATCGATCCCAAGGCGATCCCCGACGACAATGTCATCTGGACCTTCCACTCCTACGATCCGTTCCTGCTGACCCACCAGGGCGCGACCTGGGCCGGCGACTTCATTCCCTATGTGACCGGCCTGCCCTATCCGCTGACCGCGGTGCCCAAGGCGCAGTTCGACGTGACGCTCGATACGATCCGCGCCCGGATCAAGGCCGAGGCGCCCTGGACACGGCAGGGCGGCCTGCTTGCCTATCTCGATGAACAGGTCGCCAGCATGGACAGCCCCGACAAGCTGCTTGGCCTGATGGATGCGCCGTTTAAAAAGGTCGAGGCTTGGGCGAAGGCCAACGGCATCAAGCCGGAAAACATCTCGCTGGGCGAGTTCGGCATGATCCGCCAGGAATACGGCAATGCCTATGTCATGCCGGCCGAATACCGCGCCGCCTATGTCAAGGATATGGCCGCCCGCGCCGAGGCACGCGGCTTCTCCTGGTCGGTGTGGAGCTATGGCGGCGCCTTCGGCATCGTCGACGCCTTCAATGGCGACAAGGCCGAGCCTGACGTGATGGACGTGATCCGCTCACTTCACTGAGAGCTATTCTTCAGATCAGCCGAGGTCGATCTGCAGGATTTCGGGTCGCATCCCAAAACGAACCGGCATGATGCTGAAGCCAAGGCCACCGGAAACGATCAAGTTGCGGTCGTTCTCGACGACGTGGCCATAGGCGTAGCGATTGCCGAAACGCGACGGCACGACAGGCGAATAGCCAAACAGCCGCACCTGTCCGCCATGGGTGTGGCCCGAAAGGGTCAGCGACACCCGCCACGGCACGGTGGCAAAAATGTCGGGCTCATGAGCGAGCAGGATGATCGGCGCGGTGTCACTGATCTTGGCCAGTGTGCCGTCGAGATCGTCCAGCCCCGTCAGTCCGGGGCGCCCCTCGGTCGGCAACAGGGCCTGCTGGTCGGCCAGCCCGGCGATCCACACGCCGTGCCCATCCTTCTCCAGCCGCACGACATCGTTCTCCAGCACCGGGATGCCGACCTTCTCCAATGCCTTGCGCGCTATGGTTGGGCCGACTCCGGCTCGCTGCGCGAAGCCGTCGTGCCACCAGTCATGGTTGCCAAGGATCGACAGCACGCCGAGCGGCGCCTTGAGGCCCGACAGAGCGGACGCCCATTGCGATGGCGTCACCCCGCCTGTCACCAGGCGCATGCCGGCGATATAGTCGCCAAGCAGAACGATCACATCCGGCTGCAGGGCATTGGCATCCTCGACAAGCGAGGCGATCCGCTCCGGTGTCATCCACGGCCGGCAGGCATGGATATCGGCGAGCGCGACGACCCGCAGCTTCAAGCCATCAGGCCAATGCGGCGGCGTCAGCGCATAGCGCTTCACATGTGTCAGCAGCATCGGCTCGATGCCGACCGCATAGGCTCCCAGCGCGGCGGCCGTCACGAACGACCCGCCGATGAAGCGCAGGAACCCGCGTCTGGTTATCATTCTATGGCTCCGGCACGTGGATCGCGGCGGCATGCCGCGAGACAGCGCCGATAAAATCCACGATTGCGCCGGCAAATCGACAAAGACGAGCAGATTCTGCGCAAGACGTTCACGGATGCTTGATCACCGGCCAGGGAACCCCCGCCTGAGCGCTTGGTGGCTATTCTTCCTGGAACAGGTTGATCTGCTGCTGCGCCAGGTCCTTCGGCGCGTCGAGGCCGAGATGCCGCCAGGCATTGGCTGTCAGCATGCGGCCGCGCGGCGTGCGCTGGATGAAACCCTGCTGGATCAGATAGGGCTCGATGATGTCCTCGATGGCGTCGCGCGGCTCGGACAGGCCGGCGGCGATGGTCTCGATGCCGACCGGGCCGCCGCCGAAATTGCGCGCGATCATCGAGAGATAGCGGCGGTCGAGCGCGTCGAGGCCGAGCGCGTCGACCTCGAGCCGGGTCAACGCCTCATCGGCGATCTTACGGTTGACATGACCGTCGCCGGCGACCGAGGCGAAATCGCGCACGCGACGCAACAGCCGGCCGGCGATGCGCGGCGTGCCGCGCGCGCGCCGCGCGATCTCGAGCGCGCCGTCGTCGCCGAGCGGCATTTGCAGGATGCGCGCACCGCGCCGCACGATCTGCTCGAGTTCCTCGACCGTGTAGAAATTGAGCCGCACGGGAATGCCGAACCGATCGCGCAGGGGATTGGTGAGCAGGCCAAGCCGCGTGGTGGCGGCGACAAGCGTGAAACGGGCAAGGTCGATCTTGACCGAGCGCGCCGCCGGTCCTTCGCCGATGATCAGGTCGAGCTGGAAATCCTCCATTGCCGGATAGAGGATTTCCTCCACCGCCGGGCTCAGCCGGTGGATCTCGTCGATGAACAGCACGTCGCCTTCTTCGAGGTTGGTGAGCAGGGCGGCGAGATCACCGGCCTTGGCGATGACCGGCCCTGAGGTCGAGCGGAAATTGACGCCGAGTTCACGCGCCATGATCTGCGCCAGCGTCGTCTTGCCAAGGCCTGGTGGCCCGACGAACAGCACATGGTCAAGCGCCTCGTTGCGGCCTTTGGCGGCCTCGATGAACACTTTGAGATTGGCCCGCACCGCGGCCTGGCCGACGAAATCGTCAAGCGTCTGTGGCCGTAAGGTCTGCTCGGCATCCTCGCCGCGTTTTTCCGGCGCAATGAGACGGGGTGGCAGGCTCATGCGGCCTTCCTCGCATAAGGCAGATGACCGGACAAGCGAGCCCTCACCGCGCCAGTTCCTTCAGGCCGAAGCGGATCAGCTTCGAGGCGTCGGCATCCTCGCCCGCAGTCTTCAGCGCCGCCGCTATCGCGTTGGCAGCGGTGTCGCGCGAATAGCCAAGATTGACCAGAGCCGAGACAGCGTCGGTGATTGGCGCTGATGCCACGCCCTCACCGAGTTCCTGCTTTAGCCCGATGGTGCCGGAGGCAGTGCCCGCATAGGCCGGCGCCTTGTTCTTCAATTCGGTGACGATGCGCTCGGCCACCTTCTTGCCGACGCCGGGCGCGCGGGAAACCATGGCGATGTCGCGCAACGCAATCGCGTTGGCGAGGTCGGCCGGCGCCAGCGTCGACAGGATGGCGAGCGCCACCTTGGCGCCGACACCCGGCACGTTGTTCATCAGCAAGCGGAACCACTCGCGCTCGAGCTGCGACTGAAAGCCGTAGAGCCGCAGCATGTCCTCGCGCACATAGGTCTCGATGAACAGCACCACCGCCTCGCCGGGCGAAGGCAGTGCCGCCAGCGTGCGCGCCGAGCAATAGGCGACGTAGCCGACGCCATGGATGTCGACGAGGCAATGATCCTCGTCGATCTCGTCCAGCGTGCCCTTGAGCTTGCCGATCATTGGACGCAGCCCCCGTTAGGGATGAGTATCGGGCGTAATGAGCTCGACATCTGGAAAGTACTTTCTGAAACCTGCGGGATCGCGAGTAAGAATGGGATAGCCTCGGATGGCAGCGTGAGCCCCAATCAGGAAGTCGGGCATCACCTTCTCTCGGGGTCCGCCCAACCGCCGATAGACCGAGAACGCTCTCGACGCCGCAAAGGCCGCTTCGAACGGGAGACTTTCGCGCCGGAACTCATCTTCAGGCAAGGCATCATCGACATCGTCTATCGCCTCATAGCGCATCGAAAACTCGGCGTAGATAATCTGATTGATGACCAGGCTGCCTTGCTCAAGGGCAGACACCATTTTGGACGACGACCACTTTGACCAGACAGGATCGCGAACGGCGACATCGATAAGTACATTGGTGTCGACAAGCGTCGCCAAGATCAGCGATCCCGGGTCAAAGCCATGACGGCATCGGCATTCATCGTCTGATCGCCACTGCCCTCAAGCCGATCGAGCGCAGCAAGAAAACGATCTAATCTTTCGCGGTCGGCCAGCCGCCCTTTGTCATGCTTCGGCGTGATCGTGATCTTGCCGCCCTCAATCCCGAAGATGACTTCGCTGTTGGCGCCTATCCCAAATGTCTCCCGCAGATCCCGTGGGATTGTCACTTGGCCTTTGCTCGTCACACGCATGAAACACACCTTTCTTACAAGTAAGGAATATTCCAACTATGTGAACAAGTCAAGAACATCGCTAGCCGGCAAGCGCCATCCGATAGGCCACACTCTGCCGGTGATGCGCGTGGCAAATGGCAATGGCCAGTGCGTCGGCAGCATGTTCGGTGTCGAAGGTCGCCTTCGGCAGCAGCACCTTGACCATCATGTGGATCTGCTTCTTGTCGCCGTGGCCGACGCCGATGACAGCCTTCTTCACCGCATTGGGCGCATATTCGGCGACGACGAGGCCGGCCCGCGCCGGCACCAGCATGGCAATGCCGCGCGCCTGGCCGAGCTTCAGCGTCGCCACCGCATCCTTGTTGACGAAGGTCTGTTCGACGGCCGCCTCGTGCGGCATGGCTTGATGCAGGACTTCGGCAAGTCCGTCATGCAATTGGCAGAGCCGCGTCGCCAGCGCCGCCTTGTCATCGGAGCGCACGGTGCCGGACGCGACGAAGCGCAAGGAATTGCCGAGACTCTCGACGATGCCCCAGCCGGTGCGCCTGAGCCCCGGATCGATGCCGATGATGCGAATCGCGTCCCCCATCCGGTTACTCTACCTCCGGCGGACAGCGATGCCAGCGAAATGTGAACAAACCGGCAACAATGCCCTTGCCGGGCCAGGAGAATCTAGTGGGATCGCCTAGTTGCGGGCGAAAGCCGTGTTCAGCAAGCTGATCTGGTCGGAAACCGGATTGGGCCGGCGGCCCACAGGCTGCATGTCGACCACGGCGCCAGCGCCGTAGATCTCGTCGTCCATGCGGCGCACCAGCGCCTGCAAGCGCAGCGAGCGGTTGACGAGATCGAGGAAATCCTCCGGCAGTTCGGCCCAGCCGGCGGCTTCGTCATGGGCGGAAGCGGTATCGAGGCGGACCTTGGACTTTTCCGACGCCACCTGATCGCGGGTCATCTCGCCGGAGTTGGCGGCGCGCTGCAAAAGCAGCCAGGAGGCAACCTGCATCAGCCTGGTCGTCAGCCGCATCGATTCGGCCGCGTAGAGCGTAGCCGCCAGCCGCGACAGTTTCTTGGCCTCGGCGCGGCCCTTGCCGTCGAGATACTCAGCCGCCTGTTCGACCAGCCCCATGCCTTCCTGGTAGAGCGGTTTGAAGGAGTGCGAAAAAACCCGACGCTCCGCCAGCTTCACGGTTTTCGCACTGCCCTTCGAAGGCTCGTTCATTGCTACGCCCCTGCACTTGCAACCGGCCGATTCGGCTCACTGCCGATACACCCGGGACCCTATATGACTGAAGCTTGAAAATGCGCTTCGCCGGGGGTGAAGGCAAGCACATGTTTAACAGAAGGTTAACAGCCATCCATCGCGCAGGTTGCCGCCGAAATGCAGACAAAAAAAGAGCCGCGGATAAGGCGGCTCTCAGGAGTTTAACAGGGAGGCGTCAAACAAAGTGGCTCCAACCACTCGGTAAGAATCCAGATCACTGGATGCGCATAGTAAACGCCTGTAAAGCTTAATGAACCTTTAACGGCACCGATGTTTTTCGACCGAATGCCCGATTCCTGTGCCGTAACAGCACAGTCTCAAGACCTCGGACGGCACCAGTTCAGGCCTTTTTCCAGACCACCGGCAACGCGATGAAGGCAAACAGCAGCATGCCTGCGTAGAAGCCGATCGAGGCGATTCCCAACAGCGGTTCGATTGCCGGGTTGCCGGCAAGCAAGATGTAGAGGCCGATCATAAGCCCGATTCCGCTGATCGCGGTCAGCCAGAAATGGACAACGGCGATCGTCTTTTGCCCGACCGCCGGAAACAGATGGTAGAAGAAGGCGAAGACCGCCGACATCAGCCATCCGGCCACCATGGTGTGGGCATGAGTTGGCATCTGGCCATGGTCTTCGCTGATCGCCATGTGGATGCCGAGCGCCATGCCGCACAAAGCATAGATGATCGCCAGCGTGAAGAAATTCCGTGCTACCCCTTGCATGTCTGTCCCCTCGAATTGCCTTTTCCCGTTTTCGGGAATGGGTTGATCGTCAGGCGATTGCAGTCGCCACCGGGCTCCCGGCGCCGGCGCACTAGCATCGGCAGTGTTTCGAGACGATGTCGCGCTCCCCTGACGCATCCGACAATAGCGGAAAATGAAACCGCGCATCGGCTTGTTGTCGAGAAACGCGTCGGTCGAAAACTGCCGAAACAGAGCCAATTTTCCGCGACATCGTTCCGAAACAGGCGCCACGCTAAACGGCCGCTCCTCGGACGGCCGGCGCAAATCGGCGCCACCGCAAACCCAACAGAAACATCCAAGGAGCAACCGATGGACTGGTATTCGATCGTCAAATTTCTCCACATCGTCTCAGCCACTTTGTGGGTCGGAGGCGGCTTCGTGCTGTTCCTGCTCGGCGTGCTAGCCGAGCGCGCCGGCAACATCGAGGACAAGCTCCAGGCGATGCGTTCCAGCGGACAATTGGGCGGGCGTTTCTTCGCGCCGATGTCGATGCTCACCTTGCTCTTCGGCCTCATCATGTGCGCCTTCTGGATCGGCTTCTTCGACCTGTGGATCATCATCGGCCTGGTCGGCTACGCCACGACCTTCTCGATCGGCATGTTCATCTTCAAGCCGACCGGCGAGCGCATGGGAGCGATGATTGCCAAGGAGGGGGTGACGCCTTCCGTGCTTGCCACTGGCCAGCGCATGATGAGCGCGGCGCGCTTCGACTATGCGGTGATGCTGGTGATCGTCGCCGACATGGTGCTCAAGCCGACCACGCATGACGTTGGCATCCTCGCCGGCATGATGCTGGTCTTGGTGGCGGGCGCCACGCTGGCCTTCGGCGGCAGCCGCCGGCTGGTGGAAAGCGCCGCCTGAGCATCGTGCGGCAGCAAAGGCGCCGGCCTGTTACAGCAGGCCGGCAATGCCATCCCACAAAAGCTTCAGCGCCACGACCGCCACGGTCGCGTAGGTGAAGGGATAGAAGATCTCGGGCCGCATCCGCCGAACCAGCCAGGCGCCGGCGATGGTCGACAGCGGCGCCAGCGGCATCAGCACCGCGGACGCCGTCAGATTGGCGGTGTCGAACTGGCCGAGCGCGAAATAGGGAATAAGCTTCAGCGCATTGGTCGCGGCAAAGAAGATCGCAGCGGTGCCCGACAGCACCTTGGGATCGAGCCGGATCGGCAGTGCATAGACCTGGAAGGGCGGACCGCCGACATGCGCGACGAAGCTGGTGAAGCCGGCGACCGTGCCCCAGATCGCGGCAGCCACGCGATTGGGCTCGGCGGCGTGGTCGGAGCCATGGCGGAACTGCAGATAAAGCCAGCGCAGCACGAAGATGATGGCGACCGCGCCGACGATCAGCCGCACAGCCTCCTCGGTGACCAGTGCGGCCGTCAGCCAGCCGAGGCCGATGCCGATGACGGCGCCCGGCATCATGTCGACCAGCATCTTGCGGTCGTACACGCCCCACCATGTCCACACCGAGACGATGTCCATCAGGCACAGGATCGGCAGCAAGATGGCGGCCGCCTGCACCGGCGGCATGGTCAGCGCCATCAGCGGCACGCCGACGAAACCGACAGCGCCGCCGAAGCCGCCCTTGGACAGGCCGACCAGAATGACCGCCGGGATGGCGGCCGCGTAGAACCACGGATCGAGAAGCAAGCCTGACATGGGAGGGACTGGTCTGGAGGGAAAGCGGTCGATGCTTGATAACCCAGAATTACGTCTCGGGCGACTGGAAATCCCGGCCAGCGCCTGCCCTATCGCCGGGCCGAGACCAGCAGGAACATCGGCCGCTCGAGTTCTTCCGCCAATTCCGGCCTCGCCGCGATCTGTGCGGCGGTCGGACAGAATTCCTCGACATGTTCGATCGCGAAACCCGACCGGATCAGCGCGTTGAGCGTGGTGCCGATGGTGCGGTGGTATTTCACCACGCCCTTGGCCAGCCAGTCGGTCTTGCGCGGGCCTTCCACCAGATAGCGGTCGACAGGCCACGTCTTGCGGCCTTCGGCATCCACCGCCCAGCCGGGCCCGGTCGGGGCCATGTAGATCGGATGTTCCGTCGAGAAGACGAAATGCCCGCCGGGCGACAGGGCCTCATGCACGATCCTGAACAGGCGCACGACATCCTCGACATAGTGCAAGGCAAGCGAGCTGTAGGCAAGATCGAAGCCGCCTTGCGGCAGGCTGAGTTGGTCGAGGTCGGCTCGCTCATAGGTAATGCCGGTGTCCGGACCGGCGGCCCTCGCCTGGGCCAGCATCTTCTCCGACAGGTCCAGCCCAAGGACCTGGCTCGCCCCGTGTTCATGCGCCCAGCGGCAGAACCAGCCGAAGCCGCAGCCGAGATCGACGATCCGCAGACCGCCGACATCAGGCAGCATCGCACGCAGCGCCGGCCATTCGGCAGCGCCCGCAAGGCCTTCGACCGACCGACCGAGCTGGCTGTAGCCGGCGAAGAATTCCGGCTGGTCGTAGATATTCTGCGCCATGTCTTCCTCGTCTCTCAGTCCATCATCTCAGCGCATTTCCATCGCAGCCATGCGGAGTCAAGACGATGAGGCCACCCCAAGCGGTGGCGGTCGCCGCCGGATCGGCTGCGCCTTGATGATCGCGGTGCTGGTCTCGGCCTTGTCGGCGATGCGGTCGAGAATGCCATCGAGGTCGCCGATCGAGCGCACGAACAGCCGGGCGACAAAACAGTCGTCACCCGTCACCTTGTCGCATTCGCCGAACTCGGCAATCTCCTCGATCAGCTTCTGGACGATGTGCAGCTTGCCCGGCAAAGGCTTGATGCGCACGATCGCCTGCAGCGTGTAGCCGAGTGCCAGTGGATCGATCTCGACCGTGAACGCCCGGATGACGCCGCGCTCCTCAAGCCGCCGGAGCCGCTCCGAAACGCTTGGCGACGACAGCCCTACCTGGGCGGCCAGGTCCTTCAGCGAGGTCCGTGCATCCCTCACCAGGATTTCGAGAAGATTTCGGTCGAGATCATCCAGCATTTTTCTATTCTCACAGAATCGGAGGGATCGCCTAATATAATTAGGACCGCCATCCATATCGCCTTCCCTAAGCAATGGAAAGCACCGCTACCGCATGAGATCGTGTCGCCTCAACTGGCTCAGAGGTTTATCATGAACGATACGGTACGGGGCACGGTCGAAATGTCGGCCGCAATGGCGATCCTGGGAACGATCGGATGGTTCGTCATCATGTCCGGGCAGCCGATCATGGATGTGGTGTTCTGGCGCTGCGCGTTCAGCGCGGTGACGCTGCTCGTCATCTGCGCTTCGCTTGGATTGCTGCGCAACAGGCTGTCGTTGCCCGTCATCGGCCTCGCCGCGCTTGGCGGTGCGGCCATCGTCATCAACTGGCTGCTCCTGTTCAGCGCCTTCTCACGCGCCTCGATCTCGATCGCCACCGCCGTCTATAACACCCAGCCCTTCATGCTGGTCGGCTTCGGCTCCCTCTTCTTCGCCGAGCGGCTGACGCTGACCAAGCTGACATGGCTGGCGATAGCCTTCGCCGGCATGGTGCTGATCGTCGAGGCCGCGCCTGACGCCGGCGATGTCGGCACCAACTATTTTGCCGGCATCCTCATGGCGCTGGCGGCGGCCTTCTTCTGGGCCGTCGCGGCCATCGTCACCAAGAAGCTCAAGGGCACGCCGCCGCATCTGATCGCGCTGATCCAGGTTTGCGTCGGCGTCGTCATGCTGGCGCCCTTCGCCAGCCTCTCGCATCTTCCCACCGCCCCATGGAGCTGGGCCATGCTGGCGACGCTCGGCATCGTCCACACCGGCCTGATGTACATATTGATGTACGGCGCCATCCAGAAGCTGCCGACGCATCTGCAGGGGTCGCTGTCCTTCATCTATCCGGTCGTCGCCATCCTGGTCGATGTCACCGCTTTCGGCCATCGACTGCACCTCAGCCAGATCGTCGGCGCTGCTTTGATCCTGACAGCTGCGGCCGGAATGAATCTCGGCTGGACCTTGTGGAAGTCGAAACCGTCCGCCACGAGCCCTGAGCTGGTCAAGTAGGGCAGCACACCGACTGTCCGGCTGTTCAGGAACGCGATCCCGACTGCCCGCCTGTTCAAAGCGGGCAGTTTGCTCTATGCCGCAATCCAACCATCTTCGCCCGGCATAGGCGAAATCCGGGATCGAAGAGCAATGAACGACACCACACCCCCAAATCGCTGCCGCATCGTGCTGATCGCGCCGTCCGGCGTGCCGGCCGCCCGCATCGCCACCGCATTCGACGGCGGTGACGTCGCCTCGCTGATCCTGCCCGAGAACGGCATGGACGAGGCCTCCTTCCAGGCCTTCGCCGAACAGATCGTGCCGGCGGCGCAGGCCGCGGGCGCCGCCGTCATCATCGCCGGCGACACCCGCATCGCCGGCCGGGTCCAGGCCGACGGCATCCATGTCGAGGTTTCCAAGGCCGAACTCGCCGAGACGATCGGACATTTTCAGGCGAAAATGATGGTCGGCGCCGGCGGCGCCAAGACGCGTGACGACGCGCTTGAGCTTGGCGAGACGCGGCCCGACTACATTTTCTTCGGCCGCTTCGGCTACGACAACAAGCCCGAGCCGCACCCGCGCAACCTGTCGCTGGGGCGATGGTGGGCCGACATGATCCAGATCCCCTGCATCGTCATGGCCGGATCCGATCTGGATTCCATCGAGGAAGTGGCCGCCACCGGCGCCGAATTCGTCGCGCTGTCGAGCGCGGTGTTTGCCGACGGCGTCGATCCGCAAGCGGCCATTGCTAAGGCGAATGCGCTGCTCGACGAAACCGCGCCGCGCTTCGAGGACTGATGTGGCTCGGGTAAGGCTTCCCCTTCAGGCCTTGCTTGCAGCGGTCATGATCCAGGCCGCCGCCGCCGAAACCATACCCTTGCCGCAACCCAAGCCTGAAACCGGCGTGCACACCGACAAGCCTATCGAAAGGCAGCTGCCGCAGCCCGCCACCACGGCGGAGCCGGCACCGCCGCCCTCCGCTGACAGCATCAATCCCGACCGCTTCGGCGCCAAGCCGGCGGACGCGGCCTATGGCGCCTTCCAGCGCGGGCTCTACAAGACGGCCTACAACCTCGCGCTGGTGCGTGCCCAGAACGGCGACCCGGCTGCGCAGACATTGGTGGCCGAGATCCTGTCGCGCGGGCTCGGCGTGCCGTTGAACGCGGCGGAAGCCTCCAAATGGTATGCGCTTGCCGCCGAGCAAGGCGTGCCGGAGGCGCAGTTCCAGTACGCGCTGATGCTGCTCGACGGCCGCTACGTCAAGAAAGACACGAAAGAGGCCTACGCCCTGATGCAGGCCGCCGCCGAAGCCGGCAACCAGCTGGCGCAGTTCAATTTCGCGCAGCTGCTGATCCAGTTGGATCCCGGCGACGCGGGCCTGGCCAAGGCTGCCACCTACTATGAGCGCGCCGCTGCGACCGGCCTCGCTGACGCGCAATACGCCATGTCCCAGATCTACGCCAACGGCGTCGGCGGCAAGCCGCGCGACGACGCGCAGGCAAGGCGCCTGCTGGCGCAGGCCGCACGACAGAACTACGACACCGCGCAGATTGATCTCGCCGCCTGGATGATCGAGGGCCGCGGCGGCGCCCGCGACCTGAAATCGGCCTTCGGCTGGACGAAGCAGGCCGCCGAGGGCGGCAATGTCGCCGCCGAGAACCGCCTGGCAAAACTCTACATGCAAGGCATCGGCACCGACCCCGACCTGGTGCTTGCCGGCGCCTGGTACATCGTTGCCCGCCGCGCCGGTCTCATCGATCCCGACATGGACGATTTCCTGCAAGGCTTGAGCGATGACCAGACCAAGCAGGCCCTGCAGAAGGCGAACCGTCTGCCCTGACGGCCGCCCGACGCCGGGCCCACTGCTGATCGCTCCCTTGCCTCTCCGGACGATTTGTGGTCTTGGGAGCCGCAAAATCGCTTTCCCGCGAACATCCCATACCAACGGCCTGGCCGTTGGTAGCATTCCGGATCCCATCATCATGGCCAAGATCAATGGCAACGAAATCCGTCCCGGTTACGTCATCGAGCACGATGGCGGCCTCTGGGTGGCGGTAAGGACCAACACCGTCAAGCCCGGCAAGGGCGGCGCCTACAACCAGGTCGAACTTAAGAACCTTATCAACGGCACCAAGCTCAACGAGCGCTTCCGCTCGGCCGAGACGGTCGAACAGATCCGCCTCGACCTGAAGGATTTTTCCTTCCTCTACGCGCAGGAAGACGCGCTGGTGTTCATGGACACCCAAAGCTACGAACAGCTCGAGCTGAACAAGGATTTCGTCGGCGACCGCGCCGCATTCCTGCAGGATGGCATGATGGTGACGGTTCAGCTGTATGAGGAGAGGCCGATCGGCATCTCGCTGCCCGATTATGTGACCCTGACCATCACCGAAGCCGATCCGGTGGTGAAGGGCCAGACGGCGGCATCCTCCTACAAGCCGGCGGTGCTGGAGAACGGTATCCGCGTGCTGGTGCCGCCCTTCATCGGTGCCGGCGAACGCATCATCGTCGACACCAACGAAATCACTTACGTGCGCCGCGCCGACTGATGCATGTCGCCCAAAAGTGGCCCCGGTTTTGGGTCACCGACATGCATCAAGACAGAGTTTAATGCGGGTACAGGAAGACACACAATGGCACGCTCAGCCCTTCTCAACGTCATGGTCCAGGCCGCAATGAAGGCCGGCCGCTCGCTGTCGCGCGACTTCGGCGAGGTCCAGAACCTGCAGGTCTCTTTGAAGGGTCCGGGCGACTATGTCAGCCAGGCCGACCGCAAGGCCGAGGACATTCTGTTTGCCGAATTGTCGAAGGCGCGCCCGGGCTATAGCTTCCTGATGGAAGAGCGCGGCGTGGTGGAAGGCGACGACAGCCAGCATCGCTGGATCGTCGACCCGCTCGACGGCACCACCAATTTCCTGCACGGCATTCCGCTCTTCGCCGTCTCGATCGCCCTAGAGCGCCAGGGCCAGATCGTTGCCGGCGTGATCTATAATCCGGCAATGGACGAGCTCTATACGACCGAGCGCGGCGGCGGCGCCTTCATGAACGACCGCCGGCTGCGCGTCGCCGGCCGCATCAAGCTGGTCGACACGGTGATCGGCTGCGGCATGCCGCATCTGGGACGCGGCCACCATGGCAATTTCCTCGTCGAATTGCGCAACGTCATGGCCGAGGTCTCGGGCGTGCGCCGTCTCGGCTCCGCCGCGCTCGATCTTGCCTATGTCGCCGCCGGCCGCATGGACGGCTTCTGGGAAACCGGGCTGTCGGCCTGGGACATCGCTGCCGGCCTGCTCTTGATCCGCGAAGCCGGTGGTTTCGTCTCGGACATGGACGGCGGACAGGACATGCTCGACAACGGCTCGGTGGTCGCCGGCAACGAGGTCATCCAGCGCGCTTTGCTGAAGGCCGTGAAGAAGCCTCTCTCGGCACGCTGACAGGTACGGCGCGCTGAAGGGCCGCAGTCGCAAAACCGCAACCAAAGCTTGAAATACTGTCCGGCGGCTACCCAGATAGAGGTGACGCAGGACGTGAGATGACGAACACACCGCCGCAACTCGAAATCCCCTTTGTCGGGCGCTGGCACTATTCCCGTGCGGAGATGATCGCCGACGGCGTTGTGCATGCCGTCGGCATCGTGCTGGCGATCGCGGCCGGCTCGGCGCTGCTGGCGCTGGCGGCGTTTCGGGTCGGGCCTGGCGAATATATCGCCGCCGCCTTCTATGTCGTTTCGCTGCTTACCGTGCTGTCGGTATCGATGACCTACAATCTCTGGCCGGTGACGTCGCCGGCGAAATGGGTCTTGCGGCGCTTCGACCACGCCGCGATCTATCTCCTGATCGCCGCCACCTACACGCCCTTTCTTGCCCAGCTCGATGGCTCGCCATTGGCCAGCTGGATGATCGTCCTGGTGTGGGCAGCGGCCGCCATGGGCATCGCCATAAAAGTGTTTTTCCCCGGCCGCTTCGACCGGCTGGCTGTTGTCTTCTACCTCGCCATCGGCTGGAGTGGCATCATTCTGGCAAAGCCCCTTGTCCAGACCCTGCCGACGACATCGCTTGCGCTCATCATCGCCGGTGGCGTCGTCTATTCCTGCGGTGTCATTTTCTTCGCCTGGAAGGGGCTGCGCTTCCACAATGCGCTGTGGCATGGCTTCGTCGTCACCGGCGCCGGCCTGCATCTGGCGGCCATGGTCGACTGTCTGGTCATCAATCGTCTCTGACAACGACTATCGGTGTGGCAATATTGCCAAGCGCCATTCAATTTGGTCACAATTCCGTTTAGAGTCGCCATCTACGTGATCGGCGGCATCGGAAACGGGGCACGGATGGCTTTTCTCAGATCCTTCGGCATAGGCAGGCGCTCCGACGTCCTGATCTACGATCCGCATAAACTGTCGAGTCCGCAGGTCTTCCTGCTGACCATGGTTATCTTCCTGGCCATCGTCGCCTTCATTGCCGCCATCCTGACCCGCCAGATCTCGACCGCCTTTGGCAGCAATCCCGGGCTCAACGGCCTGATCGTCGGCGTGCTCGTGGTCGGCATCCTGCTCGCCTTTGCCCAGGTCGGGCGGCTGTTTCGCGAGGTGCGCTGGGTCAACTCCTTCCGTGCCGGCTCCGAGACAACAGAGCCGGTTCTGCTGGCGCCGATGAAGGCGATGATCGGCCGCTCCTCCGCGACGGCCTTTTCGACCAGTTCGATGCGCACCATGCTCGATTCCATCGCCACGCGCCTCGACGAGAGCCGCGACACCTCGCGCTATCTCGTCGGCCTGCTGGTGTTCCTCGGCCTGCTCGGTACCTTCTGGGGCCTGTTGAACACGATCGGCTCGATCCGCGAGACCATTGAATCGCTCGACCCCGGCACGGGTGACGCGGCGGCGGTGCTCGATTCGCTGAAGCAGGGCCTGTCGGCGCCGCTGGCCGGCATGGGCACGGCCTTCTCGTCCTCGCTGTTCGGTCTGTCGGGCTCGCTTGTCCTCGGCTTCCTCGACCTGCAGGCGGGCCGCGCCCAGACCCGCTTCTACACCGAGCTTGAGAACTGGCTGTCCTCGGTCACGGACCTGTCGTCCGACATCGTCGTCTCCGACCCGGCCAAGACCGAATCCTCCGACGAGATCCGTGTGCTGTCGGAACGGCTGCGCAGCATGCAGGAGAATGGCGGCGGCTCCAATCCGCGCGTCGCCACCGCCATGGCCAATCTCGCCGACGGCATTTCCGGCCTGGTCAAGAACATGCGCTCCGAGCAGCAGATCATGCGCGACTGGGTCGAGGCCCAGTCCGATGAGCAGAAGGCGATGCGCAACACGCTGGAAAAGATCGCCGAAGCCCTGAAGAAGCCCGGGGTGCACTGACATGGCGCTCGCCAGGGGCAGACGTGCCGATCGCCGCATCGACTACTGGCCAGGCTTTGTCGACGCGCTGTCGACGCTGCTGCTCGCCATCATGTTCCTGCTCACCGTCTTCGTGCTGGCGCAGTTCCTGCTCGGCCGCGAACTCTCCGGCAAGGATACAGCGCTCACACGCCTCAACTCGCAGATCAATGAACTGACGCAGCTTCTGGCGCTGGAGCGCTCGACGGCGCAGGACAAGGACGATTCGCTCGCCAATCTGCAGGCGTCGCTATCGGCGGCGGAGGCGGAGAAGAGCCGGCTCGAACAGTTGCTGGCGCAAGGCGCCGGCGCCGGCGACGCCGCCACCCAGCGGGCCGTGGAACTAGGCGGCGAACTCGACAACCAGCGCCAGATCAGCCAGCAGGCGCTGAGCCAGGTCGAAATCCTCAACCAGCAGATCGCGGCACTGCGCAAGCAGATCGGAGCGCTCGAGGATGCGCTCAACGTATCGGAAACCCGCGACCGCGATTCCAACACCAAGATCGCCGATCTCGGCCGCCGGCTGAACGTGGCGCTTGCGCAGCGCGTGCAGGAATTGAACCGTTACCGCTCCGACTTCTTCGGGCGTCTGCGCGAGATTCTCGCCGACCGCGAAAACATCCGCATTGTCGGCGACCGCTTCGTCTTCCAGTCGGAAGTGCTGTTCCCGACCGGGTCCGAGGTGATCAACGATGCCGGCAAGGTCGAGATGAAAAAGCTCGCCGACGCCATCATCGAACTGCAGAAGGAGATCCCGCCCGAAATCAACTGGGTGCTGCGCGTCGACGGCCACACCGACAACAAGCCGCTCTCCGGCACCGGCCGTTACCGCGACAATTGGGAACTGTCGACGGCGCGTTCGACCTCGGTGGTCAAGTTCTTGATCGAGAACGGCGTGCCGGCCAACCGGCTGGTCGCCGCCGGCTTCGGCGAGTTCCAGCCGCTCGATCCCGCCGACACCGACGAAGCGCGCAACAAGAACCGCCGCATTGAACTGAAGCTCACCGAACGGTGATCCATCATCGCGGCGAAGTCACGCGAACTTGTTCGTCGGCTCAACTCTAGGGCGCAGGCCAAAGCCGGCAATGCCTGAAAAGATTATCTTTTTTTAATTACACTTCACGCCGGAGCGCTCCTAGCTTGCTGCGCAGGGCCGAGAACCGCCGGCGATACCTCCCATCGCGACACGACGGAACCGGACGGCCCGCGGCTGGAAGGCAGGCGAAGAACAGCCGCCTTCCTCTTCAGAGGAGACGCGACGATGCGCTCTTTTCCACCCTCGCTAAGAACTGCAACACTGACCGCATTCTTGATCGCCATTCCGCTCACCGGCGCCTATGCCGCGAGTCATAACAGAGGCGTTCTCGACCCGACCACCCCGAGCGACTTGACGGGGCAGCGTGTCGAGGCTCTCATTGAACAGGCTCAAGGCGTCCGCCAGGGCATCGTCGACGCCAGGCAGGCCAACAACATCACCCCGGCCGTGGCGGAACACCTGGAAATGCGCACCAACCAGATCAGCCGGACCGCCGAGAAGATTGCCGCGTCCGATCACGGCAGGATCCCGGCCGCGCAATACCATGACCTGCTGCGTCATCTCGACAATGTCGACCAGCGCTTGCGGGTCGACACCGGCAGCGGTTTCCCGATGGGTGGCGGCTCCGACGGCGGAAGCTATCCGAACGGCTGAGGCAGCCCATCTGGAAAGGTCCGACAGGAAGGGACCACCTGGCGCCTTCGGGACCCCAATCCCGCGGGCGTCCTTTTTCACCAACCGAACCAGACCGCGATCAGGGCGACCACCGCCGGCACGGTCTGGATGAAGAGGATTTTTCGCCCCACCGTCGCCGCGCCGTAGAGGCCGGCAATGGCCACGCACAACAGGAAGAAAACCTTGACCTGAAAACCGGCGGCACCGAGATAAAGCCCCCAGATCAGGCCGGCGGCGAGAAATCCGTTGTAAAGGCCCTGATTGGCGGCTAGCACCTTCGAAGCTCTGGCGAATTCCGTCGTCAGGTTGAAGGCCTTGTGTCCGCGCGGCGTGTCCCACAGCACCATCTCGAGATAGACGATATAGGCATGGATCAAGGCCACCAGCCCGACCAGGATGTTGCCGATCATGTGCTCCCCCTTGATGCGTCACTGGCAGCATTTCATGTGTGGCATCGCCTGCGCAAGGTGCATCTGCCGGATGGCGTCTAGAGCAATTCCAGGAAAAGTGTGAAGCGGTTTTCCGTCCGGAATTGCGCCAAAATAAAGAGGCGGAGCGGTTTGCCGTTTCCGTGAAACGGTAAACTGCTCCGAGGGTTGCCAACGCTTTTGCGTTGGTGTCTTTTCGCGCCGTCCTCAATCACGGAAGCCGCCATGTCCTTTCAGAAACTCGACGACCTCGGCCACAAGCTCGAAGCACTTGAGCATGCACTGGCCATTCTCGGCGCCGATGAGGCGACGCATATGGCCGTCGGCGGCGGCGAGAAGCGTGCCGAGGCGATGGCGGCACTGGCCGGCATGTACCACACCAGGGCAACTGCACCGGAAATCGCCGACTGGATCGCCGCCGCCGAAGGCGAGGCGCTCGACGATGAGCAGCGCGCGGCACTCACCGAACTGCGGCGGCAGTACACAAACCTGACCTGCCTGCCGGTCGAATTCGTCGAACGCCAGACGACGGCGCGCATGCGTTGCGAGCAGCTGTGGCGCGACCTGCGCGCCAAGAACGATTGGGTAGGCTTCCAGCCCGCGCTCGAGGGCGTGGTGGCGCTGGTGCGCGAAGAAGCGGCTCTGCGCTCCGACGTGCTCGGCCTCGCCCCCTACGATGCGCTGATGGAGCAATTCGACCCCGGTAACCGCACCGCCGACATCACCCCCGTCTTTGCCGACCTGAAAGCCTTCCTCAAAGGCTTCGTGCCGGAGGCGCTGGCGATCCAGGAAGCGCGGCTGCGCAAGCATCCGCTAAAGCCGCTTTCGGGCACCTATGCGATCGACAAGCAGCGCGAACTCGGCCTTGCCATGATGGCGGCGGTCGGTTTCGACCTGACGCACGGCTCGCTGTCGGTGTCGCACCATCCCTTCTGCGGCGGCGTGCCCAGCGACGTGCGTATCACCACCCGCTACAAGACATCGGATTTCCTGTCGGCGCTGATGGGCGTGCTGCACGAGACCGGCCACGCGCTGTACGAACAGAACCTGCCGAAGGCGTGGTCGCACTGGCCGCTCGGCAAGGCGCGCGGCATGGCCGTGCACGAAAGCCAGAGCCTGTTCGTCGAAAAGCAGGTCGGCCGCAATCCCGCCTTCTGGCGCTGGGCGCTGCCGGTGGTGGAAAAGCATCTCGGCGAGGCCTGGTCGCTCGACGATCTGCTGCCGCATGTGCATCGCGTCGAGCGCGGCCTGATCCGCGTCGACGCCGACGAGGTGACCTATCCGCTGCATGTCATCCTGCGCTACGAGCTGGAGCAGGAACTGGTCTCGGGCCGGCTGGAGGTGGCTGATCTCCCCGAAGCCTGGGACGCCAAGATGCGCGACTATCTCGGCCTCTCGACCATCGACAATCCGGCCGACGGGCCGATGCAGGACGTGCATTGGCCGGGTGCCGCCTTCGGCTACTTCCCGTCCTACACGCTGGGCGCGATGATGGCGGCGCAGCAATGGGCCGCGCTGACGCGCGAGCATCCTGCCGCCGACGACGACCTGGCGAAAGGGAATTTCGCGGATATCAACGACTGGCGCCGCAAGAAGATATGGTCACAGGGGTCGCGCTGGTCGACGCCGGACCTGCTCGAGCGCGCCACCGGCGAAAAACTCAACGCGGTGTATTTTGTCAATCACCTGAAGCAACGCTACGGCGCATGAGATCGACCATCGTGCCGTCCCGATTTGGGTGATTGGCGACAACAGCCGGCGATCAACAAGGACGCGTCATCGCCTTGCGACGATCTTGCAGGATTGCCTCTACTTTTCTATCACTGGTGGTATCCGACGATCGAAGCGTGCGGATCACAAGGGCGGGTACTTTCCGGTGACATCTTCTACGATCACACGGCTTGTCATCTTTATTGCCTTCGCGATTTTCTGGGCGCCGGCCATGGCCGACACAGAAATTCACAAGGGCAGCCCTGGCGCCTGGATCGACAGGGTCGAGCTTCCCAAGGCGGACCCACGCTTCGACAGCCAGATCAAGGGCGGCATCTCCAATCTCGTCTCTGAATATCAGATCCGGCAGCGGCCTGGTGGCATCGAGGCCTTCGACCGCTATGCCTACAAGATCGTCGACCGCACCGGGCTCGAGCACGGCGCCGCCATAAATTTCGAATTCGACCCGGCGACGTCGCAAGTCACGATGAACTGGCTGAACATCATCCGCGACGGCGTGGTCATCGACCGGCTGCCCCGAGCCACGTTCGACGTATTTCGGCGCGAGAAGGATGCCGAGAAGGGCCTGTTCGACGGCTGGCTCACGGCCTATGTGAATGTCGACGATGTCCGTGTCGGCGACATCATCGACTATGGCCGGACCACCGTCAGGACACCGATCGTCGGCGCCGATCTGTTTTTCCACTCGGTCGCCATGGCCTGGGGCGAACCCATCGCTCTCATTCGCGAGAAGGTGACATGGCCGGCAAGCCAGCCCTTGAACATCCGCCAGGTGCGCACTGACATCCAGCCTGATGTCAAAACCGACGGCGCGTCGAAATCCTACACCTGGCAAAGCGTCAACCCTGCCCCGGTCAAATCAGAGGAAAACCTGCCGGCGGATTTCCTGACCTATCCGACGATCCAGATCTCCTCGACAGCCAAATGGCAGGACGTTGTCGATGCGATGTTGCCCTACTATCGGCTCGACTAGGAATTGCCGGCCGCTTTCGCATCGAAGCTCGATGACATTGCCGCCAGATACGCCAGGCCGGAAGACCGGATGATCGAGGCAATGCGGCTGGTCCAGGACACCATCCGCTATGTAAGCCTGTCGATGGGCCGCGGCTCCTAAATTCCCCGCAGCCCCGGCACCGTGATCGCCTCAGGCTTCGGCGACTGCAAGGACAAGGCCGTGCTTCTTGCCTACAGCCTGCGCCGGCTGGGCGTCCAGGCCGAGCCGGCCCTGACCGACCTCGACGACGGACTGGCGCTTGGCGACATGCTGCCGACGATCCGCGCCTTCGACCACGTCATCGTCAAGGCAACGATCAAAAGCCAGACCTACTGGATCGATGCGACCAATTATTTGCAGGGAGGCCGGGCCGAAAATCTTGTTCCGCCCGACTATGGCTTTGCCTTGCCTGTTATCGCCGGCAAGGCACAGATCGAGAGGATGGAGCGCAAGGAGCTTTTCCAGCCGACTACTTTCGTCAGCGAGGCATTCGACTTTCCCAAGCTCAAAGGCGAGGCGCTCAAGCTGACGGTCAGCACGACCTATCGGGACGCCGATGCCGACTCCATGCGCTACAGGCTGGTTTCGCAATCGGCCACCAAGCTCGCCGACGACTATCTGCAGTATTACAACCGGCAGTATCCCGGAATGACCAGCATGGCGCCTTGTCGGCACATGACGATCGCGACGGCAACGTCGTCACGACGGTCGAATCCTACGCGCTTCCGGCCGATGATCTCGACGCCGATGATCTCGTCAAGAACTTCCCACTGAAGGCGGATGTCGGCATCAGCAATCTGCCGGAGCCGGACATGGTTGGCCGGGCCAGGCCGATCTGGCTCGGCAGCCAGATGTTCAAGCGCCATCAGTGCATCGTCCGGAACCTGAAGGCGGCATTTGTCGGCCCCGAAAAGTCCGACGACGTGATCACGCCCTATGTCGCCTTCAAGGCGCGCTGGTCGAGCACGCCGACCGAATTCCAGGTCGACTGGTTTCTCAAGACGATCGGCGATCGGGTTCCCGCCAAGGACATCGGTTCGTATCTGAGGTCGCGCAGGAAGATGAGCGACAACGCCTCATGGAGCTACAATTTCGGCTATGCCGAAACCGAGGCGAATTGAGCCATCTCTGGATGGTTACTCCGCCGCGCCCCTGAAGGCGTTGGCGCCGGTCTCGAACTGCAGCTTGGCCAGCCGTGCATAGATGCCGCCCTTGGCGACCAGGCTCTGATGCGTGCCTTCCTCGACGATACGGCCGCCATCCATGACCAGGATCCTGTCGGCCTTCAGCACCGTCGCCAGCCGGTGGGCGATGACGATGGTGGTGCGGCCCTGCATCAGCCGTTCGAGTGCGACCTGCACCAGCGTCTCGCTTTCGGCATCGAGTGCCGAGGTCGCCTCGTCGAGCAGCAGGATCGGCGCGTCGCGCAGAATGGCGCGGGCGATCGCCACCCGCTGGCGCTGGCCGCCGGACAGCGTCACGCCGCGCTCGCCAACCTGGCTGTCATAGCCGTTTTCGAGCCTGAGGATGAATTCATCGGCCAACGCGTCCTTGGCCGCCGCCTCGATCTCGGCTTCGCTGGCTCCGGGCCGGCCAAAACCGATATTGTCGCGCGCGCTTGCCGCGAAGATGGTGACGTCTTGCGGGACGATGGCGATGCGCTCGCGCACCGAGACGGGATCGGCTTCCCGCACGTCGACGCCATCGATCAGGATCTTGCCGGTTTCGGGATCGTAGAAGCGCAGGATCAGCGAAAAGACCGTGCTCTTGCCGGCTCCCGAGGGGCCGACGATGGCCACCGTCTCGCCGGGCATGACCTGAAAACTCAGGCCGTGGACGGCGGCGCGGTCGGGCCTTGCCGGATAGGAGAAGGAGACATCGTCGAAGACGATCGCGCCCTTGGCGACCGCCGGCAGTGGCTTCGGATCGGCCGGCGCCTGGATCGCCGGCTTCTCGGCCAGGATCTCTGTCAGCCGTTCGGCCGCACCCGCCGCTTGCGCAAGTTCGCCCCAGACTTCCGACAGCGCGCCGAGCGCGCCTGCGGCGAACACCGAATAGAGCAGGAACTGGCCGAGCGTGCCGGGCGATATCGTGCCTTCCAGCACATCACGTGAGCCGAACCACAGCACCGCGACAACGGACGAGAAAATGGTGAAAATGGCAAAGAAGGTGAGGAAGGAGCGCGCGAAGATCGAGGCACGCGCCGCCTCGAAGGCAGCCTCCACCGCGCCCGAAAAATGACTGGTGACCAGCTTCTCGTTGGTGAAGGCCTGCAGCGTACGCACCGCGCCGATCTGCTCGCTGGCATAGGCTGTGGCATCGGCAAGCGTGTCCTGCGCCTGCCTTGACTTGCGCCGCACCGAACGGCCGAAGGCGACCAGCGGCAGCACGATGATTGGAATGGCCGCGATGACCAGGCTGGACAGTTTCGGGCTGGTGACGACCATCATCGCCAGCGCTCCAAGGCCGAGGATGACATTGCGCAGTGCGACCGAGGCCGTGGCGCCGACCGCCGACTTGACCTGCGTGGTGTCAGCGGCGAGCCGCGACACGATCTCGCCCGACTGGGCGGTGTCGAAGAAGGCAGGCGACAGCGTCGTCACATGGGCAAAGACATCGCGCCGGATATCGGCGACGACACGCTCGCCGAGCGTAATGACGAAATAGTAGCGGCAGGCCGATGCCGCCGCCAGCATGGCGGCCATCGCCACCAGTGCGGCAAAGTACTCGGCGATGAAGGTGGTGCTGGACGATGAGAAACCATGGTCGATCATGCGCCGGACCGCCAGCGGCAGCGTTAATGTCGTTGCCGCCGCGATGGCCAGCGAGATGAGGGCGCCGACGACCAGCGTGCGATATCCGGTGATATAAGGGAACAGGCGTCTGAGCGGCTTGAGCGAGCGTCGGCGCTCGTCTGCGCTGCTTGATTGCGCCATCTCGGTTGTTTCCTCTAGCCGCTTCGGCTTCATGCGCCGCAATATGCGCTTGCCGCGGCCTTGTGATTCAATTCCGCCTGATGTATAGGCTCGCCGACCGTTTTAGAAGCCGTGGCTCCTCAATAGCTGCGGCTTCGAGTTTTAAAAAGAGGCGCATCGACGCAGGCTTATGCCCGTCAGCCGCGCCGGCAAGCCAGGAACCGAGCCATGAAGAGCGCTATTCATCCCGATTACCACACCATCAAGGTCGTCATGACCGACGGCACCGAATACATGACCCGTTCGACCTGGGGCAAGGAAGGCGATACGATGAACCTCGATATCGACCCGACCACGCACCCGGCCTGGACCGGCGGCCAGCAGACCCTGCTCGACCGCGGCGGCCGCCTGTCGAAGTTCAAGAAGCGTTTCGAAGGTTTCGGCCTCTAAGCCATTTCGGCATCGCCGCAGATCAAAAACCCGCCTTCGAGGCGGGTTTTTTGTTCAGCGAATGGTGGCACGAACAAAGTCGCCCTTGATGACGACCGAGGGCTTGGCACCGGCGGTGCTGGCAAGCGCGCTGTCGACTAGGGACGCCGTCGCGGTCACCGAATAGCTGATCGCAACCCCTTGCCCGAAGGACAGGGTAGCATCCAGCGCCTTGCCGGTGATGGCGATGTTTTCGTCCTGCCTGACGCTGCCGAAGGCGAGATTGGCTTTCAGCGCATCGCCTCTGAGGTCGACGGTCGAGGCATGCCCGTCCAGCGAAACATCGGCCGCCTTGCTGGTTATGGCGATGGTGGAGAAATTCCCCGCCATGTCGGCCTGCAGCGCCGCCTGGTCGATCGACACCGAACTTTCGGGCTGAATGTTGGCATTGATCTCGACCCGGCAGTCGGACGGATCCAGCCATGAGGAGGGGGCAACGTCGATACGCAATGTCGAGGCCTCCAGCTTCATGTCGCTGGCAAGGCTGCAGTCATTGGTGAACCAGCTCGAATACCAGCGCGAAAACCAGCCTTCGCGGCGGCTGCCGATCGTCGCCTGGTAAGGCGCCGAGGCCGAAGTGGTGAGCCTGACGGAACTGGCTTCGCCCGAAATGACGACGGCGCTCACGCCGGCGAGATCGAGTGTCTTGCCGGCATCCCCGCTTGCCGGTGACGCAAGCACGACGCTGCCGAATGACAGCAGGCCAAGAATTGCGGATTTCATTGATATCTCCGATCATGTGTGGCGGTCCCTGCTGGACCGTGGCGGTGTCGGAATGACCCGGGGACGTCGATTTCCGCGACCTCGATCGCGATCCGGGACGACCGTGAACGCAATCCAGGTCATTGTCGGTCGCTGCCAGCCTTGGAACCACGCTTGCGATCATGATCTTCATCCCCCTGCCGTTCGTCGTCGCCCTGCTGCTCATCATCCTGCTTGTGCAGATGATCCGCGCAAACGAGGCCGATCTGCGCGAGCACATCGCCTTCATGCTACTGATGGCCGCCTATGCCTTGCAGTCGGTGCTGATCGGCATCCGCTGGGGTTATGATGTTAGGGCCATGATGCCGGTGCAGTCGGTGCTGGCGACGCTGATCGCACCGCTTGCCTGGATTGCCTTCAGCGGCTTGACGAAGGAACGATCGGAGCATGGCCTGGCACGGTTGTGGCCGCATCTGCTGCCGGCCTGCCTGGTTGCCTTGCTGCTGGTCTTCTGGCGCGAGCCGGTCGGCCCGGTGATCATCCTTGTGTTCCTGTCGTATGGGCTAGCGCTTCTCTGGCTTGCACTGGCCGGCCCCGATGTCCTTGTCGAATCACGCCTCGACGGCG
This sequence comes from Mesorhizobium sp. NZP2077, assembly GCF_013170805.1. Classification (NCBI taxonomy): domain Bacteria; kingdom Pseudomonadati; phylum Pseudomonadota; class Alphaproteobacteria; order Hyphomicrobiales; family Phyllobacteriaceae; genus Mesorhizobium; species Mesorhizobium sp. NZP2077. The sequence continues at coordinate 1,238,444 of NZ_CP051293.1, read as the reverse complement.
TCTTGCGGTCCTACCGGTCGCTGTGGGTGACGGCGCTGGCGATCCTCGCGTCGCCGATCACCGACATCATCATCAGTTTTGACATGCAATGGACCGGCGGAGCTCATTCCGGCGCGGTGATTGCCGGCGGCAACGTTCTGGCGCTGTTGCTTCTCGGCGGTGCTGCCGCGGTCGCCAGCGAAGCCACCGCTCCGGACGAAGATGAGGAAGAAGAGGATGAGCCTCAGCTGCAAGCCGCACCACGCATAACCAGCGAAGACTCCGCGATCGCGGCGGCGGTCGACGCGCTGATGCGGTCGAAGGAACTCTACAAGGATGTCGATCTCAACCTTGGGCGCATCGCCAGGCGGCTCGGCCTGCCGGCACGGCAAGTGTCGTCGGCGATCAATCGCATCCACGGATCGAGCGTGTCGCAATATGTCAACAACCAGCGGATCGACGAGGCGCGTCGCCTGCTGGCGACGACGGACGAACCGATCACCCGCATCATGTTCGACGCCGGTTTCCTCAGCAAATCGAACTTCAACCGCGAGTTCCTGCGCATCACCGGCCTGAGCCCGAAAGCCTGGCGGCTCGAGCACCAGCCGCCAGGCGGTGCGATGCCGGCCACATCCTTGCTGGAGGGGGGAAAATGAACAGGCGCGGTGCCACTCAGTCTCCGGTCAATTCCCGCAGTGCCATGCGCTTGTAGGCGGCGACCAGCCTGTCGCCCTCCTCCCGCTCGACCGAGATGGCCAGCCGCATGACGGCCTCGCCCATCTGCCAGACGAGAAATGCGGTTGTCTCCAGGGCGACCGGGTCGGCACCGGGACGCAATCGCTTCAGCACCGCCACAAGGAACTCAGCGTTGGCCCGGCTGTCGGCGAGTTCGAGCTGGCGCAGCGCCTTGTCGGCCTGCGTGCCCGACCAGATGTCGCGCATCACCGGCTCGGCCAGAAACAGCCGATAATAGATATCGACCAGTTCCGAGAATGCCCGCCGCAGGCCTTCGGCATCGCTAACATCCCTGAGTTCGGCCGAGATGCAGGCCTGGCTTTCGGCGGTGTAGCGCTCGGCCAAGGCCCAGATGATCGCCCGCTTGTCGGGAAAGAACTGGTAGAGCGAGCCGATCGACACCCCTGCCCGTTCAGCGACTTCGCCCATGCGCATGGCATCGCTGCCTTGCTCGGTGATCAGCGCCGAGGCAGCCGCCAGCATGCGCTCCACCCGCTCGCGGCTCCGCTGCTGGCTTGGTGCCCGCCTTGGCGAAGCCATCTGCTCATTGGCCGGCGTGCCTTCCATGGACTGTCTCCAACAAACGTGTTCGGCAAATCGCCGAGGAAATGGCTTGACTCACAAAATACGAGGGTTTATCACGTTTTGCAAATGTGAGGATTACTCATATTTTGCAACAAAGGAAAACCACCATGATCGACACCAAACCAATCCTGATCCTCGGCGGCACCGGCAAGACCGGCCGCCGCCTCGCCGAGCGGCTGACGGCGCGCGGCATTCCGGCACGGATCGGTTCCCGTTCCGCCGCGCCTCGTTTCGACTGGGAAGCTCCCGCAAGCTGGGTGCCCGCACTCGAGGGCGTCAGCGCGGTCTACATCAGCTACTATCCCGACATCGCCGTGCCAGGCGCCGCCGAAGTGATCGGTGCATTCGCCCGTCTTGCCGTGCGGCATGGCGTTCGCCGGCTGGTGCTTTTGTCGGGTCGCGGCGAGCCCGAGGCGCAGCGCGCCGAAGAGATGCTGAAGGCTTCCGGGGCCGACTGGACGATTCTGCGCTGCGCCTGGTTCTCGCAGAATTTCAGCGAAGGCCTTCTCGTCGAGCCGCTGCTGGCGGGCGAGGTGGCATTGCCGGTCGGACCTGTCGGCGAACCCTTTGTCGATGTCGACGACATCGCTGACGCCGCCGAAGCGGTGCTGACTGAGCCCGGTCATGTCGGCCAGCTCTATGAGCTCACGGGGCCGCGGCTGTTGAGCTTCACTGATGCGGTCGCCGAGATTGCCAAGGCGGCAGGACGCGACATCCGCTTTGTCAGAATTTCGCATGACGAGTTCACTGCCTCTGTCACGTCGCATGAACTGCCACCCGAAATCGTCTGGCTGCTCGATGAGCTGTTCACCCAGGTGCTCGACGGCCGCAACGAGTCGCTCACCGACGGCGTCCAGCGCGTGCTTGGCCGTGCGCCGAAAGACTTTTCCGCCTACGCAACCGAAACCGCCGCAACCGGCATCTGGAGCAACTGAAATGACCAAGCTTGTTCCCGCCCTCACCATCATCGCCGCAATCGGCTCGGGCGTCGTCGGCGGCGTGTTCTTCGCCTTTTCCAACTTCGTCATGGCAGCACTTGCCCGGCTGCCAGTTCCGACTGGCATCGCGGCGATGAATTCGATCAACATCACGGTGATCACGCCGACCTTCATGACGGCGCTGTTCGGCACCGGCCTGCTCTGTCTGGTGCTTATCGCCGCCGCCATCATGGGCTGGAGCCAGTCCGGCTCGTACTGGCTGCTTGCCGGCGCGGTGGTCTACGTGATCGGCAACCCGATTGTGACCATGGTCTTCAACGTGCCGCTCAACGATGCGCTTGCCGCCGTCGACCCGGCCAGCAGCAACGGCGCCGCCGTGTGGGCGAACCATCTGAGCCAATGGGTGATGTGGAACCACGTCCGCACCGTCGCCGCCATCATGGCGATGGCCTGCTTCATTTTCGCGCTGCTTTAGGAGGCGCTGTCTGAAAGCAAGAAGACCCCGCTCAGGCGGCCTCGCTCAGGCGGGGTCTTTTTGCGTGTGACCCTTGCGGTCGGAATGACCGAGATCGCGGTCGGGGTCGATCACGTCGCGCACCAATTGCTTGAGCTTGGCGGCATCGGGAAAGCCGCCGTCGCGCTTGCGGTCCCAGATAAGAACGTCGTTGCAAGAGATGGTGAAGATGCCGCCGGTGCCGGGCACCAGCGTCACTTCACCGAGATCGGTGCCGAAGGTGGACAGCAGCTCCTGCGCCATCCAGCCGGCGCGCAGCAGCCACTGGCACTGCGTGCAATAGGTGATGACGACGCAATGCTTCCCTGACGCGTTCATTGGTCCGTCTCCAGAACGCGCACGGTCGTTCCAGCAACCCGATCATGTATTGGCTCGTTGCCGAGTGCGATGGTCAGCGCGATCCAACATGGCCAGAGGAAAGCTAGGGCAGACACGGTAAAGGCGATTACGATTTCCAGTCGGGAATAGTTCAGGATGGGTGCCGGAACGGTTTTCCAGGTCTGGAAAGCAAAGAAAGCTCCGACCAGCGTCGCAGGTAGATAGCCCAGGAATTTTACCACCTGCCGACGAACGGCTTTTTGCAAGGCGAGGCCTTCCCGATGCCAATCCAACTCGTCATGGACGAAGAGGGCCAGGACCCCCTTGCCCAGCGACCGGCTGAAAGCCCCCTCCATCACAAGAAGATAGGTCGCCAGGACCAGCACCTTGAGGAAGCCTAGATCCAGTGCCGCTGTTCGAAAATTTCCGTTTGAATCAAGGTCAATCGAAAGGGTTGAGACTGCCTTCGATTGAGGGTCCGTACTCGTGCCAGCTGCCCATCTGGCCACTGGAAAACCGAAAAAGGATGTTGCACAAACCTGCCAATCGTAGCGGGAAAGTGACAGATCGCCTGTTCCTTTCAGACTGGCGGACTGGCAGGTTTTCCAGTTCAGCCAGAAGTTGCCTTTCACTCCGCCGTCGGTCATCAGAAACAAGGCCGCAACCAGCGCATAAAGGGCGACGAAGATGACAAGGTAGTCGATAAGCGAGGCGAAAAGCCGTCGCCAAAGGCCGCCGGGACGAGGCCAGGTCACGGCAAATTCAACGCCTTCGTCAGTCATCTTCCCTCTCGCCGACAACTGACTGCGCTACACCTTCGGCGGACGTTTCTCAAGTAGCGAGGCCATGCTACCCGCCTGTAGCGCCTTTGGCCACCGCCTTGCAGCTCACGCCGCGCTAAGTTTGGCCATGGTCTCGTCGTCGACCTCGAAATTGGCATAGACGCTCTGCACGTCGTCATCGTCTTCGAGCGTGGCGACCAGCTTCATCAGCGATTGTGCACGCTCTTCGTCGACGGGGACGTTGTTCTGCGGCTGCCAGATCGGCTTCACCGATTCGGCCTCACCAAGCGAGGCTTCCAGCGCCTTCGACACTTCGCCCATACTCTCGAAGGCGCAATAGATCGTGTGGCCTTCCTCATCAGATTCCACGTCATCGGCGCCGGCCTCGATTGCCGCGTCCATGACCTTGTCGGCGCTGCCGACGGAGGCCGGATAGTAGATCTCGCCGGCACGATTCCACATGAACGACACGGAGCCGGTTTCGCCGAGCGCCCCGCCGGCCTTGGTGAAGGCGGCGCGTACATTCGACGCCGAGCGGTTGCGGTTGTCGGTCAGGGCCTCGACGATCAGCGCCACGCCGCCCGGCCCATAGCCTTCATAGCGCACCGCTTCATAATTCTCGGCATCGCCCATCGACGCCTTGTTGATGGCGCGCTGGATGTTGTCCTTCGGCATCGACACCGCCTTGGCGTTCTGGATCGCCAGCCGAAGGCGCGGGTTCATCGATGGGTCGGGCGTGCCGCTCTTGGCGGCGACGGTGATTTCTCGCGCCAGCTTGGAAAACATTTTCGACCGCACCGCGTCCTGGCGGCCCTTGCGGTGCATGATGTTCTTGAACTGTGAATGGCCAGCCATGGCACCCCTGTCGTCTTCTCGGCTAGAGCATCATGTAGCCAGGTGGATCACCTCGCCCTTGCAACAATGCTCGAATTCAAAATTTCAGAGCGTCCGAGCTGCTACCCGCGGAAGCACGTCGTTCTCTGTCGGAATGGCCGGCTTATAGATAAATCGGCTCAATTCGTCCAGACGCGCCGTGCTGGGGCGCGGTTGGTCATGATGATCCCGCTGCCGATCGCTTAGTGCCCGATGCCTGGCTTCGCCTTCTTGCGCCGACGCGCCAGCATGTTGAGCCCTTCGACCAGGGCTGAAAAGCCCATCACCGCATAGATGTAGCCCTTGGGCACGTGGTAGCCCATGCCGTCGGCGATCAGCGTCATGCCGATCATCAGCAGGAAGCCCAGCGCCAGCATGACGATGCTGGGATTCTTGGCGATGAAGTTGGCCAGCGGCCCGGCCGCCAGCATCATCACGGTGACGGCCACGATCACGGCGATGTACATGATGGCGATCTCGTCGGTCATGCCTACGGCGGTGATGATGGAATCGATCGAGAAGACGAGGTCGAGCAGCAGGATCTGGAAGATCGCGCCGGCGAGGCTGATCTGCAGCATCCCGCCCAGCATCGTGTCCTGGTGGTCCTCGGGGTCGACCGTGTGATGGATTTCCTTGGTCGCTTTCCAGACCAGGAACAGGCCGCCGGCGATCAGGATCAGGTCGCGCCAGGAAAAGCCGTGGCCGAAGGCGGTGAAGACCGGCGTCGTCAGCTGGACGATGATCGAAATGGTGGCGAGCAGCACCAGCCGCATGACCAGCGCCGCCGAGATGCCGAGCCGGCGGGCGCGGGCCCGCTGCGCTTCCGGCAGCTTGTTGGTCAGGATCGAGATGAAGATCAGATTGTCGATGCCGAGCACAATCTCAAGCACCACCAGCGTCAGCAACGCAACCCAGGCTGTCGGGTCGGATACAAAATGAAAATGCGGCGCCAGAAACTCAATGAGCTGCATGGAGGTCGTCCCCTACGATCTAGAGCAGTGTCGCCGGCAGTTAGGTACTGCAAACCTCTATATCAATGTCACGACCAGAAAGATGGAGCCGTTTCTTCTAATCGCGGCCCGCGACGAAACGGCGCGATCTTCTCGGTTAGGCCGGTACGATCGGAAATATTGACACCAACCCCACACAATGTCGCCGGTCCCGTCGCCGCCTCGAAACGCCCCTTCGGCACTTTCGACAGGAACCGGTTGAGCGGCTCCTCCTTGTCCATGCCGAGCGAGGAATCGTAGTCGCCGCACATGCCGGCATCGGACAGATAGCCGGTACCGCCATTGAGGATCTGGTGGTCGGCGGTCGGCTGGTGGGTGTGGGTGCCGACGACGAGACTGGCGCGGCCATCGACGAAATGCGCGAAGCACATCTTTTCCGAGGTCGCCTCGGCATGGAAGTCGATGACCACCGCATCCGCCTGTTCGCCGAGCGGACAGGCGGCGAGCTCGCGCTCGCCGGCCTGGAACGGATCGTCGAGTTCGGGGTGCATGAACACCCGGCCCATGATGTTGGCGACCAGCACGCGCGCGCCGCCCCTGGAGATGTAGACGCCGGAGCCGCGCCCGGGCGTGCCCTTGGGAAAGTTGGAGGGGCGCAGAAAACGCTCTTCGCGCGGCGCGAAGGCGAGCGCGTCGCGCTGGTCCCAGACATGGTTGCCGGTGGTGACAACATCGGCGCCGGCCGCGATGGTCTCGCGGAAGATCTCTTCGGTGATGCCGAAGCCGCCGGCAGCATTCTCGCCATTGACGATAACGAAATCGAGTTTGAAATCCGAGATCAGCCCAGGCAGTTGTTCCCAAACCGCCGTGCGTCCCGTCTTGCCAACCATGTCGCCGAGGAAAAGAAGTCTCATATCCACTTCTATCCAGAGCCATGGACGCTAGGCAAGCGGTACTACGGCTGGCCCTAACGCCGGCCGAAAGTGGCGCGCGGCGGCTGGGACGGTTTTGCGCTCGGGCTCGCTAAGCCAACGGACGACGGCGTCATCGGCAATGTCGGTGGCGCGTTCCGTCGGCATAGCCAGAAGAACCAGATGTAGAAGGCGATGAAACCGCCGGTAACGGCAAGCAGCAGCAATCCGCCGCGCCAGCCTTTCATCGCGGCGGTATCGAGCTTCGATGGATCGGCAGGGTTGTAATACATCTCCACCTTGTGGCCCACAGATGCCTTGTAGAGACCGATGATCTTTCCCTTGCCGGACCAGCTCATCGTCGCGTCGTTGGCGACATAGGTGACGGCGACATCGATGCCATCCGTGGTGAGGCCGTTTTCCTGCTTTTCACTGTAGGGGCTGACCGACGTTACGGTTGCGACGGTCTGATGCCAGGCGGCCTGGTGATGCAGGGAGGTTCCGATGACGTGCAATGCCATCGCCAACAGCACTACCGCGAGCAGGACGAACGGCATCAGCAGGAAGCATGCAAAGACAAAAGTCATGGTTGCCGTCGGCCCGGACTGTATTATGGGAACACTATCCGACATGTCTTGGAAACGCGTTAAGCAGATCGCGATCTTTTAAGCGATGCCGAAGCGGCGCAACCCGCTCTCGGTGAGTATTTCCGGAATGACGACGTCGTGGGGTTCGTCCGGAACCTGCGAAACCTCCTGGCAGTCGAAGGCGATGCCGATCAATCGGGGCGCATGCCCCTTGTCGACAAGTTTCGCGATCGCGCGGTCGTAATAGCCGGCGCCATAGCCGATGCGATGGCCGCGCGCATCAAAGGCGGCGAGCGGCACCAGCATCACCTCGGGATCAAGCACCTCCGCCTCTTCATGGGGCCCGACTGTGCCAAAACCCATTTCGACCATCGGCGCGCCGCGCACCAGCTCGCGAAAGACGATCGTGGTCTTGTCGAGAATGGCAGGCAGGCAAAGCCTCGCGCCCTTTTCACGCAAGGCAAACATCAGCGGCCGCACGTCAACCTCCGAACGCATCGGCCAGAAACCCGATACGATCTGACCGGGCTCGATGGCGAGATGATCGCGCGCCGTCTCGGCCATTTCGAGCGCTGCCTCCACCCGCCAGAATTCATCGAGCGCATCGCGGCACCCAAGCGCTGCGAGCCGCAGCTGTTTTTTCAGGTCTTTGAGAGATGTCATGCGCGGACGATAGAAAAGGCCGGATGTGGATGGCGTTTTGGGAGCGACGTTTTCTACCGCATGATCCACCGAAATGCGTGGATACCGGGGCAAGAAGTGACGATCCACACAACCGGTGGAGAGAGCGATCCCGGGAACCTACAAAGTAGGTGGGCGCCGTATGAGAAAACCCACGGGTCTTCCCAGGGACAGCTCCCTAAGGATCGTTAAGGCCCCGGGGAAAATGTTCTCCTGCCGGGAAGCACAGACCGTCCTCCCCAATATAGGCCCCTGGTTGCCTAAGCGCCAGTGAGACGGGCACACTCACTGGCTTTATTCGCGACACGCCTTTGCCACCAGACCAGCGCCGGCACCGCCAGCAGTTCGACGCAGAGGCCGGCTATGTGTCCCGCCGATGGCGCGCCGACCAGAACCAGCGAAACAAGCCGTGCCAGTCCGCCGGTGAACGTGCAGGCGGCAAGCAGCCGGAACCGCTCGGTCTTGGTCTCGATGCCGGGAATGCAGCTGTACCAGGCAATGCCGATGGCCAGGAAAAACCCGGACAGGAAGCGGAAATGGCTGTCGAGATCGGCCGGCCATGGACGGATGACGTGCAGGAATTCCGGTCCGGACAGGATACCCTCGATGCCGACCAAGACCGGCGTGGCCGCCAGCACCGCGACAACGATCTGCAGTGCGGTCTTGCCTGATATCTTGTCGTTCATGCCGCCGCCCTTCGGCCTGCCAAGCGGCCTCACGTCAGCAACGGATATTTCCATCCCGGGTTTCAAGCCCATTCGTCGCAGCCGGCTCGCCCTTGCACAGGCTGACCGGCGTCCTTACGCTCATGGCGTGAACCAAGGAGCAAAAATGCGTTTCGAAGGCACGGCGGCCTATGTCGCCGACAAGGATCTGATGGTGGCCGTCAACGCGGCGATCGCGCTGGAGCGGCCCTTGCTGGTCAAGGGCGAGCCCGGCACCGGCAAGACCGAACTTGCCCGCCAGGTGGCATCGGCACTCGGCCTCGACCTCATCGAATGGCACGTCAAATCGACGACGCGGGCGCAGCAGGGCCTCTATGAGTACGACGCTGTGTCGCGGCTGCGCGACAGCCAACTCGGCGACAGCAGGTTCAACGATATCAAGAACTACATCAAGCGCGGCAAGCTCTGGGAGGCGTTCGCAGCGGGCAGAAAAGTTGTGCTTTTGATCGACGAGATCGACAAGGCCGACATCGAGTTCCCCAACGACCTGCTGCAGGAACTCGATCGGATGGAGTTCTTCGTCTACGAGACCGGCGAGACCATCCGCGCCGCCGTCCGCCCTATTGTCATCATCACCTCCAACAACGAGAAGGAGCTGCCGGACGCCTTCCTGCGCCGCTGCTTCTTCCACTACATCCGCTTTCCCGACGTCGACACGCTGCACAGGATTGTCGATGTCCACTATCCCGGCATCAAGCAGAATTTGGTGCGCGCGGCCCTCACCCAGTTCTACGAAATCCGCGACGTACCGGGACTGAAGAAGAAGCCGTCGACCTCCGAAGCGCTCGACTGGATCCGCCTGCTGGTCGCCGACGACATCGCGCCCGAGGATTTGCGCGCCGACCCGAAGAATGCACTGCCCAAGCTGCACGGTGCGTTGCTGAAGAACGAACAGGACGTGCACCTGTTCGAGCGGCTGGCCTTCATGGCGCGGCGGCAGGGTTAGGCATGCCGGAAGAGTACGCGGACATAGAAGTTTCGATAACGCGCTGGATCGACGACGACCCGCAACCGCGAATCGTCGAATTCGAATTCAGCGACCGATTTGGCCGCCAATGGCGCTTCCACGAAAAGCAGGTCTATGCTTCGTCAGAGTGGCTGGATGCTGATTGCGCCTATCGGCGACTAGGTGATGTCCGTTGCCTCGTATTATCCCGATGGCAAGACGAAGAAGGCCGAGCGATCGTGGGAATCGACACGTTTCGGGGAGGCTCTGTTGAATCTCTGGAGGAAGTTCGTCGCTTCGAAGTCTTCGCCAGCCAGCTTTTGCCCAGAGGGCCGTCAAGTTAAAACAGGATTAGACGGTTATCGTGCATGGACCCTTGTGGCGGCAGTGGACATTGCCGAAGCTGGCTCATGAAATGGGAGCATTCCAATGTCTGAGATTACTATCCGCCCGCTCGCACAGTCCGACCACGCCGACTGGAAGCGCCTGTGGACCGACTACCTGACCTTCTACGAGACCAAGCTGCCGGAAGAGGTCTACGCCGTCACCTGGAAACGGCTGTTCACAGCGGGTGAGTTCGAGCCGAAGGGTTTTATCGCCACCCTCGACGGCAAGGCGGTCGGCATCACCCACTATCTCTACCACCGCTCAGGCTGGTCCGAGAAAAACAACTGCTACCTGCAGGACCTGTTCGCCGACCCGGACGTGCGTGGCAAGGGCATCGGAGCCGCGCTGATCAAGGCTGTGAAGGACGCGTCGGAAAAGATCGGCGTTAAGAACGTCTACTGGATGACGCACGAAACCAACACCACCGCACGCAAGCTCTACGACCACGTCGCGCGTCGCACCGGTTTCATCGAGTATGATCTGCTGTAGATAGAAAAATGTTCATCCCCTTCTTCCTCGAATTGAAGGCAGCGCGGGTTCCCATTTCGCTCCGAGAATATCTGTCGCTGCTGGAGGGCCTGGAGGCCGGGCTGGTCGACTACGACGTCGAAGGTTTCTACTACCTCGCCCGCGCCGCTCTGGTGAAGGACGAGCGCCATATCGACCGCTTCGACCAGGTGTTCGCGCATGTCTTCAAGGGCATCGAGGTGCTTGGCGGGCCGGATGCGGTCGACGTCGCCAATATTCCCGAGGAATGGCTGCGCCGGCTCGCCGAAAAGCACCTGACCGAGGAAGAGAAAAAGCTGGTCGAGGCGCTTGGCGGTTTCGAGAAGCTGATGGAGACCTTGAAGCAGCGGTTCGAGGAGCAGAAGGGCCGCCACCAGGGCGGCTCGAAATGGATCGGCACCGGCGGCACCTCGCCCTTCGGCGCCTATGGCTACAACCCCGAAGGCGTGCGCATCGGCCAGCACGAAAGCCGCAACCGCCGCGCGGTAAAGGTCTGGGACAAGCGCGAGTTCAAAAACTTCGACGATGCCGTCGAGCTTGGCACCCGCAACATCAAGATCGCGTTGAAGCGGCTGCGCCGCTGGGTGCGCGAAGGCGCCGAGGAAGAATTCGACCTGCCCGGCACCATCCACGCCACCGCCGAGCACGGCTATCTCGACGTGCAGACGCGGCCCGAACGGCGCAACGCCGTGAAGCTCCTGATGTTCTTCGACGTCGGCGGCTCGATGGACGATCACATCAAGAGTGTCGAGGAGCTGTTTTCGGCGGCGCGTGCCGAATTCCGCCAGCTCGAATATTTTTACTTCCACAACTGCCTCTACGAGGGCGTGTGGAAGGACAACCGGCGCCGCCATGCCGAGGTGATCCCGACCTTCGATCTTCTCCACAAATACGGTGCGGACTACAAGGTGATCGTCGTCGGTGACGCCTCGATGAGCCCCTACGAGATCGCACACCCCGGCGGTTCGGTCGAACACTGGAATCCGGAGGCCGGCGCTGTCTGGCTCGGCCGCCTGCTGCAGCAATGGCCGAACGCGGTATGGCTCAATCCTGAGACCCAAAAGAACTGGGGCTTTACGCATTCGATCACGATGATCCGCGACATTTTTGGCGGCCGCATGTTTCCGCTGACGCTGGCCGGGCTCGAAGGCGCGACGAAGCAGCTTTCCAGAAAGCATTGAAAGAACGACGGAGTTCCGATGGCTTGCTTCCTCTGCCTGCAGTGCGGCGTCCAGTTCGCGGCGACGGAGACGCCGCCAAAACACTGCCCGATCTGCGAGGACGAACGGCAGTTTGTGCGCTGGGAGGGCCAGGCCTGGAGCACACAGCAAGAGCTCGCTGCCGGGCATAGGCTTGTGATGCTGGACGATGCCGGTGTGCTCGCCTTCGGCATCGAGCCGCGCTTCGCCATCGGCCAGCGGGCGCAACTCGTGCAGACGCGGCACGGCAACGTGCTGTGGGACTGCGTCTCGATGGTGAGCGACGAGGCGGTAGCCGAGATCAACCGTCGCGGCGGCCTGGCGGCCATCGCCATCTCGCACTGCCATTTCTATTCGGCGATGGCCGGATGGAGCGAGGCCTTTGGCGGCGTGCCGATCTATCTCCATGCCGACGACCGCCAGTGGATCATGCGGCCGCATCCCTCGATCGTCAGCTGGGAAGGCGAAACTCTTGCCATCAATCCCTCGCTGACACTCATCCGCTGCGGCGGCCATTTTGCCGGCAGCCAGGTGCTGCACTGGCAGCACGATGGCGGCAACGCCCTGCTGACGGGCGACACCGTCCAGGTGACGCCGACCCGCCGCCATGTCAGCTTCATGTACAGTTATCCCAACCAGATACCGCTCAACGCGGCCGCCGTGCGCCGCATCGCGGCAGCACTTGAACCATATGACTTCGACGACATCCGCGGCGCATGGTGGGAGCTGAACATCATCGGTGGCGCAAAAGCGGCGTTCAACGCATCGGTCGCTCGTTATCTCGCGGCTATCGCATGACAGTCGATCGAAAATGCGAGAAAATCGCGTAACAAATGCCTATGTTGGAGCGAATATCCGGTTGCAATCAACAACGAGCCGCCAAGGCTGAGGAGATCAAATGGACACCTACCCCGTCACCCGCACCGACGCCGAATGGCGCGCCCGGCTGACGCCGGAGCAATATGCGGTCATGCGCGGTCACGGCACCGAGCGGCCGGGAAGCTGCGCCTTGCTCTACGAGAAGCGCGCCGGCACATTTTCCTGCGTCGGCTGCGACCAGCCGCTGTTCGAATCCAAGCTGAAGTTCGAGAGCGGCACCGGCTGGCCGAGCTTCAACGATCCGGTGCCCGGCTCGGTCGAGAACACCATCGACCGCAGCTACGGCATGGTCCGCACCGAATGCCACTGCGCCCGCTGCGGCAGCCATCTCGGCCATGTCTTCGAGGACGGCCCGCCGCCGACCGGCCTGCGCTACTGCATCAACGGCGTGGCGCTGAAATTCGACCCAGCGGCCTGAACGGGCCCTGATGGTCGGATCATACAAAGGGCGGCTTCGGCCGCCCTTTGTCGTGCTGCGTTCGGCCCCTTCAGACCGCCACCGTGGCGACGAGCCAGAGCGCCGAGCCCAAAAGCATCAGCGAGGCCTTGGCGCCCGATTGCTCTGCCGTCCGCCAGACCGCGATGGTCAGGAAGATGTTGTAGGGCACCGGTGCGAAATGCACCGCCAGCACGAGGCCGAGCGGCATTTTCAATCCAAGCAGGATCAGTGCTGCCGCGGACGAAGCAACGTTAATCCCCGTCCCGACGAAGATCATGTCGCGCCAGAACAGCCGGTCGATCGGCACCTGGCCAAGCCAACGCGAGCGGAAGAAATCCGCGAACACCGACGCCTACCTCTGTCCAAGCACTTCGATGACAGCGCGCTCGACACGCGAGCATTCCGTCACCAGCCAGTCGGTCATGGCAGGCCAATTGTCCTCGGCATAGCAGTTCACCCGCCACATCGAATTGATGCCGAGGCCCTCGCAGCTTTGCTCCGGCCTGAGCCTCAGCCTGTCTTCGATGGCTGGCTGGAACGGCTTCAACCGCGACCAGCTTTCCGTGGCGCCGAACTTCTCGTTGCGGCCGAAGAAGACGCCGACATGGTTCTGCGCCGGCGCGACATACATGGAAAGAACCAAGGCGAAGTCGGGCAGCCCGCGCTGCCAGAACCAGGGTCCGCGCCGCGCCAGCCGGGCTCGTTCTTCCGGATGCCGCTCAGCGAACAGCGTCCAGAAGCCGCGATGGCTGAATTCCGAGGCGCGGCGACCGCCGAAGTCGAATTCGCTCATGGTTCAAACCGTATGACCGGCGACCGCATCGGCGCCGGGGCGGTTAGTTCTTACACCATGCCGAGTGCGGCCATATACAGATCGAGGATGGCGTCCTCTTCCTGGCGCTCGGCCTGATCCTTCTTGCGCAGACGGATGATGGTGCGGATCGCCTTGGTGTCGAAGCCGGTGCCCTTGGCCTCGGCGAAGACTTCCTTGATGTCGTCGGCGATCGTCTTCTTTTCTTCCTCGAGCCGCTCGATGCGCTCGATCAGGGCACGCAGCTGGCCGGCGGCAACAGTCTGGCTGGTCTCGGTGATATCGTCGGCCATGTTCTTCTCCAAAGATTGGTTCTACGCCGCGACTCGCGGAAAGACGGCGGCGAATTTGAGCCGGTTCGATGCCCGACCGGCGGCGGCGGGTCAAGCTGTTATCGAACAGCTAACCAAGGGCTGCCGACAGAAGCCGACAGCCATCTCGCCCACATGGACCTGGGCATGCCGAGATTCAGGTCAGGCCGAGCCGAGAATGGTGGCTTCCGAGAACCGGAGCGGAGCGTACTTAAAGTACGTGAGCACAGTTCTACTGCGACGCAGTAGAACGGGGAAGCGCAGGAAGCCGCTATTCGAAGGCCGGCATCACCTGAATATCGATATGCCCTAAGCGAAGGCGATCAGCAGGTCCTTGGCATCGATCTGGTCGCCGGCCTTGACCAGCACCTCGGCGACCGTACCGTCGCGCTCGGCATGCAGCGCCGTCTCCATCTTCATCGCTTCGATGGAGAGCAGCACGTCGCCGGCCTTCACCGCCTGGCCGGCGGCGACCGAAAGTGCCGAGACCACGCCTGGCATCGGTGCGCCGACATGCGCCTCGTTGCCGGGCTCTGCCTTGCGCCGCGCCTTGGCGGCGGAGGCGCCATGTGCCCGGTCCGGCACCTTCACGCGACGCGGCTGGCCGTTGAGCTCGAAGAACACGGTGACCATGCCCTTGTCGTCGACATCGCCGATCGCCAGGCAGCGCACGACCAGCGTCTTGCCCTTCTCGATATCGACAAAGATCTCGTCTTCCGACTTCATGCCGTAGAAATAGGTCGGCGTCGGCAGGACGCTGACCGGGCCGTAGGTCTCCTGCGCGCCGGCGAAGTCGGTAAACACCTTCGGATACATCAGCCACGAGGCGAATTCGTATTCCGAGAGCTTGCGCTCCAGCTTCTCCTCGATCTCCCTGCGGCTGGCCTTGAGATCGGCCGGCTTGAGCAGCGATCCGGGCCTGGCCGTGATCGGCTTGTCGCCCTTCAGCGCCTTCTTCTGCAGCGCCTCTGGCCACCCTCCCGGCGACTGGCCGAGATCGCCGCGCAGCATCGAGACGACCGAGTCCGGGAAGGCAATGTCCCTTGCCGGGTTCTCGACATCGGCGACGGTCAGGTCCTGGCTCACCATCATAAGCGCCATGTCGCCGACGACCTTGGACGACGGCGTCACCTTGACGATGTCGCCGAACATCAGATTGACGTCGTGATAGGTCTGCGCCACCTCGTGCCAGCGTGTCTCCAGCCCGAGCGAGCGCGCCTGCTCCTTGAGGTTGGTGAACTGTCCGCCCGGCATTTCGTGCAGGTAGACTTCCGAGGCCGGCCCTTTGAGATCGCTTTCGAAGGCGGCGTACTGGTTGCGCACCGCTTCCCAGTAGAACGAGATTTTGCGGATCCATTGCGGGTCGAGGCCGGGGTCGCGCTCGGTGCCCTTCAGCGCCTCGACGATCGAGCCCAGGCAAGGCTGCGAGGTGTTGCCGGAGAAGGCGTCCATCGCCGCGTCGATGGCGTCGACGCCGCTCTCCACCGCCGCCAGCACGGTCGCCGCCGACAAGCCCGACGTGTCGTGGGTGTGGAAATGGATCGGCAGGTCGGTCGCCTCGCGCAGCGCCTTGAACAGCACGCGCGCCGCTGCCGGCTTCAAAAGGCCGGCCATGTCCTTGACGGCGATGATGTGGGCGCCGGCGGCCTGCAGTTCGCCAGCCAGCCCGACATAATATTTCAAATCGTACTTGGCCCGCGCCGGATCGAGAATGTCGCCGGTGTAGCACATCGCCGCCTCACACAGCTTGCCCTCGGCGCCGACGGCGTCCATGGCGACGCGCATGTTCTCGACCCAGTTCAGGCAGTCGAAAACCCGGAACAGGTCGATGCCGCCGCTCGCCGCCTGCTTGACGAAATGCTGCACGACATTGTCTGGATAGTTGGTGTAGCCGACGCCGTTGGCGCCGCGCAGCAGCATCTGCAGCAACAGATTGGGGGCCGCCTCGCGCACCAGCGAAAGCCGCTCCCACGGATCCTCGGTGAGGAAGCGCATGGCGACGTCGAAGGTCGCGCCGCCCCAGCATTCCAGCGACAGAAGCTGCGGCAGGGCGCGCGCGTAGGTCCCCGCAATATTGGCAATGTCGTGCGTGCGCATGCGCGTGGCGAGCAACGATTGATGGCCGTCGCGCATCGTCGTGTCGGTGACCAGAACTTCCTTCTGCTCGCGCATCCAGCCGGCAAACTTTTCCGGCCCGAGCAAGTCGAGCTTCTGCTTGCTGCCGCCGGGCACATTGCCGTTGAGATAGGGCACGACGGGTGCGGCCGCATCGGCCTTCGGCGTCGGCCGGCCGCGCGTCTCGGGATGGCCGTTGACGCTGACATCGGCCAGATAGTTGATGAGTTTGGTCGCGCGGTCCTGCCGCTTGACCTGCTGGAACAGCTCCGGCGTCGTGTCGATGAACTTCGTCGTATAGGAATTGTCGGCGAAGCTCGGGTGGTTGATGATCGCTTCGAGGAAGGTGAGGTTGGTGGCAACGCCGCGGATGCGGAACTCGCGCAGCGCGCGGTTCATGCGGGCGATGGTCTCGGCCGGCGTCGGCGCCCACGCCGTCACCTTCTCCAACAGCGGATCGTAGAAGCGGGTGATGACCGCGCCGGAATAGGCCGTGCCGCCATCCAGCCGGATGCCGAAGCCGGTGGCGCCGCGATAGGCGGTGATGCGGCCGTAATCCGGAATGAAATTGTGCTCGGGATCCTCGGTGGTGATGCGGCACTGCAAGGCATGGCCGTTCAGCCTGATGTCCCGCTGCGCCGGCACACCCGATTCAGGCGTGCCGATGGCGAAGCCGTCGAGGATGTGGATCTGCGCCTTGACGATGTCGATGCCCGTCACTTGCTCGGTGACGGTGTGCTCGACCTGGATGCGCGGATTGACCTCGATGAAATAGAATTTTCCGCTGTCGGCATCCTGCAGGAATTCAACGGTGCCGGCGCCGATATAATTGGTTTCACGGGCAAGCTTCAGCGCATGGCCGCAAAGCTCCTCGCGCTGCGCCATTTCGAGATAGGGTGCGGGCGCCCGCTCGACGACTTTCTGGTTGCGGCGCTGGATCGAGCAGTCGCGCTCGAACAGATGCACGACATTGCCATGCGTGTCGCCAAGCACCTGCACCTCGACGTGGCGGGCGCGCTCGATCAGCTTTTCGAGATAGACCTCGTCCTTGCCGAAGGCGGCTTTCGCCTCGCGCTTGCCTTCCATGACTTCGCGGGCGAGATCGGCCTCGGCGCGGATGGCGCGCATGCCGCGCCCACCACCGCCCCACGAGGCCTTCAGCATGACCGGATAGCCAACCTCCTTGGCCAGTTTCTTGACCGCCTCCATGTCGTCCGGCAACGGATCGGTGGCGGGAATGACCGGCACGCCGACTTCGATGGCGAGGTTGCGCGCCGCAACCTTGTTGCCGAGGCGGCGCATCGTGTCCGGCTTCGGGCCGATGAAGGTGATGCCGGCTTGCGCACAGGCTTCGGCGAATTCGGGGCTTTCCGACAGAAGTCCGTAGCCCGGGTGGATGGCATCGGCGCCCGAAAGCCTGGCGACGCGGATCACTTCCTCGATCGACAGATAACTCTCGATCGGTCCCATGTCCTTGCTGAGATGCGGACCGCGCCCGACCTGGTAGCTCTCGTCGGCCTTGAAGCGGTGCAACGAATATTTGTCTTCCTCGGCCCAGATCGCCACGGTTTTGAGGCCCAACTCGTTGGCCGCGCGAAAGACGCGGATGGCGATTTCTGACCGATTGGCGACGAGGATCTTCGTGATGGCCAAGGACTGGGCTCCAGCAGCGGAAGGAACGGGAAATCGGAGCAATGATTAGCGTGAAAATGCTGCAGTGCAAACAAATTTGACAGATGATTCAATCGATTTAAATCGAATCTTTGCGACAAAGCCGGTCGCATTCATTCGAACACGCAAAAAACTGCCGGTGCTGCTGTTCAAGGCTTGATCATTTTTCGGCTAAGCTGCACGTCGTTCCGCCAATCTGGCGCGCTTTGGGCGACATGCATTGAAACGAAAAATGCCCGGCGCGAAGCGCCGGGCATTTCATATTGATCGAAGTCGACAGGCTTACATCTTCTGGATGTAGGTGTACTTGCCGTCGGCGCCCTTCTTCCATTCGTAGATGACGTAGCCGGGCAGCGTCGGGTCGCCCTTGGCGTCATAGGACAGGTCGCCGAGCACGGTCTTGAACGGGCCGTTTGCATGCAGCGCCTTGGCAACTGCCTGCGGATCGTTCGACTTGGCAGCAGTTGCTGCTTCCGCGATCGCCTGCACGGCAGCGTAGGCGTAGAGCGTATAGGCCTCCGGCTCGAAGCCCTGCGCACGGAACTTCTCGACGAGTTCCTTGTTGGCGGGGATCAGGCGCGGATCCGGGCCAAATGTGTTGAGCGTGCCCGCAACCGCGTCGCCCGCGATCGAAGCCAGTTCGTTCGACACGATGCCGTCGCCGGAGACCAGCGTCGCCTTGAGGCCCTGGTCAGCCGCCTGGCGGATGATCAGGCCGGCTTCGGTGTGCAGACCGCCCCAATAGATGATGGTAACGCCGGCTTCCTTCATCTTGGCGATCAGCGCCGAGAAGTCCTTGTCGCCGACATTGATGCCTTCATACATGACTTCCGTCAGGCCCTTGGCATTCATCGCCTTCTTGGTTTCGTCGGCAAGACCCTGACCGTAGGTGGTCTTGTCGTGAACAACGGCGATCTTGGCATCCTTGAAGTTCGCGGCGAGATAAGCGCCGGCAATGCTGCCCTGCTGGTCGTCGCGTCCGCAGGTGCGGAACACGTTCCACAGGCCGCGCTCGGTGAACTGCGGATTGGTGGCAGCCGGCGTCACTTCGACGATGTTGTTTTCAGCGTAGACTTCCGAGGCCGGGATCGAGACGCCCGAGTTGAAGTGGCCGACCACGAACTTGACGCCGTCGCCGACGAACTTGTTGGCGACCGAGATGCCCTGCTTCGGATCGGAGACGTCGTCGCCGATTTCGAGCTTGATCTGCTCGCCGTTGATGCCGCCCTTGGCATTGATGTCGGCGACAGCCGCTTCCGCACCCTTCTGAAGCTGTGCGCCGAAAGCTGCGTTCGGACCGGTGATCGGGCCGGCGACGCCGACCATGACGTCAGCCCACGCGGCGCCGCCGAACGCGACGAGCGCGCCTACGGCGACAGCGGACAACAATAATTTTCTCATGTAAAACGCTCCCATTAACGGAGTGGGCGTGGATGAAGCTTTCATGCGATGCCCACCCTTATCGCAGAAGGCATAGTTTGCCGATTTTCAGGCCCTTGTCACGCCGATTCATCCCCGAAGCGGCGTTAATGATGAACGTCAACCTTTCGGTTTCCAGCTCAAGACTGAAGCTCTTTCGTAGAGCCAATTATACTGCGTCACCATCTGGTTTGTTCGTGTGTATTGATAGCCGACGAAGCCCAGTATCATCAGCACGATGGTGTCGACGATATAGTAGTGCAGCGAGAACATCGTGCCGCCGAACAGCGCGTGATGAATGAACCGGATGCCGATGCCGAGGCCCAGCAGATAGGCGAACAGCTGCGGAAAGCTGCGCCAGGTCTGGGCGCTGGCCTTGCCCGTCATCCAGGCCGCCCAACCGCCAAGCAGGCAGGTGACGAAGAAGAACTGCCAGATCGAGGGTTCCTCATAGAGAATGCCCTGCATGATGAAGTCTCCTTAGCATGATCCCGAAGAGTTGCAGACTTTTCGGACAAAGGTCATGCGACAAACAAACAATCTGGAGCCGAATACCGGATGCACACTTTCCGCTCCAAACTCAGTGGTGTCCGCCTTCGAGATAGGCGGCGCGCACTTCGGGATTGGCGAGCAGTTCCTTGCCGGTGCCGCTCATCGTCACATTGCCGTTGACCATGACATAGCCGCGCGTGGCGAGTTTCAACGCACCAAAGGCGTTCTGCTCGACCAGGAACACGGTCAGCCCCTGCGTGCGGTTCAACTCGCGGATGGCATCGAAGATCTGCTTGACGATCAGCGGCGCCAGACCCAGCGACGGCTCGTCGAGCAAAAGCAGCTTTGGCCGCGCCATCAGCGCGCGTCCGATCGACAGCATCTGCTGCTCGCCGCCCGACAGGGTGCCGCCGCGCTGGGCGATGCGCTCCTTGAGCCGCGGGAACAGCGTGAACACTTTCTCGACGTCCTCGTCATAGTGCTTGAGGTTGTCGAGGCTGGCGCCCATCTGCAGGTTTTCCATCACCGTCATGCGCGGGAAGATACGGCGACCTTCCGGCGACTGGGCGATGCGCATGCGGGCGATCTCGTGCGTCGGCATCTGGGTGATGTCGGTGCCGGCGAAGGTGATGCTTCCCGCGCGGGCGCGCGGCGCCCCGAAAATGGTCATCATCAGCGTCGACTTGCCGGCGCCGTTGGCGCCGATCAGCGCCACGATCTCACCCTCATTGACGGTGACGTCGACGCCGTTCAGCGCCCGGATGTTGCCGTAGTAAGTCTGGACGCCCTTGATATCGAGCAGCGTTGTCCCGGCCATCACTTGCCCCCTCCACGCTTGCCCGACACAGGCTTGGCCGTGCTGGCGGTCTTCGCGGAAGCGTGGCTGGTCGCCACCTTGCCGGCATCGACACGGCGCGCGAATTCCGTGTCCTTGCCCTGGCCGAGCAGCTTGGCCTGCTTGACCCACTCTTCACGCGCGATGCGTCCATCAAAGGCCAGGTAAGCTTCAGCAGCCTCGACATCGGCCTTTTTCCAGGCGCCGATCTGGTCGAAGTGGAAGATGCCGTGATCGTTGAGCTTCTTCTCGTTGACCGTACCGATGCCCTTGATGCGGGTCAGATTGTCGGCCTTGCCACCGCGGGGCGCCGCTAGCCTGTTGGAGATTTCCCCAGCCTTGCCCGCCGCAGTCTTAGCCATTGGAGCCTTAGCCACTGGAGCCTTGGCTGCCGGTTTGGCCGCAGCAGGCGCCGCAGTCGACTTCACCGTCGTCCCGGTTGCCGACTTTGACGCCGCTTTCGGCGCAGGCTTTGCTTTCGCCGCAGGAGCGGGCTTTGCAGCCGATGCCGCCGTCAGCGCGGCAGCCTTGTTTGCCTCGGCGAGCGACCTGGCATCGACCTGCTCCGCCTTTGAAGCGCCCTTCGCCACGGTAACGCGCTCTCCAGAACTGTGACCGACCGTGTCTGTTACCGGCCCGGCGAGATACGATGACGATGTCCCAGGCCCATGCGCGGAATCAGGCCCCGTATCAAGCTGTTCGATGACGTCCTCGTCGCCGACTTCGGTGAGGACCTGCTCGACCTCCTCGTCGTCAACGCCGAGATAGGCGGCGATGACGCGCGGATCGGTACGCACCGATTGCGGACTGCCGTCCGAAATCTTGCGGCCATATTCCAGCACCACGACATGGTCGGAGATCTGCATGACCACGGACATGTCATGCTCGATCAAGAGGATCGAGGTGCCTGATGTGTTCTTGATGTCGATCAGCAGTTCGTTGAGCGCCGCCGACTCCTTTGGATTGAGGCCGGCCGCCGGCTCGTCCAGGCACAGCAGCTCCGGACCCGTGCACATGGCACGTGCGATCTCGAGACGCCGCTGCGCGCCATAGGGCAAGTCACCGGCCGGATCGTCGGCACGGTCGACAAGGTCGGCCTTCTCCAGCCAGTGCCTGGCAAGCTCGACCGATTCGGCTGAGGCCTTGCGGTAACCGCTGAAGCCGAACAGGCCAAGGACCGTATAGCCCGACGCCTTCATCAGCTTGTTGTGCTGGGCAACCAAAAGGTTCTCCAGCAGCGTCATGCCCGAGAACAGGCGAATGTTCTGGAAGGTACGCGCCACCTTGGCGCGCGCCGGAATCTCATGGTTGGGCAGCCGTTCGAGCAGGAAGCTCGACCCGTCCGCCCGGTTGAGGGTGATCATGCCTTCCGACGGCTTGTAGAAACCGGTGATGCAATTGAACACGGTGGTCTTGCCGGCGCCGTTGGGGCCGATCAGCGCGGTGATCTCGCTGCGCCTGGCGGCGAAGGAAAGGTCGCCAATGGCGACCAGGCCGCCGAATTTCATCGACAGATGTTCGACCTGCAGGATGGCGTCGTTCATGCCCGGATTTGTCTTCTGCATCGGGTTCGCGTTCATCAGCCGTGGCCCTCCTTGGTGAAGGAACTGGAGACAGCCCTTCGCTCTTTGAGGAAGGCCGTCGGTTCACGACTGCCGACGAAGCCGCGCGGCTTCCACAGCATGACGATGACCATTGCCATGCCGAACAGCAGCATGCGGTAGAGCTCCGGGGTGAAGTCAGGCCCGAATATCTGCTTGAGGAAGTCGAGCTCGCGCAGCGCCTCGGTGCCGCCAATCATCACCATCGCGGCAACCGCGATGCCGACCAGCGAGCCCATGCCGCCGAGAACGACGATGGCCAGGATGATGGCCGATTCCAGGAAGACGAAGGATTCCGGGCTGACGAAGCCTTGCCGCGCGGCAAAGAAAGAGCCGGCGAAACCGCCGAACATGGCGCCGGTGGCAAAGGCGGTCAGCTTGGTGGTGGTGGTGTTGATGCCGAGCGAGCGGCAGGCGATCTCGTCCTCGCGCAGCGCTTCCCAGGCCCGGCCGACCGGCAGGCGGCGCAGCCGGATGGTGACGAAGGCGGTGAGCAGGCACAGGCCCAGGATCAGATAGTAGAGAAAAATCTTGTAGTAGGCGCCTGACTGGGCGATGCCGAGCACCTTGGCGATATAGTTCGGGTCCGACACGTTGAACGACATCAGGCCGAAGAAGCTGACCTTGGGAATGCCGGAAATGCCGGCCGATCCGTTGGTGACCTCGCGCCAGTTGATCAGCACCAGGCGGATGATCTCACCGAAAGCCAGCGTTACGATCGCCAGATAGTCGCCACGCAGGCGCAGCACCGGGAAGCCGAGCAGAACGCCCCACAGCGCCGCCATGGCACCGGCGGCCGGCAACAGGATCCAGAACGACAGGCCGAACTGCGTGGCGAGAAGCGCGTACGCGTAGGCGCCAAGCGCATAGAAGGCGACGTAGCCGAGATCGAGCAGGCCGGCGAGGCCGACGACGATGTTCAGGCCCCAGGCCAGCATCACATAGATCAGGATCTGGATGCCGAAATTATCGACCCATTTCAGCGAACCCTGCAGCCCGCCAGTAATGGACCAGGCGTTCAGCGACAGCACCGCGACCACGAGGATCGGGTAGAGCACCAGCGCCGTGATGCCCAATTTGGTGAAGTTGGCATGGATGAAGGCGCGGAAGTAGTAGATCACGCAAGCCAGCACGTAGATGATCGCCAGGGCGCGCAGGAATTGCAGGTAGCCGGCCGGTTCCGCGCCCACCCATCCGGCGAGCGAGCCGTTGAACACGAACAGCAGCACCGCTGCGACAACAGCGGCGATGAACCACGGCAACTGGAAGAACCGTGATGCCACGCTGGCCGGCAACAGGCCGGTGGCAACGTTGGTTATCTTCTGGCTGGCCATGAAGGGCTGGCCATAGGCGACATAGAGGAAGCGCCCGACGGCCGTGGCGATCACCACGGCGGCAAGCAGGCCCCAGCGCGTCGTCACGACCAGTTCGTTGGAAATGTTCTGACCGGTCTTCAGCCCGACGAACAGCACGAACAGGCCAAGCGAAATGGCGCCGGCATAGAACCCTTCCTTCAGGGCGCGTTGGGTAGGGGTGGCGACGACGTCGCGCTCGGGAGATACGGTGACGGCCATGATCTCAGACCTTTTCGACTTCTGGCCGGCCCAGAATGCCGGAAGGCAGGAAGATCAGCACGATGGCCAGGATCGAGAACGCCGCGACGTCCTTGTAGTCGATCGAGAAATAGGCCGACCACATGCTTTCGATGAAGCCGATCATCAGCCCGCCGAGCACCGCGCCCGGCAGCGACCCGATGCCGCCGAGCACCGCCGCGGTGAACGCTTTCACACCCGGCGTGAAGCCGTCGGAGAAGGCGATGACGCCGTAGTACATCAGGAACAGCGTGCCGGCGACGGCGGCTAGGGCAGCACCCATGATGAAGGTGATCGAGATGGTGCGGTCGACATCGATGCCGAGCAGCGCCGCCATCTTGCGATCCTGTTCGCAGGCGCGCTGGGCGCGGCCAAGCGAGGTCTTGTTGACCAGGTACCAGAACAGCGCCAGCAGCAGCGCGGTGACGACGACGATGATAATCTGCTTCAGCGACACGCTGATGCCGCCGATGTCGTAGACTTTCGACACCATCGGCGGGATCGGCTTGTTGCGCGGCCCTTGCGTCACCTGGACGAAGTTCGACAGCGCGATCGACATGCCGATGGCGGTGATCAGCGGCGCCAGCCGGAACGAGCCGCGCAGCGGCCGGTAGGCCACCTTCTCGATTGTCCAGTTGTAGAGGCTGGTGAGCAGCATCGCCACGATCATCATGACCAGCAGTGCTACGACCACGGGCACCGAATAGAACAGAGCGCCAAGGACGAGGAAGACGATCAGCGCCGTGAAGGCGCCCACCATGAAAATGTCGCCATGGGCGAAGTTGATCATGCCGATGATGCCGTAGACCATCGTGTAGCCGATCGCGATCAGCCCATAGATCGATCCCAGCGTCAGCCCGTTGATAAGCTGCTGGACAAAGTACTGCATGTGTACATGGCTCCCCTGGAATGTCGCCCATGCAGACGCATTCCTTTTCGTATTTCCCCTAGTCGTAAAGTTTCGAGCCCGGATTGCAACGTCATTTTTCAACCGTCATGCGTGTTTTGTCGACCGTCCGATTGCCCGTTTTCTCCCATCCGACCCCTGGACTATCGCGGACCCTATCATTGGCATAACGCAATGTCTTTGACGATTCAGCCGTATCATGCGCCCCGTTTCGAAGAAATCGCCGTCAAAATTCGGTGATAAGAAGATTCGTTGCGTTCCTGACACCGTTCATCTTTTCGTCACGTTGCTTTCCCCAGGGGCAGGATTCCCTCACTTGACCACAAAGCCATGCGCGAACGGATCGCGGTCGTCGATGAAGATCGTGTTCAGTCCGGTCATGCGCGCCCAGCCGCCGATCGAGGGAATGATCGCCGCCTTGCCCGCGACAGCGACCTCCTTTTCGACCTTGCCCTTGAACAGTGAACCGATGATCGATTCATGCACGAAGGCATCGCCGGCCTTGAGCTTGCCCTTGGCATGAAGCTGCGCCATACGCGCCGAGGTGCCGGTGCCGCACGGTGAACGGTCGATCGCCTTGTCGCCGTAGAAGACGGCATTGCGGGCGTCGGCCCCGTCCACCGTCGCCTTGCCGGTCCACAGCATATGCGACAGCCGGTTGATCCCAGGATTTTCCGGATGCACGAAAGTGTATTTCTCGTTCAGCCGCTGGCGCACCACCGGGCTCCAGGCGATGAGGTCGCCGGCCGAATGATCCGCCATGTCGCGATAATTCGCCTGCGGCTCGACGATGGCGTAGAAATTGCCGCCATACGCGACATCGACGGTGATCTCGCCGAGCCCGGGGCATTCGACCGTCAGACCCTCGGCATAAAGGAAGGACGGCACGTTGGTGATGCGCACCTCCTCGACATACTCGCCGACCTGTTTGTACTCGGCGATGACCAGGCCGGCCGGCGTGTCGAGCCTCAGCACACCTGGCGTCTTCGGCTTGATCAGCCCGTGTTCTATCGCCATCGTCACCGTGCCGATGGTGCCGTGCCCGCACATCGGCAGGCAGCCGGAGGTTTCGATGAACAGGATGGCGATGTCGCAATCCTCGCGCGTCGGCTGGTACAGGATCGAACCCGACATCACGTCATGGCCGCGCGGCTCGAACATCAGGCCGGTGCGGATCCAGTCATATTCGGCGAGGAAATGCGCGCGCCGTTCCATCATCGTCGAGCCCTCAAGCAGCGGGCCGCCGCCGGCGACCAGCCGCACCGGATTGCCGCAAGTGTGGCCGTCAATGCAGAAGAAGGATTTCTTGGCCATGTCGTTCCTCGAAAATTCAAAACCGCGATGAGCTCAAAAACGTTGTGGACTGAAAGGGGCCAGATCTAAAGGCAGAGTCTGCCCCAGGATGATTTCCCGGATCAACCGTCCCGTTGCTGCCGCCTGGGTCAGGCCGAGATGGCCGTGGCCGAAAGCATAGACCACCGGCCGGCTTCCCGAAGCCTTGCCGATGACAGGAACCGAATCCGGCAGCGAAGGCCTGAACCCCATCCATTCGCGCCCGCCCGAGGGATTGAGCCCCGGCAGGAATTTCTGTGCCTTCTGCAGAAGCGCCTTCGACCTGGCATAATTGGGCGGCCGCTCGATGCCGCCGAGTTCGACGGCACCGCCGACGCGCAGGCCCGTCTCCAGCGGCGTGATGACGAAGCCATGCCCGGAAAAGATAAGCTGCCGCTTCACGTCGAAGGCGCCCTTGGGCAAGGTCGTGTTGTAGCCGCGCTCGGTTTCCAGCGGAATGCGATCGCCAAGTTGCCGCGCCAAAAGGTGCGACCAGGCGCCGGCGGCGACGACGAGCTGCCTCGCATGCCTGGTCGTGCCATCGGCCAGCGTCAGTGTCGCGCCATCCTGGTCCGCAGCGACCCGGTCGATGCGGGCCATTTCAAAGCGGGCGCCTTTGGCTTCGGCGTAAGCCCACACCGCCTTGCCGAGCGGTTTTGGGTCGGCGACCGTCTTCCAGCCCGGCACGAAGGTGCCCTTGACGAAACGCGGTGACAGGCCTGGCTGCAAGCCCGCCAGATCCTTACCCTCGACATGGCGAAAGCCGATGCCGAAACGTTCGCGCGCCGCCCAACCGGACAGCCCAGCCTGAAACTCGGCCTCACTCTCGTAGAGTTCGAGCGAGCCATCCTCGCGCAGCATCGGCCGCGTACCGGAGCGATCGAGCAGGCCCATCCATTCCGCTTCAGCGAGCTTCATCATGCCGGCCTGGGCGGCGAGACTGGCCTCGTATTTTTCCGGCGCGCCGGCACGCCAGAAGCGGATCAGCCAGGGCAGCAGCTTCGGCAGGTAGGCCGGCGGAATGCTGAGCGGGCCAAGCGGATCGGCCAGCCATTTCGGCAGGTTCTTGATCATGCCCTTGTGCGCCAGCGGCAGCACGTCGGAGAAGGCGAAGGCAGCGGCATTGCCGGAACTCGTCTCCTCGCAGATGCCGGTGCGGTCGAAGATTGTCACGCTGCGCCCTGCCTCGGCAAGGAAGGCCGCCGCGCAGATGCCGATGATGCCACCGCCGACGATGGCGATGTCCTCGCCTTCCCCCCGCCAACGAGGAGAACATGCCCCAGTGGCGGAGCGTTGCTCCTGTTCCGGGGATTTGGAATTTCCTGGCACGTCGGTGCTGTCCCTTATTCGGCTGCCACCAGTCTGTCCGCCGATAGAGGAGACGTCTGGAGCGACGGCAGCTTCGGCCGCACCGCCAGCGCATCCCTTATGATCTTCTCCACCGCCTTGCGGCGTTCGCCCGACAGGGGCTGGCGCGGCATGCGCACGCGGTCATTGGTACCAATCGCAAGCACTTCGGCAAGCTTGATGTTCTGTACCAGATAGGTCGAGACATCGAGATCGAGCAGGGGGCGGAACCAGCGGTAGATGGCGAGTGCCTCCTGGCGGCGGCCCTGCTTCATCAGCTGGTAGATAGCGACAGTCTCGCGCGGGAACGCGGTGACCAGGCCGGCCACCCAGCCGATGGCGCCGATCGACAGCGCCTCGAAGGCGAGATTGTCGACACCGGTGAACAGATCGTAGCGGTCGCCCAGCCGGTTGATGATCTCGGTCGAACGCCTGATATCGTCGGAGGATTCCTTGATGGCGACGAAGCGCTTGTCCGATGCCAGCTCCTCCATCTGGTCGACGGTGACGTCAACACGGTAGGCGAGCCGGTTGGAGTAGATCATCACCGGCAGGTCGCCGGCCTCGGCGGCCGCGCGCAGCGCCGCGACCGTCTCCTCCGCGTTGGTGTGGTAGATCGGGCTCGGCACCACCATCAGGCCATTGGCGCCTTCCCTGGCGGCGCGCTTGGCGATGCTTGCGGCCTCGCGGGTGCCCGCCTCGTTGACCGTCAGCAGCACCGGCTTCTTGCCGGCGACTTTCTGCGCGGTCTTCAGCACTTCGATCTTCTCGTCAGCCGACAGCATCGGCCCTTCGCCGAGTGAGCCGCAGACGATGATGCCGTCGCAACCGGCCTCCATCTGCAGGCTGAAACAGCGCTCCATCTCGGCATGGTCGAGCTGGTCGTCGGCGGTGAATTTGGTCGTGACGGCGGGGAAAACTCCGGTCCACATGATCATCTCTCCATCTGATATATCAGCCGTATATCTGTTAGGAAACGCGCTGTCAATGCGGAATCCGTTATGATATATGCAAGATATATCAGGAGATCGCCTTTGATATCCACGGAAGCACCCATGACGTCCGAACCGGCGGCGGCCAAGGCTTACCGCGTGCTCGAGCATATGATCGTCACGCTGGAGCTGGCGCCGTCCAGCTTTGTCACCGAAGGAGCGCTCATCGAAAAGCTGGCGCTCGGCCGCACGCCGGTGCGCGAGGCGATCCAGCGGCTGGCCTGGGAAGGGCTGCTCGATGTGCGGCCACGCGCCGGCATCACGATCGCGCCGCTGCATCCCGGCGACTGGCTGCGTGTGCTCGATGCCCGGCGCGGCGTCGAAGTGGTGCTGGCCCGTTCGGCTGCCCGCTTCGTCACCCGCGAGGCCGCCGACCTGTTTCACGAGGCAGCGCTGGCCATGCAGAAAGCGGTCATCTCGGGCAATGTGCTTGCCTTCATCCAGGCCGACAAGGCGCTCGATGAGGCCTTGGCGATGGCCGCGGACAACCCCTTCGCGGCGCGGCTGGCCGCCCCCCTGCAAACCCACAGCCGCCGCTTCTGGTTTCGCTACAAGGCCGACACCGGCCTCGCCGAATCAGCCGAGCATCACGTCGCGCTGATCCGCTCGATCCTCGACGGCGACGAGGAGGCAGCCGCCAAGGACGCCAAGCGGCTGATGGCGCTGCTGCGCGGCCATGCCGAGACGGCGGCGACGCGGTAAAGCCGCGTCAGCTTTCGGTGGGTTCTTTTTGCGCCGCCCATTTCCACGGCGTCGAATACGTCATCGACGGCGGCACGATTGCAACCGTGTAAGCTTCATATTCTTCAGACTTCAGCAGCCGAGAGCGGCCACATGGCCTAGCCCTGCGTAATCAAGAATCGGCTTGTCGCGCGTGACGATCGTCAAGCCGAACTGGCGAGCCGTTGCTACGACAATCCGGTCGGCGGGATCACCGGGAGGATCTGCAGGAAGAAAAGAGGACTCGATCAGGATTCCGTGATGCAAACTCGCCAATGTGATTGCGGGATGATCCACGACTTTGGAAAACCACAGCGCTGGCGGCATGGTAAGAGCAATCTTGCTCTTACGAACCAGCATCCCGATTTCCCAGCCGGAAAACGGTGAAACATAGAGCTGGCCTGCTGTGGCTGCTTCCGAAATGGCAGTTCGCGAGGTCTCGGTAAGCGGTGACCTGTTGAACAACCAGATCACCGCACATGTATCAAGAAGCAACGGCATGGAGTTCATGCGTCACCGGCTTCGGCGTCCCACATTTCGCCAACCGGAGATGTCAGGGCATTTTCGTCATGAATGGTCACAGTGCCTGCGAGTGCACCCCACGGGTCAAGGGAAAGCGGGGCGGTTGGCGGAGTTATCGGCACAATTTGCGTTGACTCAGAAACACGAGCAAACGTTACGCTACGACGAACCAGGTCCAGGTTTTCGGTCTTCCATCCGGCATCGAGCCAGGACCTGCCTTGGCTATGGCTGACATCATTGGCCCACCAAGCCTGATGATCGTAGGCACTTCGCGGAAGAGACGCGCCCAGGATCTCTTCTATCTTCTCAAAATCCAGACTCAGCTCATCGAGCGCTTGCATCTGCAGGAAATCGGCGATGGGAGCATACTTTGTCACGAGTCGAACCCTTTCCCAATTTAGTATGTCCTTAGTATATACTATTTGTCGATGACATCAACCGGCATGAATGCAAACAATAAGGGCGCGACAAAAGCCGCGCCCTTAACTCGCTGAAACAAATGTCGGACTTCAGTTCATCGTCGGGATGACGAATTCCGCACCATCCTTGATGCCGGATGGCCAGCGCGAGGTCACCGTCTTGGTCTTGGTGTAGAAGCGGAAGGCGTCCGGGCCGTGCTGGTTGAGGTCGCCGAAGGACGACGCCTTCCAGCCGCCGAAGGTGTAATAGGCGATCGGAACCGGGATCGGTACGTTGATGCCGACCATGCCGACCTGGACACGGCTTGCAAAATCGCGCGCGGCGTCGCCGTCACGGGTGAAGATGGCGACGCCATTGCCCATTTCGTGGTCGTTAGCGAGCTTGATAGCGCTCTCATAGGTCGGCGCGCGCACCACCGAGAGCACCGGCCCGAAGATCTCTTCCTTGTAGATGCGCATGTCCGCCGTCACATTGTCGAACAGGCAGCCGCCCATGTAGTAGCCGTCCTCATAGCCCTGCATCTTGAAGCCGCGGCCGTCGACGACGAGCTTGGCGCCTTCCTTGACGCCGGTGTCGACATAGCCCTTGACGCGTTCCAGCGCCTGAGCCGTCACCAGCGGGCCGAAATCGGCGCCCGAATCCGTCGACGGACCGACCTTCAGGCTCTCGACGCGCGGGATCAGCTTTTCCATCAGCCGGTTGGCGGTGTCGTTGCCGACCGGTACCGCCACCGAGATCGCCATGCAGCGCTCGCCGGCCGAGCCATAGCCGGCGCCGATCAGCGCATCGACGGTCTGGTCCATGTCGGCGTCGGGCATGATGATCATGTGGTTCTTGGCGCCGCCGAAGCACTGCACGCGCTTGCCGGCTGCGGTGCCGCGCGAATAGATATAGTGGGCGATCGGCGTCGAACCGACAAAGCCGATGGCCTTGATGTCCGGATCGTCGAGGATGGCGTCGACGACATCCTTGTCGCCGTTGACCACGTTGAGGATGCCGGCCGGCAGGCCGGCTTCGATGAAAAGCTCGGCGATGCGGATCGGCACGCCCGGGTCGCGCTCCGACGGCTTCAGGATGAAGGCATTGCCGCAGGCGATCGCCGGCGCGATCTTCCACAGCGGGATCATCGCCGGGAAGTTGAACGGCGTGATGCCGGCGACGACGCCGAGCGGCTGGCGCATCGAATAGACGTCGATGCCGGGGCCGGCGCCATCGGTGAACTCGCCCTTCATCATATGCGGCGCGCCGATGCAGACTTCGACCACTTCGAGGCCGCGCTGGATGTCGCCCTTGGCATCGGCGATGGTCTTGCCGTGCTCGCGCGCCAGGATGTCGGCCAGTTCGTCATAGTCGCGGGCGACCAGTTCGAGGAATTTCATCAAGACGCGCACGCGGCGCTGCGGGTTGGTCGCGGCCCATTTCGGCTGCGCCGCCTTGGCGTTCTCGACCGCTGCGCGCAGTTCCGCCTGCGAAGCCAGCGCCACCGTGCCGCGCACCGACCCGTCCATCGG
Source organism: Mesorhizobium sp. NZP2077 (assembly GCF_013170805.1). NCBI lineage: Bacteria > Pseudomonadati > Pseudomonadota > Alphaproteobacteria > Hyphomicrobiales > Phyllobacteriaceae > Mesorhizobium > Mesorhizobium sp. NZP2077. Next base: position 1,206,911 of record NZ_CP051293.1, on the reverse strand, counting down.
CTGCATGACGTCCTGCTTGCGGCCGCTGGTGCCGGCGACATGCTTGCCGCCGATGAAATGACCGTATTCGATCATGTTGTCTCTCCCTTGTTTGTGATGCTGCATTGTCCGCCTTTGCAGGCGCGATGGCAACGCGAGGGAGAACGCAACCGTTGTGCGTAATTTAGATATCGATTGACGAGCGAGCATCAATTCTCGCAAATGGCTACGTTACAAGATACCTCCTGGGGATTCCCATGAACTGGGATGACGTCCGCATCTTCCTCGCCGTGGCCCGCGCCGGCCAGATCCTCGGCGCCGCCAAACGGCTGGAGCTCAACCACGCCACTGTCTCGCGCCGCATCGCGGCACTCGAGGACGCGCTGCGCACGAAACTCTTTCGCCGGCTGACCACCGGCAGCGAACTGACGCCGGCCGGCGAGAGCTTCCTCGACATTGCCGAGCGCATGGAGGGCGACATGATCGCCGCGCGCTCGACCATATCGGGCGAAGGCGACGATATTTCGGGCACGGTGCGCATCGGCGCGCCGGACGGTTTCGGCGTCGCCTTCCTGGCTAGGCGCCTCGGCGAACTGACCGCGCTGCACCGCGAATTGACGATCCAGCTCGTGCCGGTGCCGCGCTCCTTCTCCCTGTCCCGGCGCGAAGCCGACATCGCCATCACCGTCGAGCGGCCGACAGAAGGCCGGCTGGTGGCGGGAAAGCTGGTCGACTATTCGCTCGGCCTGTTCGCCTCACGCGCCTACGCCGATGCCAATGGTCTGCCGAAAACCGCTGCCGAACTCGGCCGGCACACCTTGATCGGCTATGTGCCTGACCTGATCGTCAGCCCTTCGCTCGACTATGCCTCTGAATTCAGCGCCGACTGGCGCACCAGCTTCGCCATTTCCTCGGCGCTGGGCCAGGCCGAGGCGGTGCGCTCGGGCGCCGGGATCGGCATCCTGCACACCTTCGTTGCCCGCTCGATGCCCGAACTGGTGCCCGTCGATGTCATCGCGCCCATCCGCCGCGCCTACTGGCTGGTCTATCACGAATCGGTCAGGCCGCTGCGCCGTGTCCAGATCGTCGCCAGCTTCATCACCAAGGCGGTGGAACAGGAAAGAAGCCTTTTCCTGTAAAATAGAGGCGCCGCGAGAATAACACGGATGGGCCAGACACGCCGCCTTTCGCTTGCCACAAAACCGGGCAGTGTGGCATCAGGCATGCGGTCGTCGGCCACGCGGCGAGGCCGCCGGGTGGGGAAATCGTTCAGAAAGCTGGCGCGGAAAAAATGCGAGCCGTTCTTGCCATCCTGCCGCTGGTTTTCGTCTCGGCCTGCGCCAACCCTTGGACGAAAGTGCCGGAAGCCGAATTGCCGAAGCCAATCCGTTACGCCATGGCGCGCCCCTCGCCCTTCGTCATTGGTAATTATTGTGGCCCCGGCACCCGCACAGGTGATCTGTCGGCCCGGCCCGTCGACCGCCTCGACGCGGTTTGCCAGACCCACGACGCTTGCTACATCGCCCGTCATAATCATTGCGACTGCGACGGCACGCTCGTCGCCTCGGCCAGGGCAATCCGCGATGACAAGACGGCACCCCGCAAGATGCGCGACGAGGCGGAGCTGCTGATCGCGACTTTCGCCATTCCCATCTGCAAGGTGTTTCCGCAGGGCTTCATGCCGCCGCGCGACCCGGCGCAATTGAGTGCCATGAAGGCCGGAGCCACCGGGTGAACCGCAGCATACCCCTCATCCTTGCCCTGCTCGGGCTGGCCGCCCTCGCCGGCTGCGCCGGCGCGGGCCGCGATGCCTGCGACTCTCTGCCTGGACAGGAGGCCTGCACGCGGCCCTCTCTGTCGGCCAGCACGCCCGGGCCACAGGTCGCTGCGTCACAGTTTTTCGGCGATGCCGGCGCCAGTGACTATGAAAGACGCTTCCTGGCGCTGCTTGCCCACAACCAGATCGGCGCCATGGATCGCGCCAATGGCACCGGACCGTTCGGGCGCAACCGCCGCGACGTCCAGAACCGAGATTTCCAAGCGACCTATTCAACGCTGGAGCAACTGGCCGGACCGGTCGCCAGCGCGCATTTGCAGCCGACCAATGGCGGCAGCGGCGAGGGCCATTTCGACGGACGCTGGCGGGTGTCGCGGCAGACGCTCTATATCGATGCGGCGGCGCGGCCCTCGGCACCCAAGACTTTCGATTTCTCCGGCCTGCAGGCGCGCAGCACCGAGATCGTCCTGCGCCAGACCGGTGAGCAGCCTGCCGACATCGAGGGCACCTGTGATGGTCCTCTGGCGATCCGCGCGGCCGGCGCCTCGCGCACCATCGCCGCCGGCGCGGCATTTCGCTTTCGCCTGTCGGGTGAGGACGATACGGTCAGCCTGTTTCCAAGCGACGGCCTGAACCGCTGCACGGCGAGAATCCGTTCCAGCCTTGCGCCGGCCGGCGCGCCGCTCACCATCCGGCGCGAGGAGACAACCGATCCGGCACTCGCCAGCTTCGACAGCCGCTACCAGCGCTGCCCGGTCCCAAGCGGCGCCAGCCTCGACACGCTTGAGCGCGCCTTCTATGCCAGCCGCTGGCTGTCGCAGACCTGCGCCCTGCCGATCGGCGAACCCAGGCTGCTGCGCAAATCGCGCGACGGCTTCAACGCCAAGGTCGAGGCGCTGATGGGCGCGCCGCTGTCCGATGCGGCAGTCGACAAGGGCGATCCGGAACTGCCGCTTGATTTCTCCAGGGCGCCAAGGCTGAAGTTGATCTATCTGTCCTCGCTCGAATTCAAGGCCGACCTCTCCGGCCGCATCATCGAACGGCTGATCCGCCATCATGCAGCGCTTGGCACCAAGGTGCGCATCATGGTCACCGACGTGCTGGAGCGCGAGAAGGACGACGCCATGCTGCACCGGCTGGCGGCAGAATTCCCCAATGTCGAGCTACAGGAGTACCGCTGGCGCGCCGACCATGGTGCGCCCATCGACGAGCAGATTTCACAACTGCACAAGACCCATCATATCAAGATGCTGGCGACGCTGGCTGATGACCCTGCGCGCTCGCGCGTCATCATCGGCGGCCGCAACATCCATGACGGCTTCCTGTTCCATCAGCCGATCGACCTGTCGCGCTATCCGAACCTGCAGCAATACGGCAAGACCGACGGGCTTTCGCTGAACTACTATTCGAACTGGAGCGACTTCGACATCGAGTTCGCAGACAGGGCGACGGTCGAGACGCTCGCCGCGCATCTGTCGACAATATGGTTGCGCGACGCCGAGACCAATCTGGCGCGCCCCTTCTCCATCCCGGTCCGCAGCGATGACCGCCCCCGGGGCGATGCCCGCCATTTCATTTCGGTGCCTTACGAAGACGACCATGCGCTGGAGGCCTATTTCGTCGAGCTGGTCGACGCCGCCCAACACCATATCCAGATCGTCAACCCCTACCTCAATCTGACGCCGAGCCTCGCCCAGGCCTTCGACCGGGCGCTCGCCCGCGGCGTCAAGATCGACATTGTCGGCCGCATCGATCTCAAGGGCGACATTGGCGGCAAGTTCCTCACCGCGCTCAACAAGCTGTTCGTCGAGAAATATGGTGATCGCATCAACATCCGCGAATTCAAGGCGCCCGACGTGGTGCTGCATGCCAAGATCATGATGATCGACGAAAGGCTGGTCGTCATCTCCTCGGTCAACCTCAACAATCGCAGCTTCTTCCACGATTCAGAGAACGGCATGACTGTGCTCGATCCCGCCTTCTACGTCAGGATGAAGCCGATCTATGACGACTATCTCGCCCATTCGAACCCGGTTTCCACTGAGGTGACGATCCCGTTGGCCTACCGGCTGCTGTTCGACGAGACCTGGGTCAGGCAGGCGTTCTGATGCATGTCGCCCAAAAGTGGCCCCGGTTTTGGGGCAACGACATGCATAAAAGCAAAACGCAGCGCGCCTATTTCAGGTAGCGTTCCTGCGCCAGGGCACGGGCATCGATGTCGGGCACCCGGCTCGAGATGATGTCGGCCAGCACCTTGGCCGAGCCGCAGGCCATGGTCCAGCCGAGCGTGCCATGGCCGGTGTTGAGAAAGAGATTGGAGAGCTCGGTGCGGCCGATCAGCGGCGGCCCATCCGGCGTCATCGGACGCAGCCCGCACCAGAAGGTCGCCTCGCGCATGGCGCCGGCGCCAGGAAAGAGATCGCCGACCGAATGTTCGAGCGTGCGGCGGCGCGATTCGTGCAGCCTGAGGTCGAAGCCGGAAATCTCCGCCGTGCCGCCGACGCGGATGCGGTCGCCCAGCCGGGTGACCGCCACCTTGTAGGTTTCGTCCATCACGGTCGACACCGGCGCCAGGGCGGCATCCTTGATCGGCACGGTGATCGAATAGCCCTTGACCGGATAAACCGGGATCGACCGTTTCATCCGGCGCATGAAACCCGCCGAATAGCTGCCCAGCGCCATGACATAGGCCTCGGAGGCCTTGAACCCCTTGCTGGTGCTGATGTTGGAAATGCGGTTGCGGCTGCGGATGACGCGCCAGATCGTCGTGTCGTATTCGAACTTCACGCCACGCGCGACGCAGAGCTCGGCCAGTTTCTCGGTGAAGATCTTGCAGTCGCCGGTCTCATCATGCGGCAGCCTGAGGCCGCCGACGAACTTCTCGCGCACCCCGGCCAGCGCCGGCTCCGCCGCAATGCAGCCGTCCTGGTCGAGGGTCTCGTAGGGCACGCCATATTTCTTCAGCACCTCGACATCGCCACCGGTGCCGTCGAGCTGCTTTTGCGTGCGAAACAGCTGCAGCGTGCCCTGGGTGCGTTCGTCATAGGTGATGCCGGTGGCCTCGCGCAGCGCCTTCAGCGTGTCGCGGCTGTATTCGGCCAGCGGCACCATGCGCGACTTGTTGATGGCATAGCGCTCGGCCGTGCAGTTTCGCAGCATCTTGACCAGCCATGTCCACATATGCGGGTCGAAGGCCGGCCGCACCACCAGCGGGCCATGCTTCATCAACAGCCATTTGATCGCCTTCAGCGGAATGCCAGGCCCGGCCCAGGGCGAGGCATAGCCGGGCGAAATCTCGCCGGCATTGGCGAAGCTGGTTTCCAGCGCTGGGCCTTTCTGGCGGTCGATGACCGTCACCTCGTGGCCGGCCTCAGCAAGATAATAGGCCGTGGTCACCCCGATGACGCCACCGCCCAGCACCATGATCTTCATCGCATCACGCTCCACGCCGCCACTGACACCGGGCATGCCATTCCCTGTCTGCCGGATTTTGCCGCGCCCGCCAAGGGGCTAGCTCCAAGGGTTACCCCCAAAGGATCACCCGCCGACGTAGCGCCGGTGAAAGCGTGGGCCGAGACTGGCCAGGATTTCATAGCCGATGGTGCCGGCATGGCCGGCGGCATCGTCGACGCTCTGCGAGGGACCGAGCAGCTCGACCAGATCGCCCTCGCGCAGTCTGCCGGGCGGCAGGGCAGAAATGTCGAGAATGATCGAATCCATCGACACACGCCCGAGGAAAGGCAGGCGCACCCCCTCGAACCACGCCGCCGAAGCGGAGCGGCGCAGCCAGCCATCGGCATAGCCGAACGAGATCGTCGCCAGGCTCAGCGGACCTTCCGCGTGGTAGGTGTGGCCATAGCCGATGCCGGCGCCCTTTTCGACGCGGCGCGTCTGCGCCACCTTGGCTTGCAGCCGCACGACAGGCAGCATCGGATTGGGCTCGCCAGGCGTCGGATTGATGCCATAGACCGCGGCACCGGGGCGGGCGAGGTCGTAATGGTAAGACGGTCCGAGAAAGATGGCGGATGAATTGGCGAGCGAGGCGGGAGACTCAGGCAGCATGGCGCGCAGCCGCTCGAAGGCCTGACGCTGTTGTTCATTGGCCGGATGGCGCGGCTCGTCGGCGCAGGCCAGATGGCTCATGACATATCTGACGTCGATACCATCGAACGCGCTGGGATCCCCGGCCAGCGCCTCGACTTCCGCTGGCGCCATACCGAGCCGCGACATGCCGCTGTCGACCTGAACTGCCGCCGGCAGCTTTCGGCCGGCAGCGCGTGCAGCGGAACTCCAGGCTTTCAACTGCGCGCCACTGTTGATGACCGCGCAGAGGTCAGCCGCCACCGCTTCCGGCTCGGAGCCCGGCGGCAGCCCGTTCAGCACGTAAATGTCGGGGCCAGCCCCGATCGCCTTGCGCAGCTTGATGCCTTCGGCCGGCAGCGCGACGAAGAAGGTGTCGCAGCCTTCGCTGGTTAGCGCCGATGCTACCTGGCTGGCCCCGAGGCCGTAGCCATTGGCCTTGACCACGCCGGCGCAGCGCACGTCCCCCAGCCGCGCCTTCAGTCGCCGGTAGTTTTCACGGACCGCGCCAAGGTCGATGGTGAGGATGGCCCCAGCCGCCGCCTCGCTGACCGGCCAATCGGTGACGGTTTTCGCAGCAACCCGGTTGACGGTGTCGTTCATGGCGACCCTCATTGCATCAGCCATCAATACGACCAGTGCACCGGGGCGGCAACCTCCACCAGAGTCTCGCGCGACTATCGCGCCAGATGGCTGAACACCGCCACCACCTCTTCATAGACCTTGCGCTTGAACGGCACGATCAGGTCGGGCAGGTCCCGCATCGGCCGCCACGACCATTCGTCGAACTCGGCGGTGTGGCCGCCCGGCGGCGGGTTGATCTGGATTTCGCTGCTGTCGCCATGGAAGCGGAAGGCGAACCATTTCTGCATCTGGCCGCGATACCGGCCCTTGAAGGCAATGCCGACGAGATGGTCCGGCAGATCATAGTTGATCCAGTCCGGCGCCTCGGCGAGCAGCGAGACGTTGCGCATGCCGGTCTCTTCATAGAGCTCCCGCTCCGCCGCCTGCAGCGGCTCCTCACCCTTGTCGATGCCGCCTTGCGGCATCTGCCAGAGCTGCGTCGTGCCGGCGAATTCGCTGTCGGGTTCGGCAATGCGATGCCCGACCCAGACCAGGCCCTCTCCATTGAGGATCATCAGCCCGACACAAGGACGGTAGGGCAGCGTTTCGCGATCAACTGTCTTTTTAGCCATCTGACGCTCTCTCTGGCCGTCTTGGGAGTTCGGTGCGATCAGCAGATCGCTAGCCCTTTTGCGGATCGATGGCCACCGCCGAAATCGGCACGATCTCGATGCCGCGCTTCTTGGCCTCGGTAATCCAGGACGAGACGGTGTCGACCGTGAGATCAAAGGCCGAGCCGATGCCGACGGCAGAGCCCTTGGCCCGCGCGGTGGCTTCGAGGCTGTCGAGTTTCTTCAGGATGGCGCCGCGATCCTGCACCGCGTCGATCGCCATGTCGCCGGCGACAAAGGGCACACCGTCCTTCAGCGCCAGATCGGGTGCCAGGCTGCGTGCCGACGAGCCGTCGTCGATATAGGCCAGCCCCCGTTTGCCGAGCTCGGCCATGAACGGCTCCATCGCCGCCGTGTCGGCGGAAAAGCGCGCGCCCATATAGTTCATGACACCGGTATAGTTCGTCGTCCGCGACAGCGCCCAGTGCAGGTTTTTGATGTTCTCGTCCGCGCTCGCCGCCACCGTCAGCGTGTTTCGACCGGGGTTGACGTTGGGATAGTCGAACGGTTCGAGCGGCACCTGCATGACGATCTCATGGCCGCTTTGCCTGGCGGCCTGCATCCAGCGCCCGATGCTGTTGCCTTGCGGCGCGAAAGCCAGCGTCACTTCCGGCGGCAACCTGGCGATCGCTGCCTGGGTGCCGGTCTGCGATACGGCAAGTCCTCCGATGACGATCGCAATGCGCGCGCCGCGCGAGCCGGACCAGGGCCGCGCATAGACATCGAACGGCCGCCTTCCGTCGGCCGAGCGCATCGGCAAAGGTCCGGTGTCGCTGGCTTCGATCAATGCCTTGTCGGGAAGATGCGCAATCTTCAGGTTCTGCCCGACAGCAGACGGATCACGGATGACGATGGCTGCCTGCGGAGGACCATCGCCCTCCTCCTTCTGCACATGGATGATCTGCGGACCACCGGTCTTGGTCGGTGTTTCAACCTTCGGCGCCGCGGCCGGAGCCAAGGCGGATGGCGCGGCAGCGGGCTCGGCCGCCGCAGTCACTTTCGGCGTCGAGACGGCGACCTCTTGCGGCTTGCGAAACGGCTTTTCCCTGAGCGCGATCGCGGCCGAGACGCCGACCACCGCCAGCACGACAACGGTCGACACGATCACGCCCGCGCTGACCTTGCCGGCAGCGCGCGGCGCCCGGACGGTCTGTCCAAGCGGGCGTTCGATGTCCTTGCTGATATCAGCCAAGCCCTGTCCCCGGGGCGCATGATTCCGAAGCTGATCCCTTCGGGAGGACATGCGCGAATTCATCAAGCTGGCGCACCCCTGGCGCCGTATCTGGAGGCCTCGCCTTGCCTCCCCGAATCAAACTGCCGGAACCTTTCGGTCCCGGCAGCATCGCATTGCTTCGTTCAGGCGGCCAGACCTGGCCAGCCAAACCGTTACTGCCGAACCATTACTGGTTGAGCACGGCCTTGTCCGGGTTGGGCGGGAAGGCCGGATCGGTCTTTTGGCCGCGCAGCAGCTGCTCGGCGAAGATCAGCTGCAGATCGTCCTTGGGATCCGGCGGCACATAGGCTGCCGAGCCCGAGCCGGTCGAGCTCTCGTCGGCGCCCTTGATGTGGCCCTTGAGGTCGGATTCACCGCGCGTCAAATCCCTGCCCTGCAGTTCCGGCGGCAGCGGCTGGTCGACCTTGATGTCGGGCGTGATGCCCTTGCCCTGGATCGACTTGCCCGACGGCGTGTAATAGAGCGCCGTCGTCAGCCTGAGCGCACCATTCTCGCCGAGCGGAATGATGGTCTGCACCGAACCCTTGCCGAAGGACTGTGTGCCGACAACCGTGACGCGGCGCAGATCCTGCAACGCGCCGGCGACGATTTCAGACGCACTGGCCGAGCCGCCATTGACGAGCACGATGATCGGCTTGCCGTTGACGTCGTCGACCTGCTTCGGCTTGGCGTCGAAGCGGGTGACGTCCTTGGGATCGCGGCCGCGCGTCGAGACGATCTCGCCACGCTTCAGGAAGGCGTCGGACACGCTCACCGCCTGGTCGAGCAGGCCACCCGGGTTGAGGCGCAGGTCGAGCACATAGCCCTTGAGCTTGTCGTCCGGCACCTGCTTCTTGATGGTGTCGATGGCATTCTCGAGGTCGTCATAGGTCTTTTCGGTGAAGGAGGTGATCTTCATGTAGCCGATGTCGTTCTCGACCCGGAACTTGACCGCCTTGACCTTGATGATGTCGCGAACCACCGTCAGCTCGATCGGCTTGTCGGCGCCCTGGCGCAGGATGGTGAGCTTGATCGGTGTGTTGACCAGGCCTCGCATCTTCTCGACCGCGTCGTTGAGCGTCAGGCCGCGAACTTCTTCGCCGTCGATCTTGGCAATATAGTCGCCGGCCAGCACGCCGGCCTTGGCGGCGGGCGTATCGTCGATCGGCGTGATCACCTTGACCAGGTCGTTCTCCATGGTGACCTCGATGCCGAGGCCGCCGAACTCGCCCTTGGTCTGCACGCGCATGTCCTGCGCCTGTTCGGCATTCATGTAGGAGGAGTGCGGGTCGAGCGACGAAAGCATGCCATTGATGGCGTTCTCGACCAGCGACTTGTCGTCGGGCGGCGTGACATATTGTGCCCGCACCCGCTCGAAGATGTCGCCGAAGATCGCCAGCTGCTTGTAGGTCTCCGATCCCGCAGCGTTCGCCGACGCGCCAGGAGCGCCATAGATAAGGCTCATGGCGGATGCGCCCATCAGCGCACCGGCAAACAGAAGCGACAGTTTCCGCATCATTTCACGTCCTTCCAGAAAAACGGTCCGCCCACCATGGGGCCGGATCGACGGGTTTTCCATCCTTGCGGAACTCGACATAGAGTTCCGGCGTGGCATTTCCATTCTTCGAAACCGAGGTGCTTGCCACCCGGGCCTCTCCCATCGCGCCGACCGGCTCTCCTGCGAGCACCGACTGGCCGGTCACGACGCTGATTCTGCTCATCCCCGCCAGGACGACATGATAGCCGTCCCCGGCATTGAGGATCAAGAGTTGACCATAGGAGCGAAACGGCCCCGCATAAAGGACATTCCCATCCGCCGGCGCGGTGACGATGGCTCCCGATTGTGTCGCAAGCATGTCTCCAAGCATCACCGCGCCGTTACCGTCATCGGCGCCAAACCGGCGTTTGATGCGGCCGGTGACCGGCAGCGTGATCTGCCCCTGCAGTGCCGAAAAGGGGGCTGCCGCAGCAAGCTGGTTGCCTTCGGGGACCGGCAGCGACGCCGTTGGGTCGCCACCCGTCTTGTCGTCCCCTGCCTGGCCCGCAGCGGCCGCCTTTGCGGCATCCGCGGCCTTGCGGGTCTTGTCGGCCTGCGCTTCCAGCGACGCGATCAGATCCTTAAGGCTAGAGGCCTTGGCCGCCAGCTGCTCGGAACGCTGCTGTTCGGCCGTCATTTGCGCCTGCGTGTCGGTCTCGAGCTTCTGCTTGGCTTCCAGCAGCATGCCGAGCCGCTTCTTTTCCGCCACCTGCTCGCCGACCGCTTCCGTCAGCCGCGCCCGTTCGGCCTCGATCGAGGCGGTCACCCGGGTCTGCTCCTTGAGGTCGGCCAGCAGGCTGTCGGTCTGCTGGCGCAATTCCGGCACCACGGCGCCGAGCAGGATGGCGCTGCGCACCGACGACAGCGCGTCCTCCGGCTTGACCAGGATCGCCGGTGGCGGGTTGAGCCCCATGCGTTGCAGTGCGCCCAGCACTTCGGCCAGCACGTCGCGGCGCGCCATAAGCGAGGCACGGATTTTCTGCTGCTGGCCCTTCAGCCCTTCCAGCTTGGCGCCGATGTCCTCGATGTCCTGGCCGAGCTTCTGCTCGGTCATTGCCGACTGAATCAGCGCCGCGGTGATCGAGGCATGGTCCTTCTTGACCGCGGCGATATCGGCGGCGAGCTTGGCCAGCCGTTCCGACGACAGCGTGATTTCCTTCGAAACCTGTTCGTATTCGGCGCGGCTCTGGTCGGGATCGGGCGCCATGTCGAGCGTGTTCTCGGCCCACGCCGCGTGGAACGACAAGAGTAACGCCGCCGCCGCGGTCCCGCAGCGTGCGCGCCAGGAGCCCGCTATTGAGCCCCCTGTTGATAAACTCAGTGTCGATTCCCGGCCTTCAGACATTCGCCATCGACTCTATCCGCGGCACGTTAACGAACCATCAACCATGTTTGAACAGCTCGTCCCAGAATGCATGTCGCCCAAAAGTGGTCCCGGTTTTGGGAAAACGACATGCATAAAGCTAGAGATTTTCGATCTTGCGAGGCATTGGGGCGGAAATCCGGGCAACGGCGACGAATCACAGCTGCCGACAATTGTAGCGGCAGGCTCACGCGCGATGATAGGGGTGGCCGGAGAGGATCGTCGAGACCCTATAGAGCTGCTCCCCCAGCATAACCCGCACCAATTGGTGCGGCCAGGTGAGCGCGCCGAACGACAGCACCAGATCGGCCTGGTCGCGCAGTGACGGATCGTGACCGTCGGCGCCGCCGATTGCCAACACCAGCGCCTTGCGCCCGCCATCACGCAACTGCCCGATGCGATTGGCTAAATCCTGCGAGGAAAGGCTCTTGCCGCGTTCATCGAGCAAGATGAGGGCCGTGCCTGGCTGCAGCTGCGCCTGCAGCCTCGAGCCTTCATCGCGCTGGCGCTCGGCAGCGCTCTGCGACCGGCCCTCGGCGATCTCGGTGATCCCGGCGAATTCAAGCCCGACCGCTGGCCCGCTCTTGGCGAAGCGCTCGAAATAGCGGTCGGCCAACTCCCGCTCGGGGCCGGTTTTCATTCGGCCCACGGCATGAACTGAAATCTTCATCCCGCCTCTATAAGCCGCTAATGCCTGTCGCCCAAAGGAGAAATCCGATTCTGGGCAACGACACGAAGCCGCTTAATGAAGGGTCTCTTCCTCGAGATCCGGCGCCTGCCACATCTTTTCGAGATTGTAGAATTCGCGGACTTCGGGGCGGAAGACATGGACGATGATATCGCCGGAATCGATCAGGACCCAGTCGGCGCCGGACAGCCCCTCGACGCGCGCCGTGCCGAGGCCGGCATCCTTGAGCGCCTTGAGGAGATGGTCGGCGACTGCCGAGACATGACGGTGCGATCGGCCCGACGCGACGACCATATAGTCGCCGAGGCTCGATTTCCCCTGAATGTCGATTGAGACAATATTTTCGGCCTTGGAGTCTTCCAGACTGGCAAGGACTGTCTTGATGGCACGGGACACGGCGTCGTCTACGCTGATCCTGGCCGGCGAAGGCATGATATCGGCCTTCTTCCGCAGTGCTGTTCTCAGTGTATTTCCTTTCGCAGCAAGAACAACCAAATCACCCCCTAAAGCAGGTGACACCGCTTAGATAGGCAGAGTTCCCTGACAGTTTCAAGACGCAGCCGCACAAGCAGGTTCGCCTGGCATCACGGGCGAAGCCCCGTCGGCCGGGGTCAGCCCGGTTTCCTGGCGTTATCGTCCGGCGCATAGGCGAGTTCGACCGGCAATGGCGCCTGCGCCGTCATCGGTGCGAAGCTGCCGGTCTCGGTGGCAGGCACAGCCTGGGTGGTGAAGACGCGCAACAGCACGAACAGGCAGAAGGCGCAGGCAATGACGATTGCCACATAGATAAAGGCTTGCGTGCCGAAGGCGGCCGACAGCGCGGTGACGATGCCCGGCACGATGAAGCCCGACAGCGACCAGGCAAACAAGAGCGAACTGGACAGCGCCACCATGTCGTCCTTGCCGGCGCGGTCGGCGGCGTGCGCGCTGGACAGGGAATAGATCGATTCCGATGCACCGTCCCACAAGACATAGATCACCAGCAGCGCCGGCAGCGCACCGCCATCGAAGCCGAGTGCGAACATGCCGGCCAACGCGGCAAGCCCGGATGCCCCGATCAGAACATAGCGGCGGTCGGTGCGGTCGGAAATCCAGCCGAATGGGAGCTGCAGGATCAGCGTGCCGAGCGGCATAACCGACAGCAACAGCGCCACATCGGCCTGGCTATAGCCCTTGGCGGTGGCATGGATCGGCGCAAAGCCGGCAATCGACATCGACAGGCCGCCGACCGCCAGCATGCCGGCAACGCCGACCGGCGAAATCCGCCAGGCCCGGCGCAGCGCCACCGAGGCCGCCTGCGGCGCCGGCGGCTGCGCCAGCCGTGTCATGCCAACGGGCAGGATTGACAAAGCGGTGAAGGCGATGCCGATCAGCGGCGCATCCGCGGTCTTGATGTCGACCAGTGCCAGCGTCGCATAGCCGACACCGAGCCCTGCGACATACGCAACGTAGAAGAACGCCATCACCCGTCCGCGTATGGCGTTGGCCACGGCATCGTTCAACCAGCTTTGCGCGACGATGAACAGGCCGCATATGGCAAAGCCGTACAGAGCGCGGGCAGCGATCCACAGAACCGGATGCGGTCCAGCGCCGACGGCTGCATTGGCCAGCGCAATCAGCGCTGACAGCACCATGAAGGCGCGGGCGTGACCGACCCGGCGCACCAATGGTCCGGTGAGGATACAGCCTGCGAGGCCGCCGGCCGACAGGCCGGTAATGATCAACCCGGCCCAGGTCGGATCGAAACCTTCTGCGCCGAGCCGGACCGGGATATAGGCAAACATCAGCCCGTTGCCGATGGCGATCAGCGCCATCGACACGATGACGCTGGCAATCGCGATCAGCGGCGCCGGCGCGCTGCCATGCTCCGGGTCGACTGCGAGTCGGGTTGTGGTTCGGGTTGCCATATCAGGCCAGCATCGCCGATCGGCTGGGTGCGCGCCGCTGTAAAAACGACATGGCCGGGCGGCCGAAATACTGGCTCTTCCCGTTGCGGAGAGGCGCTATTCCTTCGCCATTTTCCGGATCGCGCTCGACGACAGCGAGGAGCGCGGGCCGTGGATGAAGGTCCAGGCCGGCGCCTGCATGCGGGCAAGCAGCGGCGCGTCGCCTTCATCGACACGGGCGTAGTCGAAGGTCTTGGCGACGACAGATGACAGGAACGACAGCGTGGCGCCCGGCCGGTCGATCACCGCGATCGGGAAGGTCAGCACGATCTCGCGCCAGCGCTGCCAGCGGTGGAAATCGCGCAAACTGTCCGCGCCCATGATCCAGACGAAATCGACGCCGGGATTGCGCGCCTTGACCAACGCCAGCGTGTCGGCAGTGTAGCGCACGTGATGCGCCGCCTCGAAGGCGGTGACCTTGATCTTCGGGTTCCTGGCGATCTTCTCCGACAGCTGCAGCCGCTCGGCCAGCGGCGCCAACTCGCGCGTGCTCTTCAGCGGATTGCCCGGCGTCACCATCCACCACAACTGGTCCAGCGCCAGACGGCGGAGCGCAATCTCCGCGACCAGCGCATGGCCGGCATGCGGCGGGTTGAACGAGCCGCCGAACAGGCCGACGGCGAGGCCCTTTTCGGCATACGGCATCTTCAGGTAACGGGAGGGGACCGCCGGTTGGGAAGATGCCAGCATCGCCTCAGGCTCTAGCGACGAAAAGCTTCAAGGCCTCACCTGTCCCGACCCGCGCACGCGGTATTTGAACGAGGTCAGCTGCTCGACGCCAACTGGCCCGCGCGCATGCATCTTGCCGGTGGCGATGCCGATCTCGGCGCCCATGCCGAACTCGCCGCCATCGGCGAACTGCGTCGAGGCATTGTGCAGCAGGATCGCCGAATCGATCTCGTTGAAGAACCGCTCGACGACATTTGCGTCCTCGGCAATGATCGCCTCGGTGTGATGCGAGGAGAACGTCTCGATATGCTCGATCGCACCACCGATGCCGTCGACCAGCTTCACTGCGATGATGGCGTCGAGATATTCCGTCACCCAGTCGGCATCGGTCGCCGGCTTGGCATCGAAAAACACCTTCAGCACCTCGGCATCGGCATGGATCTCGCAACCGGCCGCGCGCAGCGCGTCGAGGATCGGCACCAGATGGGTGGACGCCACGGCGCGGTCGACAAGCAGCGTCTCGGCGGCGCCACAGACGCCGGTGCGCCGCATCTTGGCGTTGACCGCGATTTTCACCGCCATGTCGAGATTGGCCGAGCGGTCGATATAGAGATGGCAGATGCCTTCGAGGTGGGCGAAGACCGGCACCCGCGCCTCGCTCTGCACCCGTCCGACAAGGCTTTTGCCGCCGCGCGGGATGATGACGTCGAGCGCACCACCCAGGCCCTTGAGCATCTCGCCGACCGCGGCGCGGTCGGTGGTCGGCACGAGCTGGATGGCGTCTTGCGGCAGGCCGGCAGCCTTCAGGCCTTCGACCAGGCCGGCATGGATGGCGGAGGACGAATTGAGCGAATCCGAACCGCCGCGCAGGATCACCGGATTGCCGGCCTTGAGGCACAGCGCGCCGGCATCAGCCGTGACGTTCGGCCGGCTCTCATAGATGACGCCGACGACGCCGAGCGGCGTGCGCACGCGCTCGATCTGCAGGCCGTTCGGCCGCTCCCAGGCGGCAATCACGTCGCCGACCGGATCCTTGAGGTCCGCGATTTCACGGATGCCGTCGGCCATGGCACGGATGCGCGCCGGATTGAGCTTCAGCCGGTCCATGAACGATGCGGACAGGCCCGATTCGTGGCCATTCGAGACATCAATGGCGTTGGCGTCGAGAATCTCCTGCTCACGGGAAATGATCGCGTCGGCCATGGCAAGGAGCGCGGCATTCTTGGCGGCGGCGGTGGCGATGGCCAGCGGTCGGGCCGCGGCGCGGGCGCGGCGGCCGATATCGGCCATCAGCGCCACGGTGTCATCCTCGGATCTTTCATGCAGCTTCAGCATGGCTCATCCTCCGCTTATGTCCCCTCCGGCATGACTCACCACAAGGTCATCGCGGTGGATCATCGCCGAACGCGCTTCGTAACCGAGCACGGTTTCGATCTCGGCAGTCTTCAGGCCAGCGATCCTTACGGCATCGGCGGCATCATAGGCAACCAGCCCGCGCGCGATCTCGCGACCTTCGGGCGACAGGATTGCCACCGTATCGCCGCGCGAAAAATTGCCGCTGACCAGCTTGACGCCGGCCGGCAGCAGCGATTTGCCCGATGTAAGCGCGCCGACGGCGCCGGCATCTACCGTCAGCCGGCCGGCCGGTTCGAGTTGGCCGGCGATCCAGGTCTTGTAGCCCTTCACCGGATTGCTGCTCGGCCGGAAGAAGGTCGCCCGCTCGCCGCGCTCGATCGCCATCAGCGGCGACAGCCGCGTGCCCGATGTGATGATCATCGCCGTGCCGGCGGCGGTGGCGATCTTGCCGGCATCGAGCTTGGTGCGCATGCCGCCGCGCGAGAGTTCGGACGCAGCGGCCCCCGCCATCGCCTCGATATCAGGCGTGATGCGGTCGACCACGGGGATGAACTTGGCATTGGGGTCGCGCGCCGGCGGCGCGGTATAGAGCCCATCGATGTCGGAGAGCAGCACCAAAAGGTCGGCACCCATCATCGTCGCCACCCGCGCGGCCAGCCGGTCATTGTCGCCATAGCGGATTTCGGAGGTGGCCACCGTGTCGTTCTCGTTGATGACCGGCACCGCCTTCATCTTCAGCAGCGTCGAGATCGTTGCGCGCGCATTCAGGTAGCGGCGGCGCTCCTCCGTGTCGCCAAGGGTCAAGAGAATCTGGCCTGATTTCAGCGCGCCCTTGCCGAGCGCATCCGACCAGGCGCCGGCGAGCGCAATCTGTCCGACAGCGGCGGCGGCCTGGCTTTCCTCGAGCTTCAGAGCCCGCTTGCCGAGGCCAAGGATGGTGCGGCCGAGCGCGATGGCGCCCGACGACACGACGAGGATCTCTGCGCCGCCCTGGGCGAGCACGGCGATGTCGTCGGCAAGCGAAGCCAGCCAGTCGCGCTTCAAGCCACTCGCGCGGTCAACGAGCAACGCCGAGCCGATCTTGACGGTGATGCGCCGGTATTTCTTCAGCGACTGCATGCCTTACTTTTCCCAGCGCGTCTCGACCACGGGAGCGGCCTGCGCGCGCGCCTCGGAAATCACCGTCATCAACCCCCGCAACACCGCCTCGACCCCCTCGCCGGTGACGGCGGACAACAGCGTCGGTGCACGGCCGGCGGCGCGCTTCAGCGAAGCGACCTTCTTCTTGCGTGCATCGGCATCGAGCGTGTCGACCTGCGAAAGCGCCACAATCTCGACCTTGTCGGTCAGGCCGTTGCCATAGGCGTCGAGTTCGGCGCGGACGGTCTTGTAGGCCTTGCCCGGATTTTCCTCCTGCGCCGAAACCAGGTGCAGCAGCACGCGCGTGCGCTCGACATGGCCGAGGAAGCGGTCGCCGATACCGACGCCCTCATGCGCGCCTTCGATAAGGCCGGGAATGTCGGCGATGACGAATTCGCGCGCGTCGATGCGCGCGACGCCGAGGCCGGGATGCAGCGTCGTGAACGGATAGTCGGCGATCTTCGGCTTGGCCGCAGTGACGGCGGCCAGGAATGTCGACTTGCCGGCATTGGGCAGCCCGACCAGCCCGGCATCGGCGATCAGCTTCAGCCGCAGCCAGATGTTGAGCTCTTCGCCGGGAAGGCCGGGATTGGCGCGGCGTGGCGCCTGGTTGGTCGAGGTCTTGAAATGCTGGTTGCCGAAGCCGCCATTGCCGCCCTTGGCCAGCAAAAAGCGCTGGCCGACCACGGTGAGGTCGCAGATCAGCGTCTCATTGTCTTCCCCGAACACTTGCGTTCCGGCCGGCACTTTCAGCGTGACGTCGGCGCCCTTGGCGCCGGTCATGTTGCGGCCCATGCCATGGACGCCGGTCTTGGCCTTGAAATGCTGCTGGTAGCGATAGTCGATCAGCGTGTTCAGGCCGTTCACCGCTTCCAGCCAGACATCGCCGCCACGGCCGCCATCGCCGCCGTCGGGCCCGCCGAACTCGATGAATTTCTCGCGCCGGAACGACACCGAACCGGCGCCGCCGTCACCTGAGCGGACATAGACCTTGGCTTGATCGAGAAATTTCATGGGATTGCAGTTTCTTTTATTGGCCTTGCGGCATTGCTCTAAACATTGCGCCTTGATCTAAACCAAGGCGCGGCGAAGGGCGAGGCCGTTTTATGACGATGGCCGCTTGGGGTCGGCCGGAGGAATATCGGTATGAAGCTTGTAACCTACAACATCCAGTACGGCATCGGTCTTGATGGGCACTACGATGTCGGGCGCATCGCTGATGCCGTGCGCGGCGCCGACGTGATCGCGCTGCAGGAGGTCACCCGCAACAATCCGCGAAACGGCGGCCGTGACATGGTCGCCGAGATCGGCGAGGCGCTGCCCGACTATTTCGCCGTCTATGGCAGCAATTTCGAGGCCAATATCGGCTCGCGCATCGAGAACGGCCGCGCCATCACCACGACCTTCCAGCTCGGCAACATGATGCTGTCGAAAACGCCCATTCATCTGTCGCGCAACCTGCTTTTGCCGCGCAGCCGCAGCTTCGAGATGATGAACTTCCAGCGCGGCGCGCTGGAAGCGCTGATCGAGACGCCGCTTGGCTTCATCCGCTTCTATTCCATCCATCTCGATCACCGCAGCCCGGTCGAACGCGCCAGCCAGATCCAGTTCCTGCGCCAACGCCTGTTGAACTATGCGCTTGAGGGCGGCGCGCTATCTGGCGTCGCCGAGATCGGCCTGCCGGAATTGCCGCATCCCGAGGCGTTTGTCGCCTTGGGCGATTTCAACATGCTGGCCGGCTCGCCCGAATATGTCGAACTCGCCGGCCGGCCGGACCACCAATTCGGCATGCCGCTGACTGCCGACTTCGCCGTCGATGCCGCCGTGCGCCTTGATGTCGCCGGCGACGATCTCGTCAGCTGGGTCGACCCCAAGGACCCCGCCAACGCCAGCCGCCACAAGCGCATCGACTACGTCTTCACCAGCGCTTCGCTTGCCAGATCGCTGCAGCGCCTGTGGGTCGACCAGAAGGCAACCGGTTCGGACCATCTCCCGGTGTGGGTCGAACTGGGCTGATGGCTCTTCATCCGGCTGCGTTTTTGCGTTCGACGATCGCCATCATGATCGTATCGCCGTATTGTCCGTCGATACAGATAGCGTCGCTCTGCACACCTTCCCTGACAAACCCGACTTTGTCATAGAGAGCGATGGCGCGGGCATTGTCGGCATGTACGAAAAGCTCGATACGGACAAAGCCGTCCTTGCGCGCTTGCGCCACGGTTGCATCGATGAGCTTCCGTCCAAGGCCACGCCCCCGATAAGACGGGACAATGCCCATCCCAAGCGCGCCGCGATGAGCGTGTATGGGCCGATCATGGCGAGTGATGTCGCACCAGCCGACAACCTCGCCACGAACAGCTGCTACATAGCCTGGATCGCCTCTTGCTACACGGTCCATCACAAATCTTCTGGCTTGATCCAGCGGTGGCGCCTCCAGAAAGGACAAGTACTTTCGCTCACGCGAAACGACATCGAGCGCGCTATGAAAGCTTTCGATATGCTCCGGTGCGAACGGCACGATCTCGACCGATTCAATATCGCTGCTGTCCTCAACCATTGGCTTCACCGGCGCCATGCATCAAAAATGAATCCAGTTCCGCAGGCTGGTCCACGTCTTCCTGTCGAGCCTGTAGCGCTCCACAGGCACCTGGCCGGCGACGATCGAGTTCAGCATGCCCTGGCCGGCATACTGGAAGCCGCACTTGTGGATCACCCGGCGCGAGGCCGGATTGATGACCCGCGTCGAGGCATGCAGCACCTGGATCGATGTCTTCTGGAAGGCGAGGTCGACCAGCGCGTGCGCAGCTTCGGTCGCATAGCCGCGCTTCCAGTGGGGTTCGCCGATCCAGTAGCCGAGCTCCAGCCCGCGATCGGTGGTGTTGAGCCCCGCGCAGCCGACGAAGGTGTCGGTGCCGGCCAGCGTCAGCGCATAGACGATGCCGGCGCGGCGCGACTTGGTCATGGCCAGGAAGGCGCGCGCCTCGGCCTCGCCATAGGGGTGCGGCATGCGCGCCAGCATTTCGGCGACATGACGGTTGTCGGCAAGCTCGACCAGTTGCGCGATGTCGCTTTCGCGCGGCGCCCGCATCACCAGCCGCTCGGTGACCACCACCGGGCAGTCTATCGCGTAACTTTCGTCTTCTGAGTCTTCCGCTTCGGCAACCATTTGAAGTCCTCCAGGCAAAGAAAAAGGGAGATGGAAACCCATCTCCCTTGATCCTTTTCCTGGCTTTGCCAGACACCGGTCCCCGAGATGGGCGCCGGTGTTCTAGTGCGGAACCGGCTACTCCGCGGCTTTGGCAATCGGGTTGACCGATACGTAGGTTCGGCCGTTGGCTTTTTTGTTGAACGTCACGGCGCCGGATTCGAGCGCGAAAAGGGTGTGGTCCGTGCCCATGCCGACATTGACGCCGGGATGCCAGGTCGTGCCGCGTTGACGAATGATGATATTGCCCGGGATGACGGCCTCGCCGCCGAACTTCTTCACGCCCAGACGCTTGGAATGCGAGTCGCGACCGTTGCGCGACGAGCCGCCAGCTTTCTTGTGTGCCATCTAACTAACTCCGTTGCGCCGCAAGGCGCCTAAAAGGCTTTATGAACGCGTTCGCGTTCCGTTTCAAGTCCGATCCGGCGGATGTTTCGCCGGAAAAATTACTTCTTCGCCAGTTCCTTGGCCTGTTCGCGCCAGTCCTTGATCTGGTCGGCGCTGAACGGCATGTGCTCGTCTATCTTGGCGACATCCTTGTCGGTCAGCTTGGCGAGCTGCGCGAAGGTGATGATGCCCTGCTCGGCGAGATCCTTGGCGGCGACCGGGCCGATACCCTTGATCACGGTCAGATCGTCTGGCTCGCCCTTCGGCGCCTTGAACAGCGGTGCGGCGGCCGTCTCGGCCGTCACTTCTGCCTTGGGGGCAGCTTCCTTCTTGGCCTTCGCCTCCTTCGGCGCGGCATCGGCCGTCGCCTCGGCAGCAACCTCAGCCTTGGCTTCCGCCTTCACGGCGGCCTTCTTGGCGGGCTTGGCGCCACCCAGCAGGATCTCGGCGATCCGCACGGTGGTCAGAAGCTGGCGATGGCCGATCTTGCGGCGCGAATTCTGACGGCGGCGCTTCTTGAAAGCGATGACCGTGCGGTTCTTGCCCTGCTCGACGACTTCGGCGGTGACCAGAGCGCCATCGACGAACGGCGCACCGAACGTGACATTCTCGCCCTCGCCATGCGCGAGCACGTGGCCGATCTCGACGATATCGCCGACATTGGCTTCGACTTTTTCGATCTTCAGGAGATCGTTGGCGGCAACGCGATACTGCTTACCGCCCGTTTTAATGACTGCGAACATTTTTTGCCTTTCGCTGTTCGGTCGGCCTTGATGAACCGCCTGAGGCGGTTCGGCCGTCTTTTTGTCAGTCTGCGGGTTCAAAAAACAAGCGGCGTGGAAGAACCCTCCACGCCGATTGCGCGCTGTCCCTAACCGAAGGTTGCGTGGGAGTCAAGGCAAACAGCCGTTGCCGAGACTGTTATTGGCCGGCGAAGACCGAGCGTGTCAACATGGCCTGAGCGTTTTGCCGTCGGGGGAGGCGAGGATGCGTTGCTGGCCGGGACTTTGCTTCTGTTTGATGCTGCTGGCATGGCAGCCCGCTTTGTCGGCGCCGAGCCCCGTTGCTGAAAGCGTCGACGGCGCCGTCACGGCATGGATGAAGACCTATCACATCTCCGATGCGGAAGTTGCCGTCGCCCTGCACCAGAATATTGTCGGCTCCTACGACCATGGCTGGAAACCGACCGAGCGGCACCCGATCGCCAGCCTGTCGAAAGCCATCACCGGCGTCTGCATCGCAGGCCTGGTCGACGATAAGCGCCTGGCAATGACGGATACGCTGGACAGCGTGCTTGTCGGCTATTTCAAGCGCAACAACGGCGCCAACGCGCCGAAGGATCCCCGTTTTACCGCGATTACCATCGATGAATTGCTCACCCATCGCGCTGGCCTGACGAAAAACGCTTTCGATGACAAGAACGACCATTCTGTCAGCGCCTCGTTCAAGACGGCGACGCAGACCATGCTCGATTTCGCGCCCGGCAGCACGATCTCCTACAGCGACAGCGGCTACCTCATCCTGGGCTACATCGCACAGGTGTTCGGCAACCAGGCCTATGGCACAGTTTGCGGCAAGGTCTTCACCAGGCTTGGCATGCCGGCCAATGCCGGCGTGATTGACGATACGCTTGTGGCGCGGGCACCGAATGGCGGCTGGGATATCTCGGCGCAGGATTACGCAAAGTTCCTCTATTCCTTCGACAAGCAGTCCGGGGTTCTCGGCCCGGTGACCAGCCAATGGCTAGACGCGCAGCCGGGCGATGCGGGCTATGCCAAGGGCCAGAAATCGCCGCCGACCCAGGCGCCCTGCCCGCGCTTCCCAGGCAAGCCGGCCTACGCTCTCGGCGTCTGCATGAAGCATACCGCGCTCGGCACCCAGTACTACCATGACGGGTTGCTGCACCATCACATGCCCGACTACCCCAAGACCGGTGGCTCGTTCTTCTTCGTCAACGAGGCCGGCTATGCCGCCGTGGTGATCTTTTCCGGCGAGAACGACGGCAAGGCGTATGGCGCCCTGGAGAAATCGGTGATCGCGGTGATGACCGCCAAAGCCGCCTATGCCGTGCCGGGCCAATGAGCGGCAAACACCGCCTTGAAACCGCTGCTTGTCCAGCGCGCCAAGTATCGGTGGATTTGGCCTTGTAACCTGCCCGTTCAGCCGTTATCTAGTGCGCCGCGCCGGCAACGGCCGACCATGACCGCGGAGAGGTGGCAGAGTGGTCGAATGCACCGCACTCGAAATGCGGCATGGGTGCAAGCCCATCGGGGGTTCGAATCCCTCCCTCTCCGCCACTCTACGCCCTGCGGGCTTCGGGTGGCAGGCCACCCGAAAACGCAATCGGGCGTGGGAGTGTCGCCCGAAGCTACGAAGTAGCGTAGGGGACCATGTGGTGCGTGTATTTCCTAGGGTTCCGTAACAGCGATATCTATGTCGGGTCGACAAACGACCTCCGACGCCGGCTTGAATCGCATCATTTCCAGTGCCTCAAATACTCAACCAGCGCGCGCAATTTTGGCACGGCGTTCCGCCGGCTCGGATAATAGAGATAGAAACCGGCAAAGCGCGCGCAGTAGTCATCGAGGATCGGAACCAGTTCCCCCCGATCGATGAAGGGCCGAAAACTCTCTTCCATGCCGAAGGTGATGCCGGCACCGGCCACGGCCAGCTTGATCATCAGTGCCATGTCGTTGGTGGTGATTTCAGGCGCGACGGCGACGCTGAAATCCTTGCCGTTCTCAGTGAATTCCCAGCGGTAGGGAACCGCCCTGGGTGAAGGCCGCCATCCGATGCAGCGATGCCCGGCGAGGTCGGCGGGATGCGCGGGCATGCCGAAGCGGTCGCGATAGGAAGGCGAACAGACCGTCAGCTGCCGTTCGTCGCCGGCGACCGGCACCGCGATCATGTCCTGTTCGATGACCTCTCCCAGCCTGACACCCGCATCATAGCCTTCGGCAACGATGTCGAATTCCTCGTCTGTCACCGTGACGTCGAGCTGGATTTCGCGATTGGCCTCGGTGAAGCCGGCGAGAAACGGCCCCGACAGGAAGCGCTCGGCGATCGAGGAGACGGCCAGACGCAACTGCCCGCGCGGCCGGTCGCGCCATTGCTCGGTGAGGCTGAGCGCCAAGCGCATGTCGGCGATGGCCGGCGCCACATCTTCGTAGAGCTGCTCTCCCGCCTCGGTCAGGCTGACGCTGCGCGTCGTTCGCGAAATCAGCGCGATGCCGAGGTTTTCCTCCAGCCGCCGGATCGTCTGGCTGACGGCCGAGCGGCTGACGCCAAGCCGTTCGCCCGCCGCCCGGAAACTGCGTTCCTCGGCGACGAGCGCGAACACCGAAAGCATATTGAGATCTGATACCATCGGTTAGTTCAGCTTACCATCGTGGCAACAATTAGAAGTCTTATCGCGACAATGGCCGGAAGATACATTCCTGGCAATCTTGATCCCATTGAAGACGAAAGGATTTTTGCAATGGCACTCGATAAGGTCGTTCTCATCACCGGGGCTTCCAGCGGGATCGGTTCCGGCGTTGCGCGAGAGCTCGGGGCTGCCGGCGCCAGGCTGATGCTGGGCGCACGCCGCACCGACAGGCGGACGAGATCCGGGTGAAGGGCGGGCAAGTGATGACCCGCAGGCTCGACGTGACCGACCGGGCCGATGTCGCCGCCTTCGCGGAAGCCGCTCGCCAGGCCTGGGGGCAGGTCGACGTCATCGTCAACAATGCCGGCATCATGCCGCTGTCGCTGATGGCATCGATGAAGGTCGACGAGCGGGACCGCATGGTCGACGTCAACATCAAGGGCGTGCTGCACGGCATCGCCGCCGTGCTGCCGCAGATGACGGCGCGCGGAGCCGGCCACATCATCAACATGGCATCCGTGGGGGCGCTGACGGTGTCGCCGACAGCCGCCGTCTACTGCGCCACCAAATATGCGGTGCGGGCGATCTCCGATGGCCTGCGGCAGGAGCGGAACGACATTCGCGTCACCTGTATCCATCCCCGCGTGGTTGACAGCGAACTGGCTGACACGATCACCGACAACATTGCCGCCGAGGCCATGGACCTGCCGCGCGATCGCGCTGCAACCAGATGCGATCGGCCGTGCCGTGCGCTTTGCCATCGAGCAGCCGGAGGATGTCGACGTCAGCGAGATCGTCGTGCGTCCGACGCGGGCCGCGCACTGATGCATGGAGCGACCATCGTCGCGTCGCTCTTGATGACGCTCATAGGCTCCGCAAACACAGAGGACCAGATGACCAACCAGACCCATCCCTATGTCGGCATGTGGGTTACCGCCGACCGCAACATCCGCCACGAACTCCTGGCCAATGGCCGCTATGTCGAGGCCCGGGGCGAACGCGAGCGCGCCTATCTCGGGCGCTATGTCGTGACCGGCAACCATATCGAATATTGGGACGACACGGGCTTTACCGCCGACGGCGACTTCATCGACGGCGTGCTGCATCACGCCGGCATGATCCTTTGCCGGGTTGGCAAGTAGGGCCGCGGCCAAACAGCATATGCCCCTCGTCCTTGCGTCCATCGGTTCACGTTACGAGGAGCAGCTCCATGCAGCAGAAAACAACACTTGTCGGGGAATTGGGGCTGGGCTAAGCAATTGGTATCTGAGGGTTCCAAGAACAAAAATGGGAGAAAGTGCCGTGACATCATCACGTTGGATTGCGCTTGCCGCACTAGCGCTGACCTGTTCTACACCGGCGTTGGCCAAGGACTGGAAGACCGTGACGGTTGCCATGGAGGGCTCCTACGCCCCGTGGAACCAGACCGATGCCAGCGGCAAGATCGTCGGCTTCGAGGTGGACATCCTCAACGACGTCTGCGCCCGCGCGAAGCTCGAATGCAAGATCCAGGCTCAGGACTGGGACGGCGTTATTCCCGGCCTGACCGCCGGCAAGTTCGACATCGTCATGGACGGCATGTCGATCACCGATGAACGCCTGAAGACCATCGACTTCTCGATCCCCTATGCCTCATCGCCGGTGGCTTTCCTTGCCGACAAGAATGGGCCGCTGGCGCAGCTGTCCAACAGCGGCAAGATGATCGACCTTTCCAAGGACGACGCCGACTCCAAGGCAGCGCTCGACACGCTGCGCAAGGAACTCACCGGCAAGAATGTCGGCCTGCAGGTCTCGACCACTGAGGCGACGTTTGCCGACAAATATCTCAAGGATGTCGCCAACGTCCATGAATACAAGACCACCGACGAGCATGATCTCGACCTGATGGCCGGGCGCCTCGACGTCGCCTTCGCCGACACCACCTACTTCCTCGGCACGCTGGCCAAGCCCGACGCCAAGGACCTGGAATTCGTCGGGCCGCAGTTCAAGGGCGGCCCGATTCTCGGGCCAGGCATCGGTGCCGCCTTCCGCAAGACCGACAAGGACCTGCAGGATATCTACAACAAGGCGCTCAAGGCCGCTCTCGATGACGGCTCGGTGTCGAAATACTCGATGCAGTGGTTCAAGATCGACATCACCAAGTAATGTCGCGAAGGGAGCAGCCAAGGCTGCTCCCTTTTTGCATTGAGTGCATGTCGCCCGAAAGTGCCTGGTGGTTTCGGGAAAACGACAAGCACCGAAGCAAGGCGACCCGTCGACGCATCATCTCGACGCCCGGGGAGGCGTAGGTGGAGTTTCTCAACAGTCTCAAGGATCAACTGTCGACGGCCTATGAGCTGTTGGCAGCCGGCTGGGGCTTGCAGCTGCTCTGGGGCATTGGCTGGACCCTGGCGGTTACCGTCGTTTCGATGATGATCGGCGCCATGCTGGGATCGCTCGTGGCGGCGGCCAAGCTTTCGCATCGCGTCGGACTGAGATTTATCGGCGAGAGCTACACGACCGTATTCCGCGGTGAGCCGGAGCTTTTGATCATCTACCTTTTCTACTATGGCGGCACGCAGATCCTGACAGGCGTGGCGAGGTCCACGGGATCGATCGGTTCGACCGACATTTTGAACATGCCGAGCTTCCTCGGCGGCGTACTCGCGGTCGGCATCATTTCCGGCGCCTATCAGGCCGAGGTCTTCCGAGGCTCGTTTCTGGCTATCCAGCGCGGCGAGCTGGAAGCGGCGCGCGCCTACGGCATGTCGGCCTTCCTGCGTTTTCGCCTCGTGATCATGCCTCAGGTGCTGCGCCTGGCGGTGCCGGGGCTGGGCAATGTGTGGCAGCTGACCATCAAGGATTCGGCTTTGATCTCGGTCACCGGCGTCGCCGAGCTTATGCTGACGGCGAACAAGGCCGCGCGTTCAACACACCATTCGCTGCTTTTCTACACGGTCGCCGGCATCCTCTACCTCGTGATGACGTCGATCTCGACGCCGATCTTCGACAAGGCCGAGCGCTACACCTCCCGCAGCTTTCTGCGTCCGAAGTAAGAGGTGGCGGTGGATTACGACTTCTACCTTTCGACCATGTGGAGCGTGCTGAAGGCACTGCCGCTGACGCTTGAAATCTGGTTCTTCGGCATAGCCTTCGGCCTGATCATCGCCACCGGCCTGACGTGGCTGCGGGCCTCGGGCTCCAAATCCGGCGAGTATTTCACCCGCGCCTATGTCTTCGTCTTCCGTGGGTCGCCGCTGCTGGTGCAGCTCTATCTGATCTATTTCGGACTTTCCCAGTTCGATTTTGTGCGCCACAGCCCGATCCTGTGGCCGATCCTGCGCGATCCCATGTATTGTACGATCGTCGCGATGGCCTTGAACACCGCCGCCTATGAGAGCGAGATTTTCCGCGGCGCACTCCGGGCCGTGCCGGTCGGGCAGATCGAGGCGGCCAAGGCCTTCGGCATGTCCGCGTTTACACGGTTCCGCATCGTGACGTTGCCCATCGCGCTGCGGCTGGCCTTGCCGGCCTATTCGACCGAGATCATCCTGATGACGAAGGCGACCGCGCTCGCTTCCGTGGTCACGATCATGGAAATGATGGGAACGGCACAGAAGATTCAGCACGACACGTTCCGGCCGATCGAGGTGCTGACTTGCGCCGGTGTCATCTATCTGCTGCTCAACCTGTCGATCGCGCGACTGTTTGCCTGGGTCGAATACCGGCTTTCACCGCATCTGCGCCCCGCGCCCGATCAGTCCCAGCAGATCAAGCCAGTCCCGGAGGTGTTGTGATGTCGGCAAGTCTTGCCGCGGCCGCGAGTGCGGAACCGTCCTCCGACGAGGCGCCAGCCATCAGCGTCAAGGATATGCGCAAGTGCTTTGGCAATCACGAGGTGCTCAAGGGCATCTCGCTCGAGGCCCACAAGGGCGACGTCATTTCCATCCTCGGCTCGTCCGGTTCGGGCAAAAGCACCTTGTTGCGCTGTATCAATCTGCTGGAGACCCCGGACTCCGGCGAAGTGCGTGTGGATGGTGAACTTATCAAGATGAAGCCGGGACGGGACGGCAATCAGGTGCCGGCCGATATCCGTCAGGTGGAGCGAATCCGCGCCAACCTCGCCATGGTGTTCCAGAGCTTCAACCTCTGGTCGCACATGACCGTACTCGAGAACCTGGTCGCGGCCCCGACGCATGTGCTGAAGCGTCCCCGGGCGGAGTGCCTGGAGCAGGCCGAGGCATTGCTGAAGCGCGTGGGGATATGGGAGCGTCGCAACTACTATCCCCCTCACATGTCGGGCGGCCAGCAACAGCGCGCCGCGATCGCGCGAGCGCTGGCGATGAACCCCAAGGTGATGCTGTTTGACGAGCCGACATCCGCTCTCGATCCAGAACTGGTCGGCGAGGTGCTGCGGGTCATGCGCTCGCTGGCGGAGGAAGGGCGCACCATGCTGGTGGTAACGCACGAAATGAGTTTTGCCCGCGACGTATCGAGCAAAGTGATGTTCCTTCACAAGGGCGAGGTGGATTGCCTGGGTGAACCAAAGGAGATGTTCGCGCGCCCCTCCACTCAGCAATTCGGGCAGTTCATCGCGAATTTCAACAAGTGACGTGAACCGTGAAACGCTTCTTCAGCTCAATTGGCCGGATTGATGCGCCGCAATGGCGCTCAGAAAAATCTTCCCGAACTCCTTGAGCTTCGCCCCTCCGACGCCATTCACTTTGGCGAAGGCGTCGAGGTCGCGCGGACAGCGTTCGGCCATGTCGATCAGCGTGCGGTCGGAAAACACCACATAGGCCGGCACCTGGCGCTCCTTGGCCAGACGCAGGCGAAGTGTCTTGAGCGTCGCCAGCAGCGAAGCATCGACGCCTTCGGCACCCGAACCCTCGGCCGCGCGCATCTTGCGCAAGGCGCGGCTGCGCATCTCGACACGGTAGTGGAACGGTACCTCGCCACGGCCAAGCGCGTGGCCTTTTTCGGCGATGGCGAGGCCACCATGGCCGCTCGGATCGGGCTCCAGGAACCCGTTCGCGACCAGTTGCCGGATCAGCGACAGCCAGAGATCCTTCTTGTGCGCCGCGCCGCTGCCGAAGCTGGCGAGCGCTTGGTGGCCGCGGGCGAGGATCTTTTCGGTCTCATGGCCAAGCAGGATGTCGATGACATGGGCGGCGCCGAAGCGCTCGCCGCTCTGCGCGACGGCCGCCAGGATGATGCGCGCCTCGGCAGCGCCATCGGCACGCGGCACCTGGTCGACGCAATTGTCGCAATTGCCGCAAGGCTCGGCTTCCTCGCCGAAATAGCCAAGCAGCACCTGGCGCCGGCATTGTGCCGTCTCGCAATAGCCGATCAGCGTATCGAGCCGGCGATGCGCGCGCTTCTTGTGCTCCACCGCTGCATCCTCGTCATCGATGAACAGCCGACGCATGCGGATATCGCCAAGACCGTAGAGCATATGCGCCTCCGCATTGCGCCCGTCACGGCCGGCGCGGCCGATCTCCTGGTAATAGGCCTCAAGGCTGCCCGGCATGTCGGTGTGGAAGACATAGGCGACGTCGGGCTTGTCGATGCCCATGCCGAAGGCAATGGTCGCCACCATGACGACGCCCGACAGCGTCATGAAAGCGTTTTGATTCGCCTCTCGCGCCTCCTTGCTCATGCCGGCATGGTAGGCGAGCGCGGTGACGCCATTTTTCTCGAGGAAGGCCGCCATCTCCTCCGTCTTCTTGCGCGACAGGCAGTAGACGATGCCGCTTTTGCCGGCATGGCGTTCGATGAAACACAGCAATTGCCGCTTGCTGTCCTGCTTGGATTCGATCGCCAGCTTGATGTTGGGCCGGTCGAAACCCAGCACCAGCGTCTCGACCTGCTCGGCGAACAGCCGGGTAGCGATGTCGCTGCGCGTGCTCTCGTCCGCCGTCGCCGTCACCGCGATGATCGGCACGTTGGGGAAGATGTGCCGCAACCGCGACAGATCCTCATATTCGGGCCGGAACGCCGGTCCCCATTGCGAGATGCAATGCGCCTCGTCGACGGCGATCAGGCTGACGTCGAGCCTCGAGAGCGCCTCGAGCATACGCTCGGTCATCAGCCGCTCCGGCGCCAGATAAAGCAGCCGCGTCTGGCCTGATGCCACGCGGCGCCAGGCGGCGACATTGGCCTCGCGGTCGATAGAGGAATTGATCGTATCGGCGCCAACGCCCGCCAGCCGCAAGGCGGCAACCTGGCCCTGCATCAGCGCCACCAGCGGCGACACGACGAGGGTGAGCCCGCCCAGAACCAGCGCCGGGACCTGGTAGCAGAGCGATTTGCCCGCACCGGTCGGCATCACGGCCAACACATGGCGCCCGCCGAGCAGCGCGTCCATGACATCGGCCTGGCCGGGGCGGAAATCGTCGAAGCCGAACACGTCCTTCAGGACGCGCCGCTTGGGATCCTCGGCCCGAAGGCTCGCTGTCTGCGCCGACATCAGACGGACACCGGACTGGAAGCGATTTTGCGTGGATTGGAGAGGATGTGGAAACCGATCAAGAGACTCTCCGCGTGACGCCTTGGAGTAGCGCAGCTATTCTCGGAACACAACCGGAACGGTACGCCATCTTGACGGAGGACTGATTGGCCGTGCCTGGCGAAGGCTCACCTTCCCCTGCGACACCTGCACCCCCGCTGGATTCCTTCACGTGCTAGGATGTAAGCTCAGCCAGACGAGCCAGGGAGGCACGATGCTGCAGGTGAGACAGGACATCCTCGGCGAACGATTCCGCTTGCAGCGCACCGCCTTCGAGAAGCAGGCCTTTCCGGACCTCAGCGTTCGGAAAGACCGCCTGAAGCGCCTGCTGGCGCTGACTGAGCAGGATGAGGCGGAGATCTGCGCCGCGATCAATGCCGACTTCGGCAGCCGCTCGACACACGAGACGCGCCTTGCCGAGCTGTTTGTGGTGCGCGCCGGCATCCGCCACACGCTGTCCCATCTGAAAGGCTGGATGCGGGAGCGTCGCGTCGCCACCACCTTGCCGTTCCTGCCGGGCCGCAATCGCCTGCTGCCGCAGCCGCTTGGTGTCGTCGGTATCGTATCGCCATGGAATTACCCGTTCCAGCTCGCCGTCGCGCCGGTCACGGCAGCGCTCGCCGCCGGCAACCGCGTGCTGGTCAAGCCGTCCGAGCTGACACCGGCTTTCTCGGAGCTGCTCGCAAAACTCGCCAGCGAGCATTTTTCGCCCGACGAGTTGAGCGTCATCATCGGCGATGCCGAGATCGGCAAGGCCTTCGTGTCGATGCCGTTCGATCATCTGCTGTTCACCGGCTCGACCGCGGTCGGTCGCCATGTCGCGGTCGCCGCTGCCGCCAACCTGACCCCGGTTACGCTCGAGCTCGGCGGCAAATCGCCGGCGATCTTCGACCCTTCCTGCGATCTCGATGCGGCAACAGCCAGCATCGCCTACGGCAAGCTGCTCAATGCCGGGCAGACCTGCATCGCGCCGGACTATCTGCTGGTGCCCAAGGGACAGGCCGTTACGGTTGCCGACAAGTTCGCAACCGCAGTGGCGCGGCTCTACCCAACGCTCCGCGACAATCCCGACTATACCGCCATCATCAGCGACCGGCACTTTCAGCGCCTGCGCGCCATGATTGCGGAAGCCCGCGATGCCGGCGCCGATGTCACCGAAATCAACCCGGCCGGCGAAGATCTCGGCACCACGAGCCGCAAACTTTTGCCGACCCTGGTCCGCAACGCCGGACCGGACCTGCGGCTGATGCGTGAGGAGATTTTCGGCCCGGTGCTGCCGATCGTCGAATACGCCACCATCGACGAGGCGATCAGCCATGTGAACCAGGCCGACCGGCCGCTGGCGCTCTACTGGTTCGGCAACGACAGCGGCGCCCGCCAGCGCATCCTGCGCGAGACCGTCGCCGGCGGCGTCACCATCAACGATTGCATGCTG
Source organism: Mesorhizobium sp. NZP2077 (assembly GCF_013170805.1). Lineage (NCBI taxonomy): Bacteria > Pseudomonadati > Pseudomonadota > Alphaproteobacteria > Hyphomicrobiales > Phyllobacteriaceae > Mesorhizobium > Mesorhizobium sp. NZP2077. Next base: position 1,175,047 of record NZ_CP051293.1, on the reverse strand, counting down.
CATCTGGTGCAGGAGAACCAGCCCTTCGGCGGTGTCGGCGCCAGCGGCATGGGCGCCTATCACGGGCAATGGGGGTTCCGCACCTTTAGCAAGGAGAAGCCGGTTTTCATGCAGTCGCGCCTGAGCGCCGGCGCTCTTCTGCGCCCGCCTTACGGCAAGACGTTCGAGCGGCTCTTCGGCCTGCTTCAACGGATCACCTGACCAATCGTCGTGACCTCCGCGCATTAAGTTTATATTCAACATGATCCGGCAGGTTTCCGATCCTGCGGTGTTGTTTTGAGTACCGCGGCGCATGAGCGCCCAGGCAATAAACCCGCGCCTTCCCTGAAGGCGCGGGTTTTTCATTTTCGGAAACGGTTGGGAAATCGGCGGCGGCTCGCGCATTCAGGTGAGAAAATCGGCCCTGTGCGGCGTGAAACTATCCACCAGCCGCCCGGCTTCCAGCGCCTTGACACCATGCAACAGACCGGACGGCACGATGAAGCTGCCTCCGGTCTCGAGAATCTCAGTCCGGCCGTCGATGGTCACCTCGAAACGGCCTTCGGCAACGTAGCTTGACTGGACATGCGGATGCGAATGCAGGGCACCGACACCGCCCTTGTCGAAACCGAATTCGACCAGCATCAGCTCATCGGTAGAGAGGAGAACCCGCCGCCTGTTGCCGTCAGGCGTCTGCGTCCAGTCGCCCTCGCCGGCATGGGCGAAAATCTTTGTCATCGTCATGTCCTCATCGTCGACGGCTGGCCAGCGGCAATCGCGTCGGCATGCATCAGAGCCGATAGGCTTTCTTGGCAAGCGTATAGGCCAACTCCCCTGCCAGCTCATGCGCCTCGTTTTCGCGCAGCCGGTGCTCGGCGACGAGCCGCGCCAGGAAGGCGCAGTCGACGCGACGCGCCACGTCGTGGCGGGCCGCGATCGAGGGAAAGGCGCGGGTGTCGTCGTTGAAGCCGACAGTGTTGTAGAAGCCGGCCGTCTCCGTCGTCATCTCGCGGAAGCGGCGCATGCCTTCCGGACTGTCATGAAACCACCAGGCCGGCCCGAGCTTCAGCGCCGGATAGACGCCAGCCAACGGCGCCAGTTCGCGCGCATAGCTGGTTTCGTCGAGCGTGAAGGCGATGACGGTCAGGTCGCGCTCCAGTCCGACGCAGTCGAGCAACGGCTTCAGCGCCGTTACATAGTCGGTCCGCGTCGGAATATCGAAACCCTTGTCGCGGCCGAATCTCTGGAAAATAGAAGGCGAGTGATTGCGCCAGGAGCCAGGATGGATCTGCATCACGAGCCCGTCGTCCCGGCTCATCTTGGCCATCTCGGTCAGCATCTGGGCGCGGAACAGCTTTCGCTCGCGCTCGTCCTCCGAGCCGTGGCGGATACGGTTGAACAGCTCTTGCGCCGCCGCGTCGGAAAGGTTGGCGGTCTCCGCCGTCGGATGGCCATGGTCGGACGAGGTCGCGCCAAAACTCTTGAAGAAGGCGCGCCGCTGGCGATGCGCGTCGAGATAGCCGGCCCAGCCGCCGGTGTCGCAGCCGGTTATCTCGCCGAGCCTATCGAGATTGGCTGAAAAACCTTCGAAATCGGGATCGACGACCGCGTCCGGCCGATAGGCCGTGATAACGCGGCCCTCCCAGCCGCTGTCGCGGATCATCTTGTGCCATTTGAGATCGTCGAGCGCGCCTTCCGTCGTCGCGATGACCTCGATATTGAAGCGCTCGAACAAGGCGCGCGGCCGGAAATTCTCCCACTGCAGCAGCGTCGCGATCGTGTCGTAGTGGCGATCGGCCGTCTCGGCACTCAATGGCTCGTCGATACCGAACAGATGCGCAAGCACATGGTCGAGCCACAACCGGGTCGGCGTGCCGCGGAAGAGGAAATAATTTTCGGCAAAACGCCGCCAGATGGTCCTGCCGTCGGCCTCGACTGGTGACCCATCGAGAGCAGCAATGCCGAGATCCTCCAGGCGGACACCCTGGCTGGACAGCATGCGGAAGATGTAGTGGTCGGGCACGATGAGCAGTTGCGCCGGATCCGGAAACGGTTCGTTGAGCGCATACCAGCGCGGATCGGTGTGGCCGTGCGGGCTGACGATGGGCAGGTTCTTGATGCCGGCATAGAGGTCGCGGGCAAGCGAGCGCGAATGCGCTTCGGACGGGAACAGCAGGTCCGGATCGGTCAACGCGACCATGGGAAAAGCGGCTCCTTCCAATCTGGATATCGGTACGTTCGGGTTAAAGCGATGTCAATGTGTGCTGGCAAAGCGGCATCCTTGCGGCAAGCGCAAACAGGTGTTACGCCGCCTGTCATCCGCCGCTTCCCAAGCCCTCAGCCCCGGTATCGTGATGACCAGAAGCCATCTGTCCGACGCCACGCTACAAAAGCTGCCCGAGGGGACCAAAATCCCCGCATATGACCGCGACAAGGTTGTATCGGGCATCGTGCATCTCGGCGTCGGTGCCTTTCATCGCGCCCATCAGGCCGCTTATGTCGACGACTGCCTGGCGGCGGGCGAAACGGACTGGGGCATCGTCGGCGTCTCCTTGCGCAGCGCCGACACACGCGACGCGCTGGCGCCGCAGGACGGGCTCTACACGCTGGCGATCCGCAGCAGTGGCGAGGAGGAGCTGCGCGTCATCGGCTCGATCCAGTCGCTGCTGGTGGCGCCGGAAGACCCCGGTGCGGTGCTGGCCGCGCTGACCGATCCGCGCACCCGCATCGTTACGCTGACCATCACCGAGAAGGCCTATCTCAGGGCCGCGGGCGGCGGACTGGACGCCACCCATCCCGACATCATCCACGATCTGGCCAATCCGCAGGCGCCAAAGACCGCGCATGGTTTTCTGACCGAAGCGCTTGCCCGAAGGCTGGCCGCGGGAACACCGCCCTTTACCGTGCTGTGTTGCGACAACCTGCCAGCCAATGGCGCCACACTGCACCGGCTGCTGACCGAATTCGCCGCGTTGCGCGATGCCGGGCTCGGCTCAACGGGCGATGCTAACCTCGCCAACCACATTGCTGATCACGTCGCTTTTCCGTCGAGCATGGTCGACCGCATCGTGCCGGCAACGACCGATGCCGATCGGGAGCGGATTGCTGTCGAACTCGGCGTCGAGGATGCCTGGCCTGTGATGACAGAGCCGTTCTGCCAATGGGTGGTCGAGTACAATTTTCCGGGAGGCAGGCCGGCCTGGGAAAGATTCGGCGTCACCATGGTCCGCGATGTCGGGCCCTTCGAGGACATGAAGCTGAGACTTCTCAACGGATCGCATTCGGCCATCGCCTATCTCGGCCTGCTCAGCGGCCACGCCACGGTCGACCGCGCTTTCGCCGACCCGGCGATCCGACAATTCGTCGATGCATTGTGGGCGGAAGCCATTCCGACTTTGCCGGAGGATGCCGGGCTCGATACATCAGCCTACACAGCCGAGCTTACCGAGCGTTTCTCCAACACTGCGCTCGCCCACCGCACCGCCCAGATCGCCAATGACGGCAGCCAGAAACTGCCACAGCGCATCATCGCATCCGCCATCGAGTGCCTCGAGGCCGGCACTGAGATGGTCCATCTCACGCTGGTGGTTGCCGCCTGGATCGCCGCCTGCGCCGCGCGCGGAAACACCTTGCCCGAAAACCATTTCACCGATCCGCTCGATGCCGCGCTCACGGCGCTTTTGAGCCAACAGCTACCGGCGAACGAAACGGTCACGGCGGTGTTCGACTTGGCCGGCTTCGCCAAGGATCATGCCGAGCGCCAGACGCTGATCGAACTTGTGGCGGTCCATCTCGTTCACCTGCGAAGGGATGGCCCGGCCCTGGCCTTCGCCGCGCTTGGCATAGGAAGCGAGTAGTCGAGTCGGACCCAATGTGGTTTGGGCCTATCTGGCAGCCGAACTGTCCAACGTCTGCCGGGACGCGTAATCCGTGCCTTGCGAATTCCAGAACAATCGCACGGCCTTGCCGACGAGGTTTTCGTAGGGAACGAAGCCTACCGTGAACCGGCTGTCGGAGGCATTGTCTCTGTTGTCGCCCAGCACGAAATAATGGCCTTCCGGCACCTCGAACACGCGCGTATTGTCACCAATCGAGTTGTCCGTCAGGTTGAGAACGAAATGGCTGATGCCCCCCGGCAGGGTCTCCCGTTGAAGCTTGGCTGACCTCTGCTCATACGAGAACGTGCCGGCATCCTCGAGGCCGACGGCCACATCGTTGATGTGAAGCACGCCGTCGACGATCTGAATCCTGTCGCCGGGAAGACCGACGATCCGCTGGATGTAATCCACGCTGGGGTCTGGCGGGAATCTGAACACCACGACATCCCCTCGCTTGGGTTCCGCGCCGAGTATGCGCCCTTCTATCGGCAGCAGATCGAACGGCACGCTGTAACGGCTGTAGCCGTAAGCGAATTTGGAGACGAAGAGATGGTCGCCCTCCTGCAATGTCGGCACCATGCTGCCGGACGGAATCGAAAACAGCTGGAACAGAAACGAACGGATCACCATTGCGGGCACGGGTGAGGAGAAAAAGACCAGCACCAGCACCCAAAACCCGTGCGCATACCATTTGTTCGGCTTGAACCGGGATGTGAAGGGCACGACGAGCGCCACCCACAGGATCATCAAGCCGATGCTTGAAAGGTTGGCCAGCCAGGCAAGATCGACGCCGGGTAAAACCGGAAAACCGATGTAGATGATCACGAGACTGAGGACGCTGACTGCCACCAGGCAGGCGAGCGCCAGCCTGCCAGCGCCAATCCACAGAAACCCACCGAATGGGCCGCCAAAGGCCGACACCAGCGCCGTCGACCACCTAGACCTGGAAGCCGTTTCTCGTTGATCTGTTTCCTGCGCCATCGGCTGTCCCCACGCCAAACCAGCCGAACTGTCCGACAAACAAAAAGCGAGGCAAGGCCCCGCTTTTCATCAAGTCATCTAGGCCGAATTTCAAGCCGGCAGAAGCGCGCCTTCCAGCGTGGTGAGCTGGCTAAGGAACTGCTCCGCCTTGCTGCGCGCCTGGTCGTCTTTGGCATCAGTGGCATCTTCCTTGGCTTCCTGGATGCGGCGGGCGAGATCGGCGCGGTCGACATCCTTGACCGCGACAGCCGATTCCGCCAGCAGCGTGCAGCCGGCCGGGACGATGTCGGCGAAACCGCCGAACACGACATAGCGTTCTTCGCCGCCCGACGCGGTCTTCACCGTGACGACACCCGGCTTGATCGTGGTCATGACCGGCGCGTGATGCGCCATCACGGTCATCTCGCCTTCGGCACCCGGAATGACGACGGATTCGACCTGCTCGGAAACCAGCAGGCGTTCCGGCGAGACCAGTTCGAACTTGAAAGCTTCAGCCATGGTGTCTCACAAACGCTTGGATCGAAAGCAGCGCAGCTGAACCGCGCTGCCGAATGGGTATTAAGCCGCTTCAGCCGCCAGGCGCTGTGCCTTTTCGACCGCTTCCTCGATGCCGCCGACCATGTAGAAGGCCGCTTCCGGCAAGTGATCGTAGTCGCCGTTGCAGAGGCCCTTGAAGCCCTTGATGGTGTCGGCGAGGTCGACCAGCTTGCCCGGCGCGCCGGTGAACACTTCGGCGACGAAGAACGGCTGCGACAGGAAACGCTCGATCTTGCGGGCGCGCGCCACGGTCTGCTTGTCCTCTTCCGACAGCTCGTCCATGCCCAGGATGGCGATGATGTCCTGCAGCGACTTGTAGCGCTGGAGGATCGACTGCACCTGGCGGGCAACGCCGTAATGCTCGTCGCCGACGACCAGCGGGTCGAGCATGCGCGAGGTCGAATCCAGCGGATCCACGGCCGGGTAGATGCCCTTTTCAGCGATGGCGCGGTTGAGCGTCGTCGTCGCGTCAAGGTGAGCGAACGAGGTCGCCGGCGCCGGATCGGTCAAGTCGTCGGCCGGCACGTAGATGGCCTGCACCGAGGTAATCGAACCCTTGGTGGTGGTGGTGATGCGTTCCTGCAGCGCGCCCATGTCGGTGGCGAGCGTCGGCTGATAGCCGACGGCCGACGGGATACGGCCGAGCAGAGCCGACACTTCCGAACCCGCCTGCGTGAAGCGGAAGATGTTGTCGACGAAGAACAGCACGTCCTGGCCCTGGTCGCGGAAATACTCCGCAACGGTCAGGCCGGTCAGGCCGACGCGGGCGCGCGCGCCCGGCGGCTCGTTCATCTGGCCGTACACAAGCGCCGCCTTGGAGCCTTCGCCGCCGCCCTTCTTGTTGACGCCGGATTCGATGAACTCGTGATAGAGATCGTTGCCCTCGCGGGTGCGCTCACCGACGCCGGCGAACACCGAATAACCACCATGAGCCTTGGCGATGTTGTTGATCAGCTCCTGGATCAGCACGGTCTTGCCGACGCCGGCGCCGCCGAACAGGCCGATCTTGCCGCCCTTGGCGTAAGGCGCCAGCAGGTCGAGCACCTTGATGCCGGTGATCAGGATCTGGGCTTCCGTCGACTGCTCGACATAGGTCGGAGCCGGCTGATGGATCGAGCGCATTTCGGTCGCATCGACCGGGCCTTCTTCGTCGACCGGCTCTCCGATGACGTTGATGATGCGGCCGAGCATGCCCGGGCCGACCGGAACGGTGATCGGCGCGCCGGTGTCGCGCACTTCCTGGCCGCGCACCAGACCTTCGGTCGAGTCCATGGCGATGCAGCGCACGGTGTTTTCACCGAGATGCTGGGCCACTTCGAGCACCAGGCGGTTGCCGACATTGGTCGTCTCGAGCGCGTTGAGGATCGCCGGCAGGTGATCGCCGAACTGCACGTCGACGACGGCGCCGATGACCTGGCGGACCTTGCCGACAACGCCGGTTGCCTTGGCGGCAACAGCCGAAGTCTTGGCGGCCGCGGCCTTGGCCGGCGCTGCCGCCGTCTTTGCCGGAGCTGCCTTCGCGGCCGCTGCCGGAGCCTTCGCCTTCGCGGGGGCTGCGGTCTTCGCGGCTGCGGCCTTGGGGGCCGCCGTCTTGGGGGTCGCTGCTTTCGCCATCGTCTTTACCCTTTTTCGTCCTTTGTTTCTCACGCGGTCCGGTCGCGGGTCGATGACCCGCGGACCGCGCCTAGAGCGCTTCGGCGCCCGAAATGATTTCGATCAGTTCCTTGGTGATCTGCGCCTGCCGCTGGCGGTTGTAGGTGATCGACAGCTTGTTGATCATCTCGCCGGCGTTGCGCGTCGCATTGTCCATGGCGCTCATCTTGGCGCCCATTTCACCGGCGGCGTTTTCGAGCAGCGCACGGAAAACCTGCACGGAGATGTTGCGCGGGATGAGGTCGGAGAGGATTTCGCCCGGCTCCGGTTCATACTCGTAGACCGCGTTGCCGCCATCCACCGCCTCGGCTGGAGCCGAAGCCACGCCGGCCGGGATGATCTGCTGCGCGGTCGGGATCTGGCTGATCACCGATTTGAACTGCGAATAGAACAGCGTGCAGATGTCGAAGCCACCCTCGTTGAACAGGTGGATAACTTTCTTGGCGATGGCATCGGCGTTGACGAAACGGAGCGTCTTGACCTCACGCAGATCGACACGGTCGATGATCATCGATGCATAGTCGCGGCGCAGGATGTCGAAACCCTTCTTGCCGACGCAGATGATCTTGACCTGTTTGCCGTCGGCCAAAAGCCGGCGGATGTGGTCGCGGGCAAGACGGGCGATCTGCGAATTGAAACCGCCGCACAGACCGCGTTCGGCGGTGCAGACGACCAGCAGATGCACGTTGTCCTTGCCGGTACCGGTCATCAGCGCCGGGGCATCGCCGCCGCCGCCGATGGCCTGGGTGATGTTGGCCAGCACGGAACCCATGCGCTCCGAATAGGGGCGCGCTGCTTCCGCGGCCTCCTGCGCACGGCGCAGCTTCGCCGCGGCGACCATCTGCATCGCCTTGGTGATCTTCTGCGTCGCCTTGACCGAGGCGATACGGTTACGAAGGTCTTTTAATGAAGGCATGCTTCAAACCTGATCCCGTCTTGTCGCTTCGCTCAGGCGAAGGTCTTGGCGAAAGCGTCGATCTCGGCCTTCAGCTTGGCGCGCAGATCGTCCGACAGTGCCTTTTCCTTGCGGATGGCGTCGAGAACGTCCTTGCCGGCCGCACGCATGTGGCTGAGCAGGCCATGCTCGAACTTGCCGACCTGGTTGACCGGCAGCTTGTCGAGATAGCCATTGACACCGGCGAAGATCACCGCGACCTGCTCTTCCGTCTTCAGCGGCGAGAATTGCGGCTGCTTCAGGAGCTCGGTCAGGCGCGATCCGCGATTGAGCAGGCGCTGCGTGGCGGCGTCGAGATCGGAGCCGAACTGCGCGAAGGCCGCCATTTCGCGGTACTGCGCGAGCTCGCCCTTGATCGAACCGGCAACCTGCTTCATCGCCTTGATCTGCGCGGCCGAACCGACGCGCGACACCGACAGGCCAACGTTCACCGCGGGGCGGATACCCTGGAAGAACAGATTGGTTTCGAGGAAGATCTGGCCGTCGGTGATCGAGATCACGTTGGTCGGGATATAGGCCGACACGTCGTTGGCCTGCGTCTCGATGATCGGCAAAGCGGTCAGCGATCCGCCGCCCAGATCGTCATTGAGCTTGGCGGCGCGCTCGAGCAGGCGTGAGTGCAGGTAGAAAACGTCGCCAGGATAGGCTTCGCGGCCCGGCGGGCGGCGCAGCAGCAGCGACATCTGGCGATACGCGACAGCCTGCTTCGACAGATCGTCGTAGCTGATCAGCGCGTGCATGCCGTTGTCGCGGAAATATTCGCCCATGGTAGCGCCGGCGAACGGCGCCAGGAACTGCATCGGCGCCGGGTCGGAGGCGGTTGCGGCGACGATGATCGAATATTCGAGCGCGCCGCGCTCTTCCAGCACCTTGACGAACTGCGCGACGGTCGAGCGCTTCTGACCGACGGCGACATAAACGCAGTACAGCTTTTCCTTCTCGGGACCGTTGTCGTGCACCGACTTCTGGTTGAGCATGGTGTCGAGGATGATGGCGGTCTTGCCGGTCTGGCGGTCGCCGATGACCAGCTCGCGCTGGCCGCGGCCGACCGGGATCAGCGCATCGATGGCCTTGAGGCCGGTCGACATCGGCTCGTTCACCGACTTGCGCGGGATGATGCCGGGCGCCTTGACGTCGACGCGCTTGCGTTCGGTCGCCTTGATCGGGCCCTTGCCGTCGATCGGGTTGCCGAGCGCGTCGACGACGCGGCCGAGCAGGCCCGGACCGACCGGAACGTCGACGATGGCGCCGGTGCGCTTGACGATGTCGCCTTCCTTGATGTCGCGGTCGGCACCGAAGATGACGACGCCGACATTGTCGGCTTCGAGGTTGAGCGCCATGCCGCGGATGCCGCCGGGGAATTCGACCATCTCGCCGGCCTGGACATTGTCGAGGCCGTAGACGCGGGCGATACCGTCACCGACGGACAGCACCTGTCCAACTTCGGAGACCTCGGCCTCCTTGCCGAAATTCTTGATCTGGTCTTTCAGAATTGCGGAAATTTCCGCGGCGCGGATGTCCATCAGCCGACCTCTTTCAGTGCAAGCTTGAGCGAATTGAGTTTGGTTTTGAGCGACGTATCGATCTGGCGCGAGCCCATCTTGACCACCAGCCCGCCGAGCAGCGACGGATCGACGGTGACGGAGATGGCCACATCCTTGCCGGCAACGCTTTTCAGCGCGGCCTTCAGTTCTGTTTGCTGGGCAGCCGTCAGCTCATGTGCCGACGTGACATCAGCAGTGGCCTCGCCACGCGCCTCGGCAGCAATCTGACGGAACGCCTTGATCATGCCGGGAATGGCGAACAGCCGCCGGTTCTGGGCGACGACGCGCAGGAAATTGCCGGCGAGGCCGGCAATCCCGGCCTTGTCGGCGATCGCAGCGATAGCCTTGGCCTGGTCCTCGCTGGAGAACACCGGGCTGTTGATCAGGCGGGTAAGGTCGGCGCTGCCTTCGAGCATGGCTTCGAAACTGTTGAGGTCGGCCTCGACCTTGGCGACCGAATTTGCCTGCCGCGCGAGTTCGAACAGCGAACCCGCATAGCGTTCTGCAACACCTGAGATTGGCGATGACGATTGAGCCACGGACCGTCTTTTCTCTTGTCTGACAGGCCGCAGATTGTTGGCGCGAGCAAAAACTCTGGCTAAATCTTTGACCTTACTGCATTTTTTCAAGCACGGAGGCGCGGCTTCCGCTATCCCCGGCCGAAAGTCGATTGCCGTCTAGCACAGGCATTTTAAGACCGCAATGCGTCGTTCCGCATGGTTTTCAGGCACTATTGTCGCATCCGGCAAAAGACTCCCGTCTCGCGCGCCCGAATAGCTAAGGATTCAGGGCACAAAGCCGAAGGCAAAGGCGAGCGGCAATGCCGCCAGGACCAATTCCACCACAATGGAAACCCAATTGAAAGGTGTGTTGGCGCCATCCGACATCATCGACAGCAGCCGGCCGAAGGCGGTGAACAGCCAGGAGAAGCCGAGCGCCATGTAAACCAGTGGCTGCGCCAAGAGGATGCAGCACAGGCCGACGCCAAGATAAAAGCCCGACATCCTGCCGCGCCCCTCGGCGATCGCCGCTGCTTTCTCCGGCTTGGCCTGCAAACGCAGGATGCGGAAGGCCAGGCCCGGCGCCAGGAAAAACAAAAGACCGAGCAGCACGGTGAAGACGGCGCTCGACCAGGCCAGCCATTCGCCCTGGCTCGTCGGCCACGGAAGCGCAAAATCCATACTGTCCCCTCGAAATGCGTATTTTGAAATTGCGGGCATTCTAGCGGAGGAAAAAAGCCGCGCCAGATGGCATCAGGCAGTTTAGGAGAGGCGCATCAACCGAGAGCGAATTCCACCGCCGCCTCGGCATGGATGCGCGTCGTGTTGAAGACCGGAATTTCGAAATCGCCCTGTCCGATCAGCATGGTGATCTCGGTGCAGCCCATGATGATACTGTCGGCGGCCTCTTCCCGGCGCAGGCGTTCGGCCTCTTCTATGTAAGCCGTCTTCGAGGCGTCGGTGACGATACCTTGGCAGAGCTCGTCATAGATGACGCGATGCACCATGTCGCGCCCAGCGGCATCGGGCACCACTGGCGACAGGCCGTATTTGTCGGCGAGCCGGCCCTTGTAGAAATCCTGCTCCATGGTGAAGCGCGTCGCCAAAAGCGCCGGGCGTTGCAAGCCCGCACGCTTGACCGCGGCCGCCGTGGCATCGGCGATGTGGATCAGCGGGATCGACACCGCTCCCTGCACCTGGTCGGCCAGCTTGTGCATGGTGTTGGTGCACAGAAGCAGACCTTCCGCACCACCCGCCTGGAGTTTGCGCGCCGCGTCGACAAGCAGCACACCGGCACCGTCCCAATCGCCGTGATGCTGCCGCTCGGCGATCTCGGCGAAGTCGAACGACCAGAGCAGCAATTTCGCCGAATGCAGCCCGCCCAAGCGCTCGCGCACGATCTCGTTGAGCAAGCGATAGTAGATGGCAGTCGATTCCCAACTCATCCCGCCGAGAAGGCCAAGGGTTCTCATGTGATCTTCCGTTTCTCGCTGCAGCGTTTCGCCGATATCGCGACCCTACAAAAAGCTCTGCGGATCGATATCGACCTGGACCCGGACCGAGCCGCGCTGTTTCGGCCCGTTCGCCAGCATGGCGCGGATAAAGCCTTGCATGTCGGCGCGCCGTTCGCCCTGGATCAGCAGGCGGAAACGGTGACGGCCGCCGAGCAGGGACAGCGGCGCTTCCGCCGGACCCAGCACGAACAGGTCTGACGCCTCGGGCGCGGCGCGGCGCAGGCCGCGTGCATGGCCCTCGGCCTCAGCCCGCGTCACTGCGCTGATGATGACGCCGGCCAGACGGCCGAACGGCGGCAAGGCCGCCCGCTCGCGCTCGGCGATCTCGCGCTCGTAAAACGCCTCGGCATCGCCGGAGACGATCGCCCGCATTACCGGATGGTCGGGTTGAAAGGTCTGCAGCAGCCCAAGGCTCTTCTTGCCGGTGCGGCCGGCGCGGCCGGTCACCTGGCTGAGCAATTGGAAGGTGCGCTCGGCGGCACGTGGATCGCCATTGGCAAGGCCGAGATCGGCATCGACGACGCCGACCAGCGTCATGTTGGGAAAATTGTGCCCCTTGGCGACGAGCTGCGTGCCGATGACGATATCGGCCTCGCCATTGGCGATCGCCTCCAGTTCCAATCGCAGCCGCCGCACGCCGCCCATCAGGTCGGATGACAAAACGATGGTGCGCGCATCGGGGAAATGCGTGACGACCTCCTCAGCGATGCGCTCGACACCCGGGCCACACGCGACCAGATGGTCGAGCGTGCCGCATTCCGGGCAGGCTTCGGGGCGGCGCTCATTGTGCCCGCAATGATGGCAGACCAGCTGGCCGCGAAAGCGATGCTCGACCAGCCAGGCCGAGCAGACCGGACAGCCGAAGCGATGGCCGCAGACGCGGCACAGCGTCAGCGGCGCATAGCCGCGCCGGTTGAGGAATAGCAGCGACTGTTCCTTCCTTTCCAGCGTCTTGCGCATATGGTCGAGCAGCACCGGCGACAGGAAGCCGCCCCGCGCCGGCGGCGCGCGCCGCATGTCGATCGACTTCAACTGCGGCAGTGCGGCCTCGGCGAAACGGGCGGAGAGAACGGCTCTGTTGTATTTGCCTTGGCTCGCATTGACCCGGCTTTCGACCGATGGTGTCGCCGACGCCAGCACCACCGGAAAACTGCCGATGTGGCCGCGCACCACCGCCATGTCGCGCGCATTGTAGAAGACTCGGTCCTCCTGCTTGTAGGCCGGGTCATGCTCCTCATCGACGACGATCAGGCCGAGCTCCTTGAACGGCAGGAACAGCGCCGAGCGGGCGCCGGCGACGACGCGCACCGTGCCTTCCGCCACTTGTCGCCAGACTTTTTCGCGCATCCTGGGCGGCAGGTCCGAGTGCCATTCGCCCGGCTTGGCGCCGAAGCGCTGCTGGAATCGTTCGAGAAAAGCGTGGGTCAGCGCGATTTCGGGCAGCAGGATCAGCACCTGCTTGCCTTGGTCGAGGGCCGCGGCCACCGCCTCGAAATAGACCTCGGTCTTGCCGGAGCCGGTGACGCCGTCGAGCAGCGCGACATTGAACACGCCGGCCGCGACATTGGCGCGAAGCATCAGCGCCGCGTCGCTCTGGTCCGGCATCAGGTCCGGTATGGCGTAGCTGGAGTCAGGCGCGGCCACCACCGAGCGCGGCGGGATCATCACCGCCTCGAATACGCCTTGCGCCTTCAGCCCCTCGATCACCGTCGACGACACGCCTGCCGCATGGGCGAGACCCGAACGCGTCCAGGCCAGCCCACCCTCGGCCGTCTCCAACACGCGCGCCCGCGCATCAGTCATCCGGTCGGGAACGATGAGCGTTCGCTGCAGCCCCTCGATCCAGGGTTCCGGGTCAAAGGCCTCCGGCGCACGCAGCAGCATGCGCGCCACCATTCCGGGTGGTGACAGCGTGTACTGCGCCACCCAGTCGACGAAGCGGCGCATGGCGCGGTCGATCGGCGGGCAGTCGAAAACCTGTTCGATCGGGCGCAGCTTTTTCGCGTCGATATTCTCGACCGCGCCGTCCCAGACGATGCCTGCAACCTGGCGCGGTCCGAGCGGCACGCGCACGATCGAGCCCGGCACCACGCGCATGCCGGCCGGCACGGCATAGGTGTAGGGGCGTTCGGCAGGCATCGGCACCAGCACCGGTGCGGCTGCGACAAAGGGCGAATCTTCGATCATGAGGCGTGACCTTGCCCCGACTTTGGTCTAGATCAAAGAGCAACGCTGAACGTGCCTTCCCAAGCACGACGAAATCGTCAGGAGACCCACCATGAAATTTTTTGTCGACACCGCCGATATCAAGGATATCCGTGAGCTCAACGATCTGGGGCTGCTCGACGGCGTCACCACCAACCCGTCGCTGATCCTCAAATCCGGCGGCAAGATCGCCGACGTCACCAAGCAGATCTGCGATATCGTCGCCGGCCCGGTCTCGGCCGAAGTCGTGGCGACCGAGTACAAGGACATGATGGCGGAGGCCGAGGTGCTGGCCAAGATCGCGCCCAATGTCTGCATCAAGGTGCCGCTGACGCTCGACGGCCTGAAGGCCTGCAAGACGATCCGCACCCAGATGAACCGCATGGTCAACGTCACGCTGTGCTTCTCGGCCAACCAGGCGCTGCTCGCCGCCAAGGCCGGCGCCTCGTTCATCTCGCCCTTCGTCGGCCGCGTCGACGACACCGGCTCGGACGGCATGGAACTGATCCAGGAGATCCGGCAGATCTACGACAATTACGATTTCCAGACCGAGATCCTCGTCGCCTCGGTGCGCACGGTAAACCATGTCAAGCAGGCGGCCCTGATCGGCGCCGACGTCGTGACCGCACCGCCGGCGACGCTGAAGGCGCTGGTCAAGCACCCGCTGACCGACAGGGGCCTGGATCAGTTCGCTGCAGACTGGGCCAAGACCGGCCAGAAGATCGGCTGAGGTCGCATAGATCCAAACAAAAAGGCCGGGCGACCGGCCTTTTTTATTACGCGTAAAAGTAGCTCGATCGCCGAAAAGGCTGCCGATCAATCCGCGCCGTCGTCATCAGGCGCGGCCACCGGCGGGCGCCGGCCCATGATGATCTCGCGCTTGCCGACATGGTTAGGCGCGCCGACCAGCCCTTCCTTCTCCATGCGTTCGACCAGGGATGCGGCGCGGTTGTAGCCGATGCCGAGGCGGCGCTGGATGTAGGATGTCGAGCACTTCTTGTCGCGCACCACCACCTTGACCGCCTCGTCATAGGCGGCATCACTGTCTTCGGCGGCAACGGATCCCTTGTCGAAGACCGCGCCCTGGTCGTCTTCGATTTCTTCCTCGTCCTCGTCGGCGGTCACGGTTTCCAGATATTCCGGACGGCCCTGCGCCTTCAGATGCGCCACGACATGCTCGACCTCCGCATCGGAAACGAAGGGGCCGTGCACGCGCGAAATCCGCCCGCCACCCATCATGTGCAGCATGTCGCCCTGGCCAAGCAGCTGTTCGGCGCCCTGCTCGCCCAGAATGGTGCGGCTGTCGATCTTGGAGGTGACCTGGAAGGAGATGCGGGTCGGGAAGTTGGCCTTGATCGTGCCGGTGATGACATCGACCGAGGGTCGCTGCGTCGCCATGATCAGGTGGATGCCGGCGGCGCGCGCCATCTGCGCCAGGCGCTGGATGGCGCCTTCGATCTCCTTGCCGGCGACCATCATCAGGTCGGCCATCTCGTCGACGATGACGACGATGTAGGGCATCGGCGCGAGATCGATTTCCTGCTCCTCGAACAGAGGCTCGCCAGTGCCCTTTTCGAAGCCGGCCTGCACCGTCATGACGACCGCCTCGCCCTTGTCGCGGGCTTGGGCGGCGCGCTCATTGTAGCCGTCGATGTTACGCACGCCGAGCCGCGCCATCTTGCGATAGCGGTCCTCCATCTCGCGCACCGCCCATTTGAGCGCGGTGACCGCCTTTTTGGGATCGGTGACGACGGGGGTCAGAAGATGCGGGATGCCGTCATAGACGGAGAGCTCGAGCATCTTGGGATCGACCATGATCAGCCGGCACTCTTCCGGCTTCAGCCGGTAGAGCAGCGACAGGATCATGGTGTTGATGGCAACCGACTTGCCGGAGCCGGTGGTGCCGGCGACGAGCAGATGCGGCATCTTCGCCAGTTCGGCGATGACAGGCTCGCCGCCGATGGTCTTGCCCAGGCAAAGCGCCAGCTTGCAGCTGGTATTGCGGAAGCCTTGCGATTCGATCAGTTCGCGGAAATAGACGGTCTCGCGGGTCTCGTTGGGAAGCTCGATGCCGATGACGTTGCGTCCGGGCACGACGGCGACGCGTGCCGAGATCGCCGACATGGAGCGGGCGATGTCGTCGGCGAGGCCGATGACGCGGGACGATTTGACGCCCGGCGCCGGCTCGAACTCGTAGAGGGTGACGACAGGACCTGGGCGAACGTGGATGATCTCGCCGCGGACACCGAAATCCTCGAGCACGCTTTCGAGAAGATCGGCATTCTGCTCGAGCCTCTCCTGCGACATGTAAAAACCCTGCCCTTCCGGCGGCTGCTGCAGCAGCTCTTCCGAGGGAAGTTCATACGCATCGCCTGTCGTGGCCGGCACGATCTTGCCGACCAAGGGCAGCGGCGCAGACACGCGCAGGGCTGGAGTCTGCACGGCCTCCTCCACGCCCTGCGCGACCTGTGGCGGAACGCCGTTGCTGGCAGCAGACGGAATTGCAACCTTCACCCGGGTCCGTTGCGGTGCGCTGCTCGCTGCCGGTTGAACCACGGCTTGGTTCGAGTTGGCCGGGCGGACTTCCGGCACGGTCGACGGAGTCTGCTGGCCTGGAAGGCATTCGATGATCCGGAACAGCGCGGTCGGATCGGCCGTGGCGGAGCGGATGTCGACCCGTGGGGAGACGACCGGCGCTGCCGGCCGCGAAGCCGGAACCGCCCGCGGCGCCGGTAACGGGCTCTCGATCATGTAAGGCGCCATGAGTTCGAAGAAGACGTGATTGGACAGATAGGGCCAGCGTACGGTTTCGCGGCCTGGTGTTTTGGCCGGCGCCGCCATTGCCTGGGCAGACGATGCCGGTGCGGATGCACGTGCCGTCACCGCTGTCCTCGCACCCGCCGGCGCAGCAGCCCGTACATTTTCGCCAACATGCCTTGGCGGAACGGATGCCGCAGCCGGCGCTGCCCGCCTTTCTTGCATCACTGCTCCGTTGCTGGCGGGCGGCCGAGCGGCCTCCAAGGCGGAATTCCGGCGTTTCATCGTCGCCGACAGTGACGGGGAGGAGACTGCGGAGGACGTCGCGGCCGCAGCAGACTGTGCGACTGCTTGTCGCGCCGGCAGCGGATGCGGTTCGCCTTGCTCAGAGGCGATCTGGCGTGGCTGGCGTGTGCTGGTCTCATAGTCCGGCGTGCGCGTGAACCGCACATTGGGCGCCAGGAAAAAGTAGTCCTGCCAAGCCGGGCTTTCATTGCCGCCGAGATCGAGAGGTGGTGGGGAATTGCCGGCCCTGGCCGCGCCGGCCCGCTGGCCGTCCGCCTTGTTGTTCAAACGCTCACCCTCGGGATTATCGGGCGAAACTGTCAATGAATTGACCCGAGGAAAACGCTTGGATTCCATTCTCAAGACTCACGCTGAACCGACTGCTGAGCAATAGGGAGCGAGTGGTTAACAGTTGCTTCCCATCAGCACCGTTGGAGCGACCGAAATGTATCTTTCGCAGTGATGAGGGACGAGCCGGATTCGAGCCGGCGATCGTCGCCCACGATCATCCACTTATCGACAGGCGTAGGGTCGAAAGAAGGGGCTCTCGGCCCGCGCAAAGCGGGCCAAGCACAGGGCCGAGATGGCTTCTTCCGTGAAAGGAAAAGCGGCGCTAGCCAGCCTTCTTGCCGTGCCGGACCAGATCCTGGGCGATGGACAGCTGCAGGGCCTCAGCCAGTTCACGCGCGGCGCGATTTTCGGCATCGATCTGCGCCCGATACGAGGCGAATTCCTGGCGCGGCCTGTCGAAGGACGAGGTGATCGCGCGCTTGCCGACCGTGACGACGGCGCCGGTTGTCGCATCGGTCAGCGTATAGCTGGCGGTCAGTGTCACCGAACCAGCGGTCGGCTCGTCCTGATCGGTTTGGACCTGAACGAGGGCCGAGGATTCGACGGCCTCGGTCACGGTGAGATCAAGCGAATAAACCGGCGAGGCCGGTTCGCCGGCGCCGCGCCCGAAGCCGAAGATCAGATTGTTGCGCACCTGCTGGGCATAGCGCGTCTTGACCGGCTTGATGGCGATCGACGCCAGTTCGGAATTGGCTGTAGTGCTCGAGCCGGGCGACAGCGGCGCATTGGAATAGAGCGGCCGCACCGTGCAGGCCGAAACCAGCGCAAGCGAGCCGATCAGGCCGGCAACCGCGATGCGGCGCAGCAAACGGCTCCGCTCTGTCTTTTCCCGATCAGGCAACGACATTGACGATCCTCTGCGGCACGATGATCACCTTGCGCGGAGCCTTACCTTCGAGCGCTTTCTGCACGAAGTCGAGAGCCAATACCGCTTTTTCGACCGCACCTTGGTCCGCGTCGCGGGCAATTGTCAAATCCCCCCGCTTCTTGCCGTTGACCTGAACCGGATAGGTCACTTCGTTGTCGACGACCAGTGCCGGATCGAAGACCGGCCACTGCCGTTCGGCGACCAGATCGGTGCCGCCGAGCGTCTCCCAGCACTCTTCGGCCAGATGCGGCATGACCGGTGCGACCAGATGCACCAGGATCTCCACCGCCTGGCGGCAGGCGCCTTTGAGTGCCGCATCGGCCTTGCCTTCCGCCACCGCGTTGAGCGGCGTGGTCAGCACGTTGGCCAGTTCATAGATGCGGGCGATGGCACGGTTGAAGCCGAGCTTCTCGATGTCCTCGCCGACGGCCTTCAGGATCTTATGCGTGGCCTTCGAGACCGCTCCCGCCTCACCGGCGTCAGCCGCGGCAGGCTTGACGTCGGCCAGCGTCTCGGCCGCAGTCGCTACCAGCCGCCAGATGCGCTGCATGAAGCGATGCGCGCCGGCGGCGCCATCATCGGTCCATTCGACGTCGCGCTCGGGCGGCGAATCCGACAGCATGAACCAGCGCGCCGTGTCGGCGCCGTAGCCATCGGTGATGTCTTCCGGGCTCACCGTGTTCTTCTTCGACTTCGACATCTTCTCGAGCGGGCCGATGGTAACGGTCTCGCCGGTGGCGATGTCGAAGGCGCGGCGTTCGCCGTCGAGGCCCTCCAGCCGCACCTCGGTCGGCGCCAGCCAGCGGCCATTCGATGCCGATCCGACACGATAGGTCTCGTGCACCACCATGCCTTGCGTGAACAGGCCCTTGAACGGCTCGGCCAGGTCGACATGGCCGGTCTCGCGCATGGCACGGGTGAAGAAGCGCGAATAGAGCAGATGCAGGATCGCATGCTCGATGCCGCCAATATACTGGTCGACCGGTAGCCATTCATTGGCCGCCTTGGGATCGGTCGGCTCGTGCGCCCAGGGCGCAGTGAAGCGGGCGAAATACCAGGACGAATCGACGAACGTATCCATCGTGTCGGTTTCGCGCCGCGCATCCCCACCGCATTGCGGGCACTTCACATGCCGCCAGGTCGGATGCCGGTCGAGCGGATTGCCCGGCCGGTCGAAATCGACATCATCGGGCAGCTTGACCGGCAGGTCGGCCTTCGGCACCGGCACCACGCCGCAAGCCTCGCAATGGATCATTGGGATCGGGCAGCCCCAGTAGCGCTGGCGCGAAATGCCCCAGTCGCGCAGGCGGAAATTGACCTTGCGCTCGGCCATTGGCCGGTTGCCGATCGTCTTCTGCTCCAACAGCTTCGCCACCTCGTCGAAGGCGCGGTCCGGCTCCATGCCGTCGAGGAAGCGTGAATTGATCATCACGCCGTCGTCGACATAGGCTTCTTCGGTGATCTGGAAGGTCTTCGCGTCGGCACCCTCCGGCATCACCACGGGGATCACCGGCAGGCCGTATTTGTTGGCGAAGTCGAGGTCGCGCTGGTCGCCGGACGGGCAGCCGAAGATGGCGCCGGTGCCGTATTCCATCAGCACGAAGTTGGCGACGTAGACCGGCAGCGTCCAGTTGTCGTCAAAGGGATGGACGACTCGGATGCCGGTGTCGAAACCTTTCTTCTCGGCCGTCTCCAGCGCCGCCACCGAAGTGCCCATATGGCGGACCTCGTCGATGAACTTCGCCAGCTCCGGATTGGTCTCGGCGGCTTTTTTGGCCAGCGGGTGATCGGCGGCGACGGCCATGAAGGAGGCGCCGAAAATGGTATCGGGCCGCGTCGTGTAGACTTCCAGCTCATGCTCGCCGGCGATGTCCGAGGCCAGAGGCCAACGGATCAGCAGGCCTTCCGAACGGCCGATCCAGTTCTGCTGCATCAGCTTCACTTTCTCGGGCCATTCGTCGAGGCCGTCGAGCGATTCCAGCAGGTCCTGCGCAAAATCGGTGATCTTGAAGAACCACTGCGTCAGCTCACGCTGTTCGACCAGCGCGCCCGAGCGCCAGCCGCGCCCATCGATGACCTGCTCGTTGGCGAGCACCGTCATGTCCTCCGGGTCCCAGTTGACCTTGGAGGATTTGCGCGTCACCAGCCCCTTCTCGACGAAATCGAGGAACAGCATCTGCTGGCGGTGGTAGTAATCGACATCGCAAGTGGCGAATTCGCGCGCCCAGTCCAGCGACAGGCCCATGACCTTGAGCTGCTCGCGCATGGTAGCGATGTTCTGGTAGGTCCATTCCTTGGGGTGAACCTTGTTCTGCATAGCCGCGTTTTCCGCCGGCATGCCGAAGGCGTCCCAGCCCATCGGGTGCAGCACGTTGAAGCCCTTGGCCCGCTTGTAGCGCGCCACCACATCGCCCATCGTGTAGTTGCGGGTGTGGCCGATATGGATGCGCCCCGACGGGTAGGGAAACATCTCGAGCACGTAGTATTTCGGCTTCGGGTCGTCATTGTGCGCTTCGAACAGCTTCTTCTCAGCCCAGGCCTTCTGCCATTTGGGCTCTGACGCACGCGGGTTGTATCGTTCGGTTGCCATGGGACGTTTTTCACTTAAAAGCAGGCGCGAACCGCGGGCGACAGCTCGGCGGTTCAGGGAATGTGGTCCGGGTGTTCACCATGGTTTGGCAAACCCGTCAACCATATGGGCATCGCGGCGGCTAAAAACGCGAGTCAAAACAGCGGGATTTGCATATGGGTGAAACCGTTCAGCAGTTTTTCGCGGTCAAGGCGAAGATCGCCGCCGCCGAGCAGGAGGCCCGCCGCGAAGCCGGCGCGGTGACGCTGGTCGCCGTCTCCAAGACCTTTGACGCCGCCGACATCCAGCCGGTGATCGAGGCCGGCCAGCGCGTCTTCGGCGAGAACCGCGTCCAGGAGGCGCAAGGCAAATGGCCTGATCTGAAGCAGGCCTTTGCTGATATCGAACTGCATTTGATCGGTCCGCTGCAATCGAACAAGGCCAAGGAAGCAGTGGCGCTGTTCGACGTCATCGAAACGGTCGACCGCGACAAGATCGCCGCCGAACTCGCCAAGGAAGTTGCCCGGCAGGGCCGCACCCCAAAACTCTATGTCCAGGTCAACACCGGTTCCGAGCCGCAGAAGGCCGGCATCGAGCCCCGCGACGCCGTGGCCTTTGTCGCCCGCTGCCGCGATGTCCACGGCCTCGCCATCGAAGGCCTGATGTGCATCCCGCCGGCGGACGAGAACCCCGGCCCGCATTTCGCCCTGCTGGAAAAGCTTGGGCGCGAGGCCGGCGTCGCCAAACTGTCGATGGGCATGTCCGGCGACTATGAGACGGCGATCGCCTTCGGCGCCACCAGCGTCCGCGTCGGCTCGGCGATTTTCGGCAGCCGGTAGGCCCTCTGCCGCGTCTGATATATGCTTGCCAAGCTATTCAGCGAGCAGTCCTCATGAACTGGGATATTCAGAGCGAAAAGTGCAATCTCTCGAAGCTGTTGAGGCAGTTGCGAGAAAGAGGGCCGCAAACCATTACCGTGCACGGAAAGCCAGTTGCCGTCGTATTGGCTGTTGAGGACTATGAACGGCTGATCGGGGCAAAACCTTCGCTTGCGGAACATCTTCTTTCCGGTCCCGGGTGGCATGACGACTTCGCCGAGGAGGTCAATCGTCGCTCAAATACGATGATCCGGGTCATCGATCTCTGACAAATTCTGACACCACCATCATAAATGCAGCGGTCGTGACGGTCGCCCGAGGATGGTCCAGCTTGAAAAGGTCCATTGCACCACCACTGGAAACGAAACGCACCGTTCCTATTTGGTTTGTGTCATCAAATAATCTCCTGGAGCCTTCGCCATGCGTTATAACCAGCTTGAAAATACGGGTATGTTCGTCTCCGAACTGTGCCTCGGCACCATGACCTTCGGCGCCGCCGGCGAAAATGCCCAATGGGGCCTGATCGCCAGCCTCGACCAAAAGGGCGTCAATGAGATTGTCGGCCGCTCGATAGCCGCCGGGGTCAATTTCTTCGACACCGCCGACGTCTACTCCTTCGGTCAGTCCGAGCGCCTGCTCGGCCAGTCGCTTAGGGATCTCGGTGTCGCCAGGTCGAGCGTGGTCATCGCCACTAAGGTCCACGGCGCCAAGGGCCAGGGCCCGAACGAGCGCGGCTCCTCGCGCGGCCACATCATGGATTCGGTCGATGCCGGCCTCGAACGGCTGCAGCTCGACCATATCGATCTCTATCAGTTGCACGGCACCGACGCCGTCACGCCCATCGACGAGACGCTAAGGGGACTCGACGATCTCGTTGCCAGCGGCAAGGTCCGCTATGTCGGCGTGTCGAACTGGGCGGCGTGGCGCATCGCCAAGGCGCTCGGCATCGCCGACCGCAAGGGCTTCGCCCGCTTCGAGACCATCCAGTCCTATTATTCGATCGCCGGCCGCGACCTCGAGCGCGAGATCGTGCCCCTGATCAACGAGGAAAAGCTCGGCCTGATGGTGTGGTCGCCGATGGCCGGCGGCCTGCTCTCCGGCAAATACGGCCCCGGCGCGCCTGGCAATGGCGAGGGCCGCCGCGCGTCCTTCAACTTCCCGCCGGTCAATGAGGACCGCGCCTGGGCGGCCGTCGCCGTCATGCGCGAGATTGCAAAAAAGCATGATGTCAGCGTCGCCACGGTGGCGCTCGGCTATGTCCTGGCCAAGCCTTTCGTGATGAGCGTGATCATCGGCGCCAGCCGCGTGGACCAGCTCGAGCAGAACCTTGCCGCCACTGAAGTGAAGCTCGACGCGGACGATCTCGCCAAGCTCGATGAGGCCAGCGCGCTCCCGTCCGAATATCCCGGCTGGATGCTGGAGCGCCAGGCGGCTGGCCGGCGCCCTGCCCCCTTCGTGCCGAAGGCCTGATCGTCATCGAACTTGCTCGAAAGCCGCGTGCCCATCGGTGCGCGGCTTTTGATTTCGTCAGAGCCGCACGGTCTCGGCCAGGAAATCGAGAAAGGCCCGCACTCGCGCCGGCAGGTGCCGGCCCTGACCGACATAGACGGCGTGGGTCGCCTCCTCGTCGCCCGGATTGAAATCCTCCAGCAGCGCCACCAGCCGCCCGGCGGCGATATCGGCCGCCACGTGCCAGCACGCCAGCCGGGCAATGCCCGCTCCGGCCAGCGCCATCAGCCGCATCGCCTCGCCGTCGCTGACCAGCGTGTTGCCGGTGATCGGGATCACGATGGCGCGGCCCTCCGCGTCGCGGAACGGCCAGCCGTCGATATGCCTGACGAAGCCGAAGCCCATGCGGTTGTGGCCGTCGAGATCGGCCGGCGTCAGCGGTATGCCATGCGTTTCGAGGTAGGAGGGTGCCGCAACCATGACCACAGGACTCTGCCCGAGCTTGCGCGCCACCAGCCGTGATTCGCCGAGCGGACCGGCGCGGATGGCGACATCGGCGCGTTCGGCCATCAGGTCGATGACGCTGTCGGTCAGCACCAGATCGACCGAAATTTCGGGATAGCGTTCGAGGAAACCCGGCAACAGCGGGATCAGCCGGTGCACCCCGAACGGCACATAGGTGTTGACGCGCAGCCGCCCACGCGGTGCGGCACCCGCCGCCGCCTCGCGCTCGGCTGCCGCCATATCGGCCAGGATGCGCAGCCCGCTTTCATAGAACGCGGTCCCCTCAGGCGTCAGCTGCAGCTTGCGCGTTGAGCGGCTGACCAGCCGCGCGCCAAGCCGGGCTTCCAGCCGCGCGATCAGTTTGCTCACCGCCGACGGCGTCATGCGCAGCGCACGCGCGGCGGCGGAAAAACTGCCCGCCTCGACGACGCGGACAAAAACTTCGATCTCGCCCGAGCGGTTGATGTCGGATCTCGCCATCTGTGAATCTATTTCACAGAAAATGTGCCCAATGCAAGTCTGGTTCACAATGCATGGCGACACGATCTTTCGGGTCGGGGCGCGGGTTTGGACAAGGCGCTCGTCGGCTTAACGGGCCGTCTTGGAAGTGGAAACAGCCATGCCTCTTGCTCTCTATGCCCTCGCTGCCGGTGCCTTCGGCATTGGTGTCACCGAATTCGTCATCATGGGTCTGCTGCTCGATGTCAGCAAAGATCTCGGCGTCTCGATCTCGGCCGCCGGCCAGCTCATTTCGGGCTATGCGCTCGGCGTCGTCATTGGCGCGCCCTTACTCACCATCGCCACCGCCAACTGGCCACGCAAGACCGTGCTTCTGGCGCTGATGGCGATCTTCACGCTGGGCAATCTCGCCTGTGCGCTGGCGCCAGACTACTGGACGCTGATGGGCGCCCGCATCATCACCGCCTTCGCTCATGGCACCTTCTTTGGCGTCGGCTCGGTCGTCGCCACCGGCCTGGTCGCGCCCAACAAGAAGGCCTCGGCGATTGCGCTGATGTTCACCGGGCTCACCATCGCCAACATCCTCGGCGTACCCTTAGGCACCTGGCTCGGCCAGGCCTTTGGCTGGCGCGCCACCTTCTGGGCAGTGACGCTGGTCGGCCTGGCGGCCTTCGCAGTCATCCTGGCTCTGGTGGCGCGCAGCCAAGAGGCGCCCGAGAAGAGCGATCTGGGCACCGATCTTGCCGTGCTGCGCCGTACGCCCGTCCTGCTCGGCCTCGCCACCACCGTGCTCGGCTATGCCGGCGTCTTCGCCGTCTTCACCTACATCGCCCCGCTGCTGACCGAGATCAGCGGCTTCAAGGAAGCCGCCGTGTCGCCGATCCTGCTCGTCTTCGGTGGCGGACTCATCGCCGGCAATCTCGCCGGCGGCAAGGTCGCCGACCGCTGGCTGGTGCCGGCCGTGCTGGGCAGCCTCGTTGTGCTGGCGCTGGTGCTGGCAACCATGAGCTTTGCCATCCACAGCCAGGTCATGGCCGTCATCTATGTCGGCCTGCTCGGGGCCGCCGCTTTTGCCACCGTGGCGCCGCTGCAGATGTGGGTGCTGGACAAGGCGCAAGGGGCGGGCCAGAGCCTTGCCTCATCCTTCAACATCGCCGCCTTCAATCTCGGCAACGCCGCCGGTGCCTGGCTTGGTGGCGCGGTCATCGCCCATGGAATGGGGCTCAGTTCACTCACCTGGGTCGCCGCCTTGCTGCCGGTCGCAGCGCTCGGCGTGGCGGGATTGGCCCTGCGTATCGATCGTAGCAATGCGCTCGGCGCGCCTGTCTCCGTTCGGTCCTGACGCTCGTTAGCCAACCGGATCGTTTAGACATCTCTTTCCAAACTACCAGGAGTAAGAAAATGGATTATCGACGTCTCGGCACTTCGGGCCTGAAAGTGCCCGCACTCTCGTTTGGCGCGGGAACCTTTGGCGGCTCCGGCCCGCTGTTCGGCGCCTGGGGCAACAGCGACGCCGTCGAAGCGCGGCGGCTGATCGACATCTGCCTGGAAGCCGGCGTCAATCTGTTCGACACCGCCGACGTCTATTCGAGCGGCGCTTCCGAAGAGGTGCTCGGCGAAGCGTTAAAAGGCCGCCGCGATGCCGTGCTGATCTCGACCAAGACCTCGCTGCCGATGGGTGACGGCCCGGCCGACTACGGCTCTTCGCGTTCGCGGCTGATCAAGGCGGTGGACGCCGGGCTGAAGCGCCTCGGCACCGATTACATCGACCTGTTGCAACTGCACGCCTTCGATGCCGGCACGCCGATCGAGGAGGTGCTGTCGACGCTGGACGACCTCGTACGCGCCGGCAAGCTGCGTTATGTCGGCGTCTCCAATTTCTCCGGCTGGCAAGTGATGAAGTCGCTGGCCGAGGCCGACAAGCACGGCTACCCGCGCTACGCTGCGCATCAGGTCTACTATTCGCTTGTTGGCCGCGACTATGAGTGGGAACTTATGCCGCTCGGCCTCGACCAGGGCGTCGGCGCGCTGGTGTGGAGCCCGCTCGGCTGGGGCCGCCTGACCGGAAAGATCCGTCGCGGCCAACCACTGCCGGAAAAGAGCCGGCTGCATGACACGGCAAGCTTTGGCCCGCCGGTCGAGGACGAGCATCTCTACCGGGTGATGGATGCGCTTGACGCGGTGGCCGAGGAGGCCGGCAAGACCGTGCCGCAGATCGCCATCAACTGGCTGTTGCAGCGCCCGACCGTTTCCTCCGTCATCATCGGCGCCCGCAACGAGGAACAACTGCGCCAGAACCTCGGCGCCGTCGGCTGGTCGCTGACGCCGGAGCAGGTGAAGAAACTCGACGCGGCAAGCGAAGTCACCGCACCCTACCCGTATTTTCCCTATCGGCGGCAGGAAGGCTTTGCTCGGCTGAACCCGCCGGCGGTCTGACATTTCCTTGCCTGGGTCGTGTACCGCACGGCCCGGGCCCCGGAGTGCCCTATCCCCAGATCGGCCAAAGTGCCGGATGGCCGCTACCGATCAGGGCGATGACGATCAGGCAGACGATCCAAAGCGCCGGATATTCCCAGCCACCGCCTGCATTGGTGAACCAGAAGCCATTCTTGCCGTGAACGAGCACGATTGTGCCCAGCATGAGGGGAATGAGCAGGATGGCCGCCAGCCGCGTGGCCACGCCGAAGATCAGGCCGAGGCCGCCGGCTGTTTCGGCGGCGATGGAGATCAAGCCGAAATAACCGGGCACGCCGAGCGACTGGAAATAGTCGGTTGTGCCCTTGGGCGTGAAGACGAAGTATTTCAGATAGGCATGGGCAAGAAACAGGCCGCCGACGCTGACCCGAAGCAGCAGCGCGGCATAGTCGAAGGCGGTCATGTCCGTTCTCCCGATCGCGGACGCCGCCCTGGGCACCTTGCCTTGCCGCGCCGCCGGGAAAGGATAGCCGACGGCAGCTTTGCTGTCGCCGCACGAGAATGGAAACAGACCGTCTGCAACGTCGTCAGTGCAGCACGAACTCGCCATCCACCTTGCGCCATTCATTTGGCGCGATCAGTTTCTGGTGCGTGTAGACGACCGAGTGCAGTGGCCCGTCCAGCTTGGCTTTCCAGAATTCGATGAACCGGATCAGCACCGGAAACTTCGGCGCCAGGTCGTAGTCCTGCCAGATGAAGCTCTGCAGCAGATGCGGATGGTCGGGGAAGTGATAAAGAATCTTGGCCGTGGTCAAGCCATAGCCCTTGAGCATCAAGTCCATTTCGGAATGGTCGCGCATTGCGGTCCCCAGGTTGATTCTCCTGTCCTCCCACAACTGATTGTGCGCGCCGTTGATTAACCGTCTATTGATTTTTTCTTCATTGAAACCGGGTTTAACATGAGAAAACATGCAGTTAGCAGCGAGCCTGTGCGAGTGCTGACAGACACTCAGGAAGCCACCTGCGGCATCCCGCCACGCGAATCCAACGTCTAATATTGCCGTCACCGCGTAACTGTTAATAATGCGCGCGAATTCGCGGCCGCGTCGCCGCGATCCCGTTGGCGGTCAAGCCGGCGGTTTGGTTCGGGAGGAAGTAACGAAATGTCCGAGGTTCATGTGCACCGCGTCCAGCCGGCGTGGAAGAAAAACGCGCTGATCAACAATGACACCTACCTGAAGTGGTACGCCGACAGCGTGAAAAATCCGGACAAGTTCTGGGGCAAGCACGGCAAGCGCATCGACTGGTTCAAGCCCTACAGCAAGGTCAAGAACACCTCCTTCGACGGCAAGGTCTCGATCAAGTGGTTCGAGGACGGGCTGACCAATGTTTCCTACAATTGCATCGACCGTCACCTGAAGAAGCGCGGTGACCAGACCGCCATCATCTGGGAAGGCGACAACCCCTACGACGACAAGAAGATCACCTACAACGAGCTCTACGAGCATGTCTGCCGGCTCGCCAATGTGATGAAGAAGCACGGCGTCAAGAAGGGCGACCGCGTCACCATCTATATGCCGATGATCCCGGAAGCCGCCTATGCGATGCTCGCCTGCACGCGCATCGGCGCCATCCATTCGATCGTCTTCGGCGGCTTCTCGCCCGACGCACTGGCCGGACGCATCGTCGACTGCGAATCGACCTTCGTCATCACATCGGATGAAGGTCTGCGCGGCGGCAAGCCGATCCCGCTGAAGGAGAACACCGACAAGGCCATCGACATTGCCGCCAGGCAGCATGTGATGGTCAAGAACGTCGTCGTCGTGCGCCGCACCGGCGGCAAGATTGGCTGGGCGCCGGGCCGTGACGTCTGGTACCACGACGAGGTCGCGACGGTGAAGGCCGAGTGCAAGCCTGAAAAGATGAAGGCGGAGGATCCGCTGTTCCTCCTCTACACTTCAGGCTCGACCGGCAAGCCGAAGGGCGTCCTGCACACCACCGCCGGCTATCTCGTCTATGCCTCGATGACGCACCAATATGTCTTCGACTATCATGACGGCGATATCTACTGGTGTACCGCCGATGTCGGCTGGGTCACCGGCCACAGCTACATCGTCTATGGCCCCCTCGCCAACGGCGCCACCACTCTGATGTTCGAAGGCGTGCCGAATTACCCGTCGCAGTCGCGCTTCTGGGAAGTCATCGACAAGCACAAGGTCAACATCTTCTACACCGCGCCGACGGCGCTGCGCGCACTGATGGGCGCCGGGAACGATCCGGTGACGAAGACTTCGCGCAAATCGCTGCGCGTGCTCGGCTCGGTCGGCGAGCCGATCAATCCAGAGGCCTGGGAGTGGTATTTCAACGTCGTCGGCAACGGCAAGGTGCCGATCGTCGACACCTGGTGGCAGACCGAGACCGGCGGCATCCTGATCACGCCGCTGCCCGGCGCCACCGACCTCAAGGCAGGCTCGGCGACGCGGCCCTTCTTCGGCGTCAAGCCGCAGCTGGTCGACGGCGAAGGCAAGGTGCTGGAAGGGGCGGCCGACGGCAATCTCTGCATCACCGATTCCTGGCCCGGCCAGATGCGCACCGTCTATGGCGACCATGACCGTTTCGTGCAGACCTATTTCTCCACCTACAAGGGTAAGTACTTCACCGGCGACGGCTGCCGGCGCGATGCCGATGGCTATTACTGGATCACCGGTCGCGTCGACGACGTCATCAACGTCTCCGGCCATCGCATGGGCACGGCCGAAGTCGAATCGGCGCTGGTCAGCCATGACAAGGTCTCCGAGGCCGCCGTCGTCGGCTATCCCCACGACATCAAGGGCCAGGGCATCTACAGCTATGTCACCTTGATGAAGGGCGTGGAGCCGACCGAGGAGCTGCGCAAGGAGCTCGTCGCCCATGTCCGCAAGGAGATCGGCGCCATCGCCTCGCCCGACAAGATCCAGTTCTCGCCCGGCCTGCCCAAGACGCGCTCAGGCAAGATCATGCGCCGCATCCTGCGCAAGATCGCCGAGGATGATTTTGCCGCCCTTGGCGATACATCGACACTCGCCGATCCGGCCGTCGTTGACGATCTCATCGCCAACCGGCAGAACAAGAAGGGCTGAAAACGACTGGTCAGGGTCGCGGGGAAGCCCGGCCAAAGAGAGACCAGCGGAATGAATGATGTCGGCACCGTTGCTGAGCTCTGGCGCTATCCGGCGAGTTCGCTCGCCGGCGAGCGTCAGGACGCCGTCGTGGTCGGACCGGCGGGCATGGCGGGCGACCGCATGTTCGGCCTCGTCGATACCTCGGACAACGAGATCGCGCGGCCCGACCGCGAGGCGAAATGGCACAAGGTGCCGCGCATCCGCACCCGGCTGACCAATGATCGCGAACTGGAGATCGCCATCCCTGACGGCGACTGGCTAGGCGCACCCGGCGCCGCATGCGACCGCGCCATATCGGCCTATCTCGGCTTCGCTGCCTCGATCCGGCCGTTCGGCCGGGAGAATGCGCCACCGGCCTACGCCGGTCCGGTCACCGCGGCCCGCTATGCCAAGGCGCCGATCCATCTCTTGACCACGGCCTCGCTGGCGCGCCTGAAGGCGCTGCATCCGGATGGCGCCGCCGACCCGCGCCGCTTCCGTCCCAACATCGTCGTGGATATGGCGGCGGTCGACGGCTCGTTTCCCGAAACCGAATGGATCGGCCGCAAGTTCGCCATCGGCGACCTGCTGCTGACCATCTCCGAACCATGCCGCCGCTGCGGCTTCACCATCATCGGCCAGGACGGCTTCGAGCACGATCCCGGTATCCTGCGCAACCTGGTCCGCCACAACGCGCACAATCTCGGTGTCTATTGCACGGTCGACCGGCCGGCCCGCGTCGAGATCGGCGCGCCGATGCGCTTCGTCTAGATCCCGCCGAGCCGCGTTGCGGCGGCATGCCGCCTGCATCTCACCTGGAGGCTTGGCACAGCGTGTAATACGCATGACAGAAAACGGCGTCATACAGCCCTCGGCGCGATCCGTCTTGCCGCCCGACACCTTGAAATCAAACCCCTCGGAGTGCCTATGACTTCCCTGCCCGTTCTTGGCGCTGCCATGACGCTCGACGACCTCGAAATCCATCGCGACTGGCTGTTCGAAAAGCAGCGTGACCTGGAACTGCAGAGCTTCGCCGAGGCTGACGTCCTCAATGGCGACTGGGCGCCGCTCGCCGCCCGCGCCAACAAGCTCCTCGACGGACATGAAGGGCGGCTCGGCATTCACGGGCCTTTCTGGGGCTTCACCATTGCCTCGCAGGATCCCGATATCCGTAGTGTCGTCAGCAAACGTCTCATCCAGGGTATCGAGGTCTGCGCTGCCATCGGCGCGACGCATATGGTCGTTCACAGCCCCTACACGACCTGGTCCTATAACAATCTCGACAACAATCCCGGCGAGCGGGAGAAAATAATCGAGTACTGCCATCTGACGATGCGCGATGCCGTCCGGCGGGCTGAGAACATCGGCTGCACGATGGTCCTGGAGAACATTGAGGACAAGGATCCGCATATTCGCGTGGCGTTGGCCGACAGCTTCAACTCCCCTGCGGTTGCCGTCTCGATAGACACTGGCCACGCCTACTATGCCCATGGCTCGACCGGTGCTCCGCCGGTAGATTACTATGTGCATGCTGCAGGCAACCGCCTGCAGCACATCCATTTGCAGGATGCCGACGGCTACGCCGATCGTCACTGGAGCCTCGGCGAAGGCACGCTTCCATGGCGCTCGGTCTTTGCCGCGCTGGCGAAACTCGAAAGCAATCCGCGCCTCATCATCGAGATCAGGGACAAGTCCAAGATCCCCGCTTCGGCGGCTTACATCGCCTCGCTTGGCATCGCCGAGTAAGGCGCGAGCGTGTCTCGCACTACCGGTACAGATCGGCCCGCGTCGGCGGCAGACCGCTCTGGCCCCGCGCGCGCTTGGTGACGACGGTCTGGAAAATTTGCGCCGAACCGCGATCGAAAGTGATCGAACAGCCGGTCAGGTAAAGCAGCCAGAGCCGCGCCTTGGGTTCGCCGACCTCGGCGATCGCCTCGTCGAAGCGGGCATGCAGGCGCTCGGCCCACAGCCTGCATGTGCAGGCGTAATGCTCACGCAGATTCTCGACGTCGGCGACGAGAAAGCCGTGCGCCTCGAGATTGCCTGTTGTCATGCCGATCGTGTCGACCTCGCCGCCGGGGAAGATGTATTTGATCAGCGCCTTGTATTCCGCGCCCTTGCGCAGCGTCTTGCGCGTGGCGCCCTTGCCGCGCCTTGTGATGGCGTGGTGCAGATAGATGCCACCCGGCTTCAGCAGCCGGTGGACGGTCGAGAAATAGGTGGCGTGGTTGGCGAGGCCGACGGCCTCGAACATGCCGATCGACGAGATCTTGTCATAACTGCCGTCGAGCTCGGTATAGGACTTGATGTCGATGGTGATCTTGTCCTCCAGCCCCTCGGCGCTGATGCGCTCGCGCGCCAGACGGGTCTGCTCCTCCGACAGCGAGACGCCATGGCCGATGGCGCCATAATGCTTGGCGGCATGGATCAGCATCGCGCCCCAGCCGCAGCCGATGTCGAGCAGCCGGTCGCCCGGCTTCAGCCTCAGCTTGCGGCAGATATGGTCGAGCTTGTCCTGCTGCGCCTGGTCGATGCCATTGGCGAAATCGGTGAAATAGGCACAGGTGTAGACCATGCGCTCATCGAGGAAGAGCCGGTAGAAGGCGTTCGAAATGTCGTAGTGATGTTCGATCGCCTGCTTGTTCGAACCGCTGACAAAGGGATTGCGCCCGGCCAGATCGGCTCGTTTCGTCATCTGCCGTCGCGAGAACAGGACGGCTGGCAGGTCGCGCAGGATCGCCAGCTTCGGCAACGCTTTGAGCCTCAGCTTTCCCTGTGACGGCAAGGCGTAGAGATCGAACAGCGACCCGTCCTCGACGTCTATGGTCCTGGAAATCCACATCTCCAGCAGCGTCGAGAAATTCGGCCGTCGGGCCAATTGCCAGACGATGTCCTGATCGTTGATGGCCAGCACCGGACCGCTGGCGGGACCGATCCGTTCCCCGGTCCACAGCCTGACGGCAAAGCCCGGCTTCAGCGCCTCGATCACCGTTCGAACGATGCGCGCAGCTCTTTCGGTGGCATCCATGCTCGTTCCCCCACGGCCCGATGCGCAATCTTGTCCGTTTGAGCCGTGGATCGCAAGCCGAAGCACGGGATCAGGCTAGACGCATTTTTCCGACAAGGCGCCTTTTTCAGCATGGCACTTGTCATTTGCTGCGACGCACCCCATCATGAGTGTGTGTTCAACAAATCGAAAGGAGGTGATCCGATGTCGAGTGATTTCGTTTTCCAGAACGTGGCCTCAGCGGATTGCACTTTCGGGAAGCAGTCTTCCCGTTAAGGCGCGAGATGCGCGGCGGGTGACCCACAGGTCGCTGCCACAGGCCGCGCCATGGACGGAAACACGGAAGGCCGCCGGCTTCGAAAGAAGCGGCGGCCTTTTCCTTTTGCGCCAAGCCCTACTTCGTCAACGCGAGGGTTTCGATGTTGCGGGCGATCGTCTGAAAGGCCGTATCCAATTCGACGCCGTCGGCGGCCTGGTAAAAGTGCTTGACCGAACCCGTATCTGGGCTGGCACAGGTCTGTAGTGTCGTGGCTGCGTTGGCTTCGTCGAGTTTGAAGCCGATCGTGAATATCTCTATGCCCTTGTCGCGCATGGCGGCACAGAGTTTTGTCGCCGCCGTGCGGGTCGTTTCCTTGCCGGCATCATTGTAAACCTCGTTAACGCTGGTGGCGTCGAAATAGGACAGGTTGAATTCGCCGTCCGTCATCAGGATCGCATACTTGCCAACTTTCTTCGGATCGGCCTTTGCAGGCCGCTGCGACGCATTGAGCACGCTTCCCCAGCTTTCCGAGAGCATGTACCAGGTCCATTGGACGCCGATATGGCCGGCGGTGCCGCCTGAAGCGACAAGATCCTTGATGACATTCTTGAGCGTGGCTGCGTCGGCCGTCAAAGGCACCAGCGCTGCGACCGGGCAAGCCGCAGTGCGTGTGTTTGCGGCAAAGCTCGACAACAGATAGTCGCGATTGACCATGCTGGAGTCGGGACCCGCCTCCGAATATTGGTCGGCACCCTTGCGTTCGGTGGCGCAATTGTCGGGTCTCGGCGACGCTGAAGCAAGTTGGGCGCTTGCATTGCCGGGCGCTTGCTTGCGCTGGCTGGCGTTGGTTTCGACGTAAACGCTGCTGGCGGCAAGCTGACCGGTATTGACCGAATTGGCATACGGCACGATCGAAACGCGCACCCGTGGCTTGTTCGGATCCTGGCTGCCCAGGAAACTGTCCACCGCATTGGCCGCTGCGGTCTTCAGGTCCTTGATCTTCTGACCGGCCATCGATCCGGTCACATCGAGCATCATCGCCACTTCGATGGTCTTGTCGGAGTAAAGCGATGTCGTCGAAGCAGTCACGCGCTTCGTGTCGCCCATCCCAAAGATCGGGAAGAACAAGGCCACATCGACATGGACGTCCGCCTCCACCGTTTTGGCGATCTTGTCGACGATCAGATTGTCGAGCACGATCTGGTCGGGCTGCAGAATGCCCGCCGTGCTGTTGGCCACGAGAAAGTTCTGCACTGCCTTGTTGGCATCGGCTTCCTTGATGACCCCGGTCGTCAGGTCGCGCGCTGTCGACGTCACCGCCGCGTCGACCACGCCCTGCAGGCTCGATCTGGCGTTGTAAAGCTGTGAGATGTTGACCGAGAAGCCGCCGGCTAGCGCCAAGACCGAGGCAGCAAAGCCGAACAGGACCGCGAAATTTCCACCGCGATCTCTGGCGAACCCGCCGACCGCGTGAACAAGACCCCCGTAATTTCGCATCCAACAGCCTCCGCTTGCCTCGGCCTCGTCGCCGCAATGAGGGCAATGCAGGATTCCAGCCGGACGAAGCCCGTCCTGCGTCAGAACGAGACAAACGATCTCAACCTGTTGTTTTTGTTGGATTTCTCTCTTAGCGAAGGTGAATGGTAAGTAAACGGGGAAACGCGACTTTGGCTGCGTTTACGGACCGCTTACCATGCTCGGATCAAAGCAGTCGCCGAATGCTCAACGCCGTCCTGTTGCGGCACAGGGTCTATGTGCCGCAACGGGCCAACTGTCCCGAGATTGCGGGACGCGAAACGGTGCGAAGGACTACGCCAGCACCTGCGCGCTGGCCGTCCGGTCGATGCCGTGATGGGGCGGGTTGAACAGATTGCCTTCCTGTTCATAGGTCCACACCTTGAACAGGCTGAGCCGGTGCGGGCCGAAGCTGTGCAGCAAAGGCACGTCGGTGGCGTCGCGGCCGCGCGCGATGACGACGCGGCCGGTCCGGGGCCGGTTGTGGCGTGGATCGAACGTGTACCACTTGCCGTCGAGGAAGACTTCCATCCAGGCCGAGAAATCCATCGGCGCCGGATCGACCGGCACGCGGATGTCGCCGAGATAGCCGTTCACATAGCGCGCCGGAATGTTCATGCAGCGACAGAGCGTGATCGCCAGATGGGCGAAGTCGCGGCAGACGCCGACCCGTTCCTCATGCGCCTGAGCCGCCGTGCGGGTCGAACGGGCATAACCGTAGCCGAACGACAGCCGGTTGTGGACATAGTCGACGATCGCCTGCACCCGCGTCCATCCTGCAGGGACCTGACCGAACAATTGCCAAGCCATCCCACTGAGATGATCGGTCTCGCAATAGCGGCTGCCCAAGAGATAGATCAGCGCGTCGTCGGGCAACTCAGCCACCGGCACTTCCCTGGCGAGCGTATTGACCTCATCAATCTCGCCACTGTCTTCGACGACGGCATCATAAAGGATACGAAAGCCGCCGGCGGGAGCGGTAAAGCGGCGGCAGGCGTTGCCGTGCACATCCTGGTAGAGCTTCGTCGGCACCGAGGGCGATGTCAGCACCCGCGTCTGCCGCTTGATATCGGCCTGCCTGTCCTTGTGGATCTCGAGCAGCGAAATCACCGGAGTGGCCTCAATGCATTCGATGGCTATTTCGTAGCCGAGCCGGATCAGCATTGCAGGTCCCCTTCGATCGTCATGGAAACAGTTTTGCTCAAACGTCGCAGTTGTGCCCTGGTTCCCTGGATCGTCCCAAAATACGCCTCGTGCCTTTCCATGTCAGCGCCTTGACGTTACGGTTGCGTCCTCCCTCGACACACTCCCCGGACTTCAAGGAAAATCATGTTTGCTGGCAGAAAATTCGCCGCCTTTCTTTTCGACATGGACGGCACCCTCATCAATTCCATCGCCTCGGCGGAGCGGGTGTGGAGCGAATGGGCACGCCGGCACCGCCTCGACGTCGCGGCCTTCCTGCCGACGATCCACGGCGTGCGGGCGATCGAGACCATCACCAACCTTGCCCTTCCAGGCGTCGACCCGGCGCATGAGGCCGACCTGCTGCTGCAGGCCGAGGCAGCCGATCTGGACGGCATTGTCCCGATCCCCGGCGCCGTGGCGTTTCTCAAGGCGCTGCCAAGCGAAAGCTGGGCCATCGTCACCTCGGCGCCACGTTCGTTGGCGCTTGCACGCATGCAGGCTGCCGGCATTCCTGTCCCTGGGGTCATCGTTGCGGCGGAAGACGTTTCCCGTGGCAAGCCGGCCCCCGACTGCTTCCGGCTTGGCGCACAACGGCTCGGCGTCGATGCGCGCGACTGCCTGGTGTTCGAGGATGCTCCGGCCGGTATAACCGCGGCTGAGGCGGCGCAAGCTTCGGTCATGGTGATCAACGCCACCCACGCGCACCCGGTGCAAACGCCACATACTGCGATCGCCGGCTATGACAATGTCGGCATCACAGTCGACGAGCGCGGCTGGCTGGCGCTCGAACCACAGCGCAACGCTGCCTAACGATGCAACGCAACGCCCGTCTAAAGGTGTGTTGAGATTCAGGTCAGGCCGAGTCGAAAGCGATGGTTTCCGAGAACCGGAGCGGAGCGTACTAAGTACGTGAGCACCGGAAGCGCAGGAAACCAACGCTTGCAGGCCAGCCTCACCTGAATATCAGCATACCTTAGAAGTCGCTAGTCAGGCCCTTGACCTCCCAGTCGCCATAGCGGCCGGGTTCCTTGCCGCCACGGCCGCCGATTTCCCGGGGCAGCGCGGCTTCCTTCTCGCGATAGTCTCGTCGCCGTGCCTCTGCCTCGGCCAGCGCGCGGCTAGCGGCTGGTGTCAGCTCCTTCGGCGAGGCGTCGCCATCGGGTTCAGCGCGCGTTTTACTGGTTTCGTCGGTCATGCGATATTCCCCACGGATTGAAACAGGGGCAGGCGTTTCCCATCATATAGCGATGAACCCGCAGGGATCGACCCCCTTTCACCACCGGTTGGACAGGAGCAGACGATGAACACTTTGCGCACCGCCATGCTTCTTGCCGCGATGACGGCACTGTTCATGGGCGTCGGCTTCCTGATAGGCGGTTCAGGCGGCATGATGATCGCCTTTGTGATCGCCGCCGGCACCAATCTGTTCAGCTACTGGACCGCCGACAAGATGGTGCTGTCGATGAACCACGCCGTCGAGGTCGATGAGAAGAACGCGCCCGAATATTACGCCATCGTCCAGGCGCTGGCCAAGCAGGCCGGGCTGCCGATGCCGAAAACCTATCTGATCGACAATCCGCAGCCGAACGCCTTCGCCACCGGCCGCAACCCGCAGAACGCCGCGGTCGCCGCCTCCACCGGCCTGTTGCAGCGGCTTACCCATGAAGAGGTCGCGGCCGTCATGGCGCACGAACTCGCCCACGTCCAGCATCGCGACACGCTGACCATGACCATCGTCGCCACCTTTGCCGGCGCCATCTCGATGCTCGGCAATTTCGCCTTCTTCCTCGGCGGCAATCGCGACAACAACCCGTTCGGCTTTGTCGGCGTGCTGGCGGCGATGATCGTGGCGCCGTTTGCCGCCATGATCGTGCAGATGGCGGTCAGCCGCACCCGCGAGTACGAGGCCGACCGGCGCGGCGCCGAAATCTGTGGACACCCGCTGTGGCTGGCTTCCGCGCTTGACAAGATCGCCCGTGGAGCAGAACGCATCCCCAACCCCGATGCGGAGCGCAATCCGGCGATGGCGCATCTCTTCATCATCAATCCGCTGCATGGCGAGCGCATGGACAGTCTGTTCTCCACCCACCCGAGCACCGACAACCGCATCGCAGCGTTGCAGGAGATGGCGCGACAGATGGGCGACAGTGCATCGCGGACGACGCAGCGTCAGACGCCAATGCAACCGCAGGCGGAAGAACAGCAGCCGTCAGGCCCGTGGGGTCAGGCAGCGCAGCCCGAGCAGCCGGCAGAACGGGCCGAACCGAAGTCCAATCCGTGGGGTCGCAACCCGACCGGGCCTAAAGGCCGGTGGTCGTGAGCGTGGCGGCACATCGGCGCACGGGCTCGGGCGATCAGGATCATGGAGACTGCGGCGAATTCGTCGCCGGTCTCGCCGCCCGCAAGGCGGCGGCGCGCCTGCTTGCCGCCGTCATCGATGCCAGGACGCCGCTCGACGGCCTGACCGACCACGAAAACGGCCACCCGCAATACAAGACGCTCGATTTGCGTGACCGTGGCCTGGTGCGCGCCATCCTGGTCACAGCATTGCGCTTCCGCATGACCATCACGGGGCTGCTGGCAAAGCGGCTGGAAAAGCCGCTGCCGCCCAATGCCACCGCTTTGTCGCACATCTTGCATGTGGCGGCGGCGCAAATCCTGTTCCTCGACATCCCCGACAGCGCTGCCGTCGATCTGGCGGTGACGCATGCCAAGTCCGATCCGCGCACGCAGCGCTTCTCCGGCCTGGTCAACGGCGTGCTGCGCACGCTCGCGCGGATCAAAGAGAGCGAGCTTCCGACAGCCCTTGCCGCCACCGACGAAGCGCCAAAATGGTTTTCCGATCGGCTGAAGGCCACTTACGGCGCCGATAAGGCGAAGCTAATTCTCGAAGCCCATCGCGTTGAGGCGCCGGTCGATTTCTCGATCAAGGCCGATCCTGAATTCTGGGCCGAAAAACTCGGCGGCATTGTCTTGCCGACCGGCACGGTGCGCGTGGAAAATCTTGCCGGCGCTGTCACCGAACTGCCCGGCTTCGCGGAAGGCGCCTGGTGGGTCCAGGATGCCGCCGCCAGCCTGCCGGCTAGGCTGTTCGGCGATGTCACAGGATTACGCGTCGCCGATCTCTGCGCCGCACCGGGCGGCAAGACCGCTCAGCTCATTCTCGCCGGCGCTAAGGTCACCGCTGTCGACACCTCGAAGAACCGGCTGGCGCGACTGGCGCAGAATCTCGACCGTCTTGGCCTGTCAGCCGAAATCGTCCAGGCCGACCTGCTCAAATACGAGCCAGCGGAACTGTTCGACGCCGTGCTGCTCGATGCGCCGTGCTCGTCGACCGGCACGGTGCGCCGGCACCCCGATGTGCCATGGACCAAGACGGCCGCCGATGTCGAAAAGCTCGCCGACCTGCAAAAGCGGTTGCTCGCCCGCGCCGTCACACTGGTCAAACCCGGCGGCCGCATCGTCTTTTCCAACTGTTCGCTCGACCCGCTCGAAGGCGAGGAGCTTTATCGGGCTTTCCTTAAAGAGACGCCGGCGATCCTCGACGATCCGCTGCGGCGAGGCGAGATCGCCGGCATCGATTCGTTCCTGACGGCGCAAGGCACGCTGCGCACCACCCCCGCCGATCTCGACCTCGGCGCGCCGGAGCGCTCGGGCTTGGACGGCTTCTTCGCCGCGCGCATGTGTCGAGCCGACTAACGATTTAACTACGCGTATTTGCTGACTTTTTTAGGGAGGGTATGGGGCACAGGACCCAACCCCAGGAATTCGCCTTCGCACGACTAGTGCAATCATGTAAACTCGGCGCCGGGGTAGAGGACGACCAGGAGGGCTTTTGGCACTCGTTGCCAGCAACACGACGCGTCTTTGGACGCTTGTCGCGAAGGAGTTCTGGCGCAAGACGCGCCGGCGCCTGCGTGCCGGGCCGGTCTATCGCTGGCGCTATTCCGGCCGCACGCCCGAACGTGTCCTGATCGCGCCACCGGACCTGCGCCTGGCCGACCCGCAGATCGCGCTTGAGATCTATTACGGCCGTTATCCCCTGTCAGGGCACCTGGTCGAAACCGGCGGCAAGTCGCCGTTCCAGATCAATGTGCCCAATCATGGCTGGCAGAAGACGCTGCATGGCTTTCGGTGGCTGCGCCACATGCGCGCCGCCGGCACCGAGCTTGCCGCGGCCAATGCGCGTGCGCTGGTGTCCGACTGGATCGCCATGCATGGCAACAACATTGCCGGTGTTGCCTGGGAGCCGGGAACGACGGCCAAGCGCATCATCGCCTGGCTGCAGCATTCCTCCGTCGTGCTGCAGGGTGCCGAATTCCCCTTCTATCGCGCCTTCCTGAAATCGCTGGCCGTCCAGATCCGCTACCTCAGGTCGATGGCGCGCGAAATGCCCGACGGCAAGGACCGGCTGCGGGCCCGCATAGCACTTGCCTTTGCCGCCCTTTCCCTGCCTGCGACGGCTTCGGCGCTGCGCGGCGCCACCCGCAACCTGGCCGAAGAACTCAACCGCCAGATCCTCGCCGATGGCGGCCACATCTCACGCAATCCGATGGCGGTGCTGGAAATCCTCGCCGACCTTTTGCCGCTGCGCCAGACCTATGCCAACCAGGCGGAAACCCCGCCGCAGGCGTTGATCGGCGCCATCGACCGCATGTTGCCGGCCCTGCGCTTCTTCCGCCACCAGGATGGCAGCCTTGCCCGCTTCAACGGCATGGGCGCCACCATCCATGACCGCATCGCCACCATATTGCGCCATGACGACACCGCCGGCGCGCCGCTGCTGCACGCGCCGCATTCAGGTTATGAGCGGCTGTCGATGGGCGGCGTCACCGTCATCGCCGACACCGGCCTGCCGCCGCCGGTCGACGTGTCCAACGCCGCGCATGCCAGCTGCCTTGCCTTCGAACTGTCGTCCGGCCGCCAGCACTATATCGTCAATGCCGGCATCGACACCTATGGCGCCGCCGAGTTCCGGCCGCTGGCCCGCGCCACCGCCGCGCATTCGACCGCCACCATCAACGACACCTCTTCGGCACGCTTCAGCCATTCGATACGGGTCAACGACCTGCTTGGTTCGCCGCTGATCGGCGGCCCGCAGCACGTGCAGTGCAAGCGCATCGACCAGAAGGGCGTCCAGGGCTTCATCGCCCGCCATGACGGCTATGTCCCGCGTTTCGGCTTCCTGCATGAGCGCGAGCTGAAGCTGTCGACGAGCGGCAACGTGCTGGCCGGCAGGGACCGGTTCCTGCGCCCCGGCAATGCCGCGATCCGCAACAATGGCCGCGACTTCATCACGGTGCGCTTCCATGTCCATCCCGACATCACCCTTTTGCAGGACGAGCACGACCGCCTGGTGCTGACCGCCGATCAGGCCGATAGCTGGGTGTTCACCTCAGGCGAAGTGGTGCCGGAGGTCGAGGAATCCATCTATTTCGCCGGTCTTGGCGGCCCGCGCCGCAGCCGGCAGATCGTGCTTGCCTTCAAGGCCTCGGACGTGTCCGAAGTCCACTGGCAGCTAACGCGCACCAGCATCGCCAGTTATCCGGAAAACAACTGAGGCGGCTCAGGCCGGTTTGATTTCCATGCGTCATGTGCTACGGCGCGGGCATCCACCACACCAGCCGTGAAAGGCCGCCAGCCCATGGCCGTCGCCGCCAAGAACATTCCCGCTCCGGATCTCGTTCCCGTCCGCCGTGCCTTGCTCTCCGTCTTCGACAAGACCGGCCTCATCGACTTCGCCAGGGCATTGGCCGCGGCCGGTGTCGAATTGGTCTCGACCGGCGGCACCGCCAAGGCGATCGCCGAGGCCGGGCTGGCGGTACGCGACGTCTCCGAGCTCACCGGTTTTCCCGAGATCATGGATGGCCGCGTCAAGACGCTGCATCCCTCGGTGCACGGCGCGCTGCTTGGCGTGCGCGACGACCCTGAACACGCGGCGGCAATGCGCAAACACCACATCGAGCCGATCGATCTCCTCGTCTCCAATCTCTATCCGTTCGAGGAAGTCCGCCGCTCCGGCGCCGACTATGCCGCGATCGTCGAGAATATCGACATTGGCGGCCCGGCGATGATCCGCGCCTCGGCCAAGAACCACGCCTATGTCGCCATCGTCACCGATCCCGGTGATTACGCCTCGGTGCTGAACGCGCTGGAAATGAACATCGGCTCGCTGTCGCTGGATTTCCGCAAGAAGCTGGCGGCCAAGGCCTTTGCCCGCACCGCCAGCTATGACGCGGCTATTTCCGGCTGGTTCGCCGAGGCGCTGGAGATCGAGCATCCGACCTGGCGCGCCTTCGGCGGCAAGCTGACCGAGGTGATGCGCTACGGCGAGAACCCGCACCAGAGCGCCGGCTTCTACGTCAATGGCGACAAGCGGCCAGGCGTCGCCACCGCGCGCCAGCTGCAGGGCAAGCAGCTCTCCTACAACAACATCAACGACACCGACGCCGCCTTCGAACTGGCCGGCGAATTCGATCCCGCCCGCTCCGCCGCCGTCGCCATCATCAAGCACGCCAACCCGTGCGGCGTCGCCGAGGGCGCCTCGCTCAAGGCCGCCTACGCCAAGGCGCTGGCCTGCGACCCGGTTTCTGCCTTCGGCGGCATCGTCGCTCTGAATCGCACCCTCGATGCCGAAGCGGCGCAGGAGATCGTGAAAACCTTCACCGAGGTCATCATCGCGCCCGACGCGACCGACGAAGCTGCGGCAATCATAGCGGCGAAGAAGAACCTGCGCCTGCTGGTTACCGGCGGCCTGCCGGATCCGCGCTCGCCCGGCACGACGGTCAAATCCGTTTCCGGCGGCATGCTCGTCCAGGGCCGCGACAATGCCGTGGTCGACGATCTCGAGCTGAAAGTGGTGACCAAGCGCGCGCCGACAGTGGCGGAAATGGCCGATCTCAAATTCGCCTTCCGCGTTGCCAAGCACGTCAAGTCGAACGCCATCGTCTACGTCAAGGACGGCGCCACCGTCGGCATCGGCGCCGGCCAGATGAGCCGTGTCGATTCCTCACGCATCGCCGCCCGCAAGGCGCTCGACGCGGCGGAAGCAGCCGGTATGGCCGAACCGCTCACCAAGGGCTCGGTCGTCGCCTCCGATGCCTTCTTCCCCTTCGCCGACGGCCTGCTTGCGGCAGTCGCAGCAGGCGCCACCGCCGTTATCCAGCCCGGCGGCTCGATGAACGACAAGGACGTCATCGCGGCGGCCGATGAGCATGGCATCGCCATGGTGTTTACGGGGGTTAGGCATTTTAGACATTAGCGCCGGCGGAGAGGCGTTCTGAGAATTCGCTCCGCTGAGTCGGATGGCGTGGGTTTCGAGAGCCGGAGCGGAGCGGACATTCAAGTCCGTGAGCACCGGAAGCGCAGAAACCCGCGTCAGGCGGCCAGCGGAGTAGAATTATCGAACGTCTCTCACTCCACCGGCTGATCCGCCGGATATGGCGTCTTGACCAAAATCGCCATGCCGATCGCCAGGAACAGGATGATCACCGCCATGCCGAGCCGCGCCGAATCACTCAGCGCGGTGATGGTCGCCACCATGAACGGCGCCAGGAAGCTGGTTGCCCGTCCGGCCAGCGCATAGATGCCGAAATAGCGGCCGGATTCCGCCGCCGTGACGCTGCGTGCCATGTAGGAGCGCGACGACGCCTGCACGGGGCCGAAGGCCAGCCCGATCAGCAGGCCATACATGATGTAGGCCTTTTCGGCCGCCGTACCGAACAGACCACCTGAGTCGGTGGTCGAGAGCTGGATCAGGCCGAGCAGCGTGAAGCCCGGACCGGTAGAGACGACGCCGACGGTTGCGACGGACAGCATGACCAGCGAAATCATCACCACCGCCTTGGAACCGAGCGCGGTGTCGAGCTTGGCGGCGATCCAGCAGCCGAAGATGGCGACGACGTTGAGGATGATGCCGAACATGCCGATCTCGGTGATCGACCAGTGGAACATGCCCGCCGCGAAGGTGCCGCCAAGCGCCAGCAGCGCGTTGACGCCGTCCTGGTAGATCATGCGGGCAACCAGAAAGCGGAAGATGCCGCCGCGCCTGCGCACCTCGGCCAGTGTCGATTTCAATTCCGACAGGCCCTCGCGCACCGCCGGCCCGATCGGGATGCCCTTGATGGCGTCGGGGGTGAAGAAGAACATCGGCAGGATGAACAGGAAATACCAGCCGGCCGACAGCGGCCCGGTGGCGCGCGCATCCTCGCCCAGTTTCGGATCGAGCCCGAACAGCGGGTCGATGCCGATGATCGTCTTGCCGGTCTCCGGCGAACCCGCCAGACAGGTGACGACGAAGATCAGCGCGATCATGCCGCCGAGATAGCCGAGGCCCCAGGCCGTGTTGGAGATGCGGCCGATCTCGCTCTTCGGCACCAGCCGCGGCATCATGGAATCGTTGAACACGGTGGAGAATTCCGCCGCCACCGAGGCCAGCGAGAACAGCGCCACGACAAGGAACAGATTCGAACCGGGAGCGGCGAACCAGAGCAGGGCAAGGCTGCAGATCTTGATCGCGGCGAAAAAACCGATCCACGGCTTGCGTGGCCCGGTCTGGTCGGCGATCGAGCCGAGGATCGGCGACAGTATCGCGATGACCAGCCCAGCGGCGGCAATGCCATAACCCCAGACGG
This sequence comes from Mesorhizobium sp. NZP2077, assembly GCF_013170805.1. Classification (NCBI taxonomy): domain Bacteria; kingdom Pseudomonadati; phylum Pseudomonadota; class Alphaproteobacteria; order Hyphomicrobiales; family Phyllobacteriaceae; genus Mesorhizobium; species Mesorhizobium sp. NZP2077. The sequence goes on along the minus strand of NZ_CP051293.1, from coordinate 1,131,027 downwards.
CCTGGCCGGTGTTGGGATCGCTCGCCATGCGCGAAACGAAATAGGGGCCGAAGATGAAGGTGGTGACGACCGTGAAGAACGGCTGCGCCGCCCAGTCGAAGAACATCCATCCCCAGATGCCGCGCCCGGATGCACGCTGCACTGCTACCTCGGCCATATCCCCTCCACTCGCCTCATGTCGCTGGCGGTTTGCGCCATGTCTGCATGTTTTCCGATGGTCATGCAAACGAACAAGCGTCGCGGGCACCAACCCTTACTTCCCCTTGCGGGGAGGTCGGACCGAAGGTCCGGGCGGGGGTCGGCGCCGCCCCACCCCACGGCTTCGCAGCGGCCCTCCCCCCAAGGGGGGTAAGCCTCACATCCCCGTCAGATCGCTCATCAGCCCGGACGCCACCGACAGCCGCGACACGGTGATGTCGCCGCCTTCGGTCAGCGCCTGCAGCCGCTCGCGGATGCGCGCCGCCCGCTCGCCGCCGGCTTCCAGCCAGGCCGCGACCGGATCCGCCGTCTTGGCATGGCCGGTGAGTGCCGCCACCGCGATGCCGCGCCGTGCAGCACCGATCGTGTCGGTGGCGCGTGACAGCGCGAGTTGGTCATAGTAGTCCGACGGCGTGATCGAGCGCGCGGCGTCCTCGACACGCGGGATACGGAAAGCATCACTGACCGCGAAGAACGCCTTGGCAGCGGCGACGATGTCGGCATTTGCCATCCGCGCGGTCAGCGCGATGTCGGGGATCAATTCCGCCACCTCGCTCAGCGCCAGTTGCTCGGCGAGTTTTTCCGGTGCGCCGGCCTTGAACAGCCCGTGCCGCTTCTCCTCGATGCGTTCGCGCGAGAAGGCCGGCAGCAGCGAGACGAGTTTCGGCTCCAGCGCCTTGCGCGCCTCGAGCAGTTCGGCAATGCGCTGGCCGAGCGGTTCCGTGCCGGCATCGTTCTTCAGATACCAGCCGCTGGTCACATAGATCAGCCGGCTCACCATCTGGTAGAGATCGAGCTGCACCTGGCCGTCGATCTGGTTGTCGAGCGCGTCGATCTCGCGGTAGAGCGCCGGCAGCGCAAAGCCGTCACGCACCACGGCGAAGGTGCGCACCACATCGGCGGCGGTGCGCCCGGTGGCTTCCTGCAGCCGGTTGACGAAGGACGGGCCGCCGCGGTTGACCAGATCATTGGCGACGACGCGGGCGATGATCTCGCGGCGCAGTCGGTGGCCATGGATTTCGGCGGCGTATTTCTTTGCCATCCGATCCGGGAAATAGCCCATCAGGTCGCGATCGAAATGCGCATCGTCCGGCACGTCGCTGGCGACGATGTCGGAAAACAGCACGATCTTGGCATAGGCGAGCAGCACGCCGAGTTCGGCCCGGGTCAGCGGTTCGCCCCTCGCCTCGCGCTCGGCAAGGGCGGCCGGTGACGGCAGCGTCTCGACCACGCGGTCGAGCAGGCCGCGCGCTTCCAGCGCCGTCATGAAACGGCTCTGATGCGCGATGTCGGCAAGGCCGCGCTTGCGGGCGATCGAAAGTGCCAGCGTCTGCTGGTAGTTGTTGGACAGCACCAGCCCGCCGACCTCGTCGGTCATCTCGGCCAGCAGCTTGTTGCGGGCCGGACGCGTCAGCGATCCCTTGCGCATGGCCGAGGCCAACGCGATCTTGATGTTGACCTCGACGTCGGAGCAATTGACGCCGCCCGAATTGTCGATGGCGTCGGAATTGCAGCGGCCGCCATTCATGCCGAACTCGATGCGCGCCCGCTGCGTGACACCGAGATTGGCGCCCTCGCCAATCACCTTGGCGCGCACATCGAGCGCCGTGACGCGGATGGCATCGTTGGCGCGGTCGCCGACCTCGGCATTGGTTTCGGTGGAGGCCCTGAGATACGTGCCGATGCCGCCGAACCACAACAGGTCGACCGGCGCCTTGAGGATGGCGGTCATGATCTCGGCCGGCGTGGCGGTCGTTTTCCCAAGGCCGATTGCCGCCGCTGCCGCAGTCGGCAAGGTGATCGACTTCTGGCTGCGCGAGACGATGATGCCGCCTTCCGACAGCTTCGTCTTGTCATAGTCCTGCCAGCTCGAACGGGCGAGAGCGAACATGCGCTCGCGCTCAGTCATCGACGCAGCCAAATCCGGATCAGGATCGATGAAGATGTCGCGATGGTCGAAGGCGGCGATCAGCCTTGTCTGCGGCGACAACAGCATGCCGTTACCGAACACGTCGCCGGACATGTCGCCGACACCGACGACGGTAAAGGGCGAGGTCTGGATGTCGCGGTTGATCTCACGGAAATGCCGCTTGACTGCTTCCCAGGCGCCCTTGGCGGTGATGCCCATCTTCTTGTGGTCGTAGCCGGCCGAGCCGCCGCTGGCGAAGGCGTCGTCGAGCCAGAAGCCATGCTTCTCGGAGATGGCGTTGGCGGTGTCTGAGAAGGTCGCCGTACCCTTGTCGGCGGCAACGACGAAATAGGGATCGTCCTGGTCACGCCTGATCACGCCGGCCGGCGGAATGACACCGTCCAGCCCGATATTGTCGGTGATCGACAACAGGCTGGAGACGAAGTTCTTGTAGGCCGACGTGCCGGCCTCGAAGATCGCGTCGCGGCTGCCGCCAGCCGGAAGGCGCTTGGGGAAGAAGCCGCCCTTGGCGCCGACCGGAACGATGACGGCGTTCTTGACCTGCTGCGCCTTGACCAGGCCAAGCACCTCGGTGCGGTAGTCCTGGGCGCGGTCCGACCAGCGCAGGCCACCACGCGCCACCGGGCCGAAGCGCAGATGCAAGCCTTCGACCTCAGAGCCGTAGACGAAGATCTCGCGCCACGGCCGTGGCGCCGGCAGACCCTCGACCGCCTGCGATTCGAGCTTGATCGCCAGCGACTGGCCTTTCTGTTTCGTATCGGCAACGAAATGATTGGTCCGCAGCGAGGCTTCGATCAAATTGAGATAGCGGCGGATGATGGTGTCGTCGTCGATGTTGGGCACATCCTCCAGCGCATCCTTGATCTTCGCCTTGAGATGCTTTGCCGCCACCACGCCTTCGCCCTCGGCTGTCGGGCCAAGCCGGGCGATGAACAGCGCGTGCAGGCCGCGCGCGATGTCGGGATAGCGGTTGAGCGCCGCAGCGATGAAATCCTGGCTTTGCGGAATGCCTACCTGCTGCAGATAGCGGCCATAGGCGCGCAGGATGGTGATTTCGCCAGACCACAGGCCGGCGGTCTGGGCAAGGCCGTTATAGCCGTCATTGTCGACGTCGCCGCGCCACACCGACAGGAACGCGTCCTCGAACAGCGCGCCGCCATCGGTGAGGTCGATCGGCTTGCCGTAGCTGTTCTCCAGCTCCATGTCGTGGATGAAGACCGTCTCGGCGCCGTCCTCGCCAACTTCGAAAGTCCGTTCGCTGATGACGCGGAAGCCGATGTTTTCCAGCACCGGCACGCGCCTGGACAATGCCACCGGGCTGCCATGGTGATAGATCTTCAGCGACGCCTGATGCGGCTTCTGCTCGGCACGGCGATAATAGTCGATGGCGATCGGATTATCGGCGCTGATCTTGGCGATGCGCCCGGCGTCGGCCAGCGCCACCGCGGCGCTGAACGAATCGCGGTAGCTTTCCGGCAGCCTTGCGGCGATGGCCTTCAACGCCTGGTCGCCGCTACCGGCATCCGCCGCGTCGGAAAGGGCGTCCTCCCAGGTCCGCACGATGTCGCGGATTGCCGCCTCGATCGTCGCCTGCTCGACCTTCGGCGTCTTACCGCCGGAGCGGCCGATGATGAAATGCACGCGCGCCAGCCCGCCTTCGGGGAAGGCCGGGTAATAGGCCGACAGGCGGCCCTCGAACACGGTTTTGAGATAGGCGCCGATCTTCTCGCGCACGACGCTGTCGTAACGGTCGCGCGGCACAAAGACGAGGATCGAGACGAAGCGGTCGAACTGATCGGCGCGCACCAGCGCCCGCACCCGCGGCCGCTCGACCAGGCCGAGAATGGCCGCGGCGTGCTTGCGCAGGATCGGCACCGGCACCTGGAACAATTCGTCGCGCGGATAGCTTTCCAGCACGTTGATCAGCGCCTTGCCGGAATGGTCGTGCCGGTCGAAGCCGGACTTCGCGATGATGGTTTCGGCCTTGGACCGGAGATACGGGATCTTCATCACCGAGCGCGTGTAGGCGGTCGAGGTGAACAGGCCGACCATCCGCAGCTCGCCCGCCAGCGCGCCCTTGGCGGTATAGGTCTTGACGCCGATATAATCGAGATAGATGCGCCGGTGCACGGAAGACTTGGCATTGGCCTTGGTGACGATCAGCGGCTCCGGTCCATGCAGGAAGGCGCGGATTTCAGGCGTTGTCGTCACCGCTTCGGTGCCGCGCCGCAGCACCAGCACGTCAGGATCGCTGAGGATGCCAAGGCCCGGCTTGTCGGCGCGCTCCAGATTGCCGCTCTCCTCGCCGCCGGTGTATTTGAACTCGCGCATGCCGAGGAAAGTGAAATTGTCGTCGCGCAGCCACTCCAGGAAGGCGATCGCCTCGGCGACGCTCTTCTTGTCGAGCGGCACCGCCGAATAACGGAACTCCGAGATCGCCTGGTCGAGCCGGGCCAACATCGGCTTCCAGTCGTTGACGGCGGCATGCACCTGGCCAAGCATCTTGCGCAGCCGTTCGGTCAAGCCGTTCGCCGCCTCTGCCGTCAGCCGCGGGATATGGACGTGGATGACGCTCAGCCGGTCATGATTGCCGTCGTCCTTGGCGAAATTGCCGTCGCCGAGGATTTCATCCACACCGCGTTTGCCGTGGCGCACCGTGATGACTGGGTGGGTGACGAGCGTCGGTTCGCCTGATGCCTCGGTGATCTCGCCCAGAACGGAATCGAACAGGAACGGCATGTTGTCGTTGACGACCGTGATGACCGTGATCGGCCGGCCCTCGCGAACGACGCCCGAATCGGTCTCGACCGCAACGACGCACTCGCCCTTCTTGTGTCCTGCGACGGCCTGGCCAGCGAGGTCGGCGGCGCGTTCGAGGTCGGCCGCGTCATAGCTGGCGATGTCTTCGGCCGGCGCGCGGGCGAGCAGGTAGTCGGCAAACCTGGCTGGCCTTTCCTCCGCCTTTGTCGCTGATGTGGCTTTTTTCTTCGGCTTAGCTGCGGATTTCACGCTGGCCATGACGCTATTCCCTCCCGTCGAATGCTTTTACGACTATCGTAGCAGATGACCGCTGTTTGGCGACAAAGGTTTGACGGCTTGCCAAGAATTATCGGAATTCGGCAGCAAGCCATCACCAGACGAGGAGAAATGCTCCCATGACCGATAAAATCACCGCGCTCGATCTGGCTTCAGGTGAGCTGAGTGACGCAACAAAAGCCTATTTCGCCAAATGCGAGGAGAAGCTTGGCCTCGTTCCCAACGTGCTCAAGGCCTACGCCTTCGACGACAAGAAGCTGCGCGCCTTCACCGACATGTACAATGATCTGATGCTGGGCGAATCAGGCCTGTCGAAGCTTGAACGCGAGATGATCGCGGTCGCCGTCTCCTCGATCAACCATTGCTACTACTGCCTGACCGCGCATGGCGCGGCTGTGCGCCAGCTGTCCGGCGATCCGGCCCTCGGCGAGATGATGGTGATGAATTTCCGTGCAGCCGATCTGTCCCCGAAGCAGGCCGCAATGCTCGAATTCGCCGTCAAGCTGACCGAGGCACCGGCAAAGATCGTTGATGCCGACCGGGCCGCGCTGCGAAAGGCAGGCTTTACCGACCGCGACATCTGGGACATAGCCTCGACCGCCGCTTTCTTCAACATGTCGAACCGGGTAGCCGCGGCGATCGACATGCGTCCGAACGACGAATACCACGCCATGGCGCGATAGCGGATCGCAGCTGCTGCTCACCGCGCCATATATTAGCAATCGCGCATTCCCGTTGCTTCTCCGCCAGTTTGGTCCGATGATCGGCGCGCGGCATGACCGCATGCCGGTTCGATGCCGCTCACCAAGGGAGGAGAACATGGCGAAGTTTCTCTATGTCTATCACGGCTCCGGCAAGATGCCGACGAGCGAAGCCGAGCAAAAGGCGATGACCGACGCCTGGACAGGCTGGTTTGGAAAGCTCGGTTCGGCCGTTGTCGACCCAGGCAATCCGGTCGGCATGTCGAAGACCGTCCTGCCCGGCGGCAAGATAGAAAACAACGGCGGCAGCAACCCGACCGGCGGCTATTCGATCATCGAGGCCAGGGATATCAACGATGCCGCCGAGAAGGCCAAGGGCTGCCCGATGCTGGCCATGCCAAACTGCAATGTCGAGATCGCACCGATCATCAATATGATGGGCTGACGCTTCGCCTCAGGACCGCGCCGCGATGGCCGCCGCGGCACCGGCCATCGTCGTGGCGCTGATCCGGTTGGCGATCTTCATGGCGCGCTTGCTTTTCAAAAGCTTGCGCGCCTGCGAGGCGGCGAGCACCCAGGCGAGATCGATGGCGATCAAAACCACCGCCATGGTCGCCGTCAGCTCGACCCAGCCGACGACGCTGACCGAGGCGAGATCGATGATGGTCGGCAGCAGCGCCAGGTAAAACATCATGATCTTGGGGTTGCCGAGCGTCACTGCCATGCCGGCAAAAAACAGCTTGATCGCCGAATCCTCGCGCGGCATCTCGCCTTCCTTCGCCTCGACAGGCGCCGTCCACATCTTCCAGGCGAGGTATGCGAGATAGGCGACACCCACCCATTTCACGACAACAAAGGCGAAGTGAAAAGTCTGCGCCACCACAGCCAGCCCGAACACCGCCAGCGACAGCCAGATGCCCTCGCCGATCCACATGGCAAGCAGGAACGGGAACACGTCGCGAAAGCCTTTCGAGATGACGCGGGCGACGAGCGCGGCGATCGACGGGCCGGGCGAACCGGCGGCGACGAAGAGCGCGGCGGCGAAGATGAGAAGCGAGGTAAGGTGCATAGGCACTGCCTTCCAGCGGTTGAGCGGCGGACGATATCCGATCGACATCACGGCTTGCAATGTCGGTGTCGGCAGATTCCGAACCGGCTCAGCTTGCGGTAGTACCCTTGACTGCCATGCCTCACTTGCAGTCAGCTCGATCTTGGCGAGCAAGCGGGAGGGGAGTTTTCGTGGTTGAGCAAGGTTGGCGTGCGCTCGTTCGACGGTTCTCCATGCTGGCTGTCCTGACAGCCGGCATTGCGCTTGGTGAAGCGCCCCTGGCCGTCGCATCGTCGAGGAAGCCACCGAAGTATGATCACGTCGTTGTCGTGATCATGGAGAACCACACCTTTGAGCAGATTTCTCTGGCGGGACGAGCTGCTCCCTATTTGAACAAGTTGGCAAAAGGCGGCGCCCTGTTCGATCGATCCTATGGGGTCGCTCACCCCAGCCAACCCAATTACTTCGCGCTGTTCAGCGGCTTGACACAAGGCGTCCATGACGATGGCATGCACGGCTTTGCTGCGCCGAACCTGGCCGCTCGTCTTCGGGCTCACGGCAAGACATTTACGGGCTACGTCGAAGCCGGATCGCCGCGAAAACATAATCCCTGGGAATCGTTTGCCGACGCGAAGGGATTTGAGAAGTCTCTTGCCCACCTCCCTCGCGACTACGCGAGGCTACCATCCGTCAGTTTCGTGATTCCCAATCTCGAAAATGACATGCATGATGGCACGATACAGACGGCTGACACTTGGTTGAAAACTCATCTTGGAGGCTACGCCGCCTGGTCGAAGAAAAACAACAGCCTTTTGATAGTAACTTTCGATGAAGACGACTACCATACGGAGAACCATATATTTACTGTATTCTACGGATCTGGAATCGAATCAGGACGTTACTCCGAAAGGATCGATCACTATTCGGTCCTGCGAACCATTGAAGACATAGAGAGCATACCCCCCTTGGGCACCAGCGTCGTCAGAAGGGTGATCGCAAGTGGCTGGAGCCGACGGTAATTTCGCGCTGGACATGTCACATGCACCGATAGCCGGCGTCGTCACCGGTCGCCCCCGCCCGTCGCCTCGACAATTGGTCTCTCCAGACACGTTGGAAGCCGTCATTCGTTTGAAGCCACCGGCACCCTTGCAGTCCTCATTGGCTACGGCTAGAAGACCCGCCGCGAAACAATTTCGAGCTTCACTTTGCCTCAGTAACCGCCGGTCTCGTCAACTCCCCCGACACACTTGCATGGCGCCGCATTCGTGGTGCCTGTTTCATGTTTACGTGTTCTTCTGGGCGGCGGTTCGAGACCGGTTTGGCACTGCTGAACCGCTGTCGCGCGCCTTCCGCCAGCGACACCTGACTTCACAATCTCCGCAGCCTACCGCCACGCCGCCCGCATGGGCATCTCGATATTGCCGACCTGATGAACTTCCCGACGGGAAGGGCTTATCGGCATGTCTTCTACTCTGCGTATCCACTGGGCAATCACGCCTGCAATCGCACCTCAACCCCTGATCAACTGCAATCGCTGCGGCGGCGTGAAGGCCTATCGCTGCAGCGGCAAATTCCGCGTCAACGCCAACGGCAAGCGCATCGACGTCTGGCTGATCTATCGCTGCGTCGACTGCGACAACTCCTGGAATTTCGGCATTCTCGAACGCTGCAACCGCCGCGACATCGAGCCGGCGCTGCTGCAGGCGCTCGAACGCAACGATGTGGGATTGGCGCGGCGCCATGCCTTCGACATCGTCGCCTTGCGTAGCAAGGTGGGGCGTGTCGAGGAGTTTGCCGATGTTGCGGTATGCAAGGCAGTGCTCGGCGGCACCAGGGAAAGCGCGGCGGTTCTGGAACTCCAGCTTGGGCTGGAAATGCCGACATCGCTCCGGCTCGACCGCTTGCTAGCCAGTGAACTCGGCATCTCGCGCTCGCGGCTTCAGGTGCTGGAGGAACGGCGCCTGCTAGTGGTCGATCCGGACGGCGCCAAGGCATTGCGCAAGCCGGCCCGCGCGGGAATGACGGTCCGCGTCGATCTGGCCGGCGAGCCGGACCACGAAGCCATCATCCGCGCGGCCGGCTGGTAAACGAGAGAGGGCGGAGCATCAGGTGCTCCGCCCCTCTCAAACACAATCAGAAGTCAGAAAATTTAAGCCGCGCCGACCACCTTGGCCGACTTCTCGAAACGCTTGCGCTCGTTCGGGTCGAGATAGAGCTTGCGCAGGCGGATGGTCTTCGGCGTCACCTCAACGAGCTCGTCGTCTTGGATCCAGGCCAGCGCGCGCTCCAGCGTCATGCGGATCGGCGGGGTGAGCTTGACCGCCTCGTCCTTGCCGGCGGCGCGGATGTTGGTGAGCTTCTTGCCCTTGAGCACGTTCACTTCGAGGTCGTTGTCGCGGGAATGGATGCCGATGATCATGCCCTGATAGACCTTGACGCCCGGGTCGATGACCATCGGGCCGCGGTCTTCCAGGTTCCACATGGCGTAGGCCACAGCCTCGCCCTGTTCGTTGGAGATCAGCACGCCATTGGTGCGGCCCGGCAGTTCGCCCTTGTAGGGCTCATAGGCATGGAACAGGCGGTTCATCACGGCAGTGCCGCGCGTGTCGGTCAGCAGTTCCGACTGGTAGCCGATCAGGCCGCGTGTCGGCGCGTGGAAGACGATGCGCTGGCGGTTGCCGCCGGAGGGGCGCAACTCGACCATCTCGGCCTTACGCTCCGACATCTTCTGCACGACGATGCCGGCATGCTCCTCGTCGACGTCGATGACGACTTCCTCGACCGGCTCCAGCAATTCGCCGTTCTCGCCCTTCTGCATGACGACGCGCGGACGCGACACGGCGATTTCAAAACCTTCGCGGCGCATCGTCTCGATCAGCACGGCCAGCTGCAATTCGCCGCGGCCGGAGACGAAGAACGAATCCTTGTCGGGCGATTCCTCGATCTTCAGCGCGACATTGCCCTCGGCTTCGCGCAACAGGCGGTCGCGGATGACGCGGCTGGTCACCTTGTCACCTTCGGTGCCGGCGAGCGGACTGTCGTTGACGAGGAAGGACATGGTCACGGTCGGCGGATCGATCGGCTGCGCATGCAGCGCCTCGGTCACCGCCATGTCGCAGAACGTATCGGCGACGGTGCCCTTGGACAGGCCGGCAATGGCGACGATGTCGCCCGCCTGCGCTTCCTCGATCGGCTGGCGCTCGAGGCCACGGAAGGCAAGGATCTTGGAAATGCGGCCGGTTTCGATCTGGGTGCCGTCATGGTGCAGCACCTTGACCGCCTGGTTCGACTTCAGCGTGCCGCTCTCGATGCGGCCGGTGATGATGCGGCCGAGGAAGGGGTTGGCTTCCAGGATGGTGCCGATCATGCGGAACGGACCCGGATGAACGGTGGGCTCCGGCACATGCTTGATGACGAGGTCGAACAGCGGCGCCAGGCCCTGATCCTTCGGGCCTTCCGGGTTCTCGGAGACCCAGCCATCGCGGCCCGAACCGTAGAGAATCGGGAAATCGAGCTGGTCGTCGGTAGCGTCGAGCGCTGCGAACAGGTCGAACACCTCGTTGACCACCTCGACATGGCGCGCGTCCGGGCGGTCTATCTTGTTGATGACGACGATCGGCTTCAGGCCGACCTTGAGCGCCTTGCCGACGACGAACTTGGTCTGCGGCATCGGACCCTCGGCGGCGTCGACCAGCACGATGGCCGAATCCACCATCGACAGGATGCGCTCGACCTCGCCGCCGAAATCGGCGTGGCCGGGCGTGTCGACGATGTTGATGCGCGTGTCCTTCCAGTCGACCGAGGTCGCCTTGGCCAGGATGGTGATGCCGCGTTCCTTTTCGAGGTCGTTGGAATCCATGGCACGTTCGGCGACGCGCTGGTTGTCGCGGAAGGAGCCGGATTGCCGCAGCAATTGGTCGACGAGGGTGGTTTTTCCATGGTCGACGTGCGCGATGATCGCGATATTACGAATTTTCATGTTCTGGTCTCGGAAGCGTTGCAGGCAGCAGGCCAAAGGCGCTGCCTCTTTCGGTTGCGCGGCTCATACAGGGTTTTTCGCAGTTGCGAAAGAGGACGCGCGACACCAAATACTCATCAAATCTTAAGCATCTGCGTGTGAGATGATTTTGTTAACCAAGGCGGGAACCTTTCGGGGTCAGGGCAGTTCGACCATCATGACCGACAAACTCAACCGATTTTGGCCACTCATCGCTTCGGTGGCCTTTGCCTTGCTGCTGGCGGCCAACGCCGCGCAGTCGGCTGCCGCGACGCAGAAGGGTGCGCGCGCCGTTGCCCAGTCCGACACCCAGACCGCCGAACAGGCCTTTGCCGATGCGCCCGATGGCGTTGACCCGATGGTGACGGGACCGGTCAGCACCGCCTTCAAGCAGAGACAAGCCACTGCCAACTGCGACAGCGCCGTGTGGCCAAACATTCCGATGGTCTGCTACCCGGACTAAGGACAAGCGCGCTCCCGTTGAGCGCGCAATAGCCACTACTCCAACCAAGATGCGCGCTTACGCCGACCGCACCGGGTCGAGCGTGACCTTGTAGAGTTCGTTGTCATCGCGGTCCATCAGCCTCACCGTCAGCTGCTCGGTTGCGCCGCTGATATCGACAAGGCCGAAGAACTGGAGCCCGGCGGACGGCGGCAGGTTCTGGCCTTGCTCGGCGGTCGGCGCCTTGATGAATTTCAGCTCAGGCCCAAAAGTCATGTCGAGATCGTTGGGACCGAAGGTGCCGGCATGGATCGGACCGGAGACGAATTCCCAGAACGGATTGAAATCCTGGAACTGCGCCTTGTCGGGGTTGTAGTAATGAGCCGCCGTGTAGTGCACATCTGCGGTCAGCCACACCGTGTTGGTGATGCCGGCGTTCTTGATGTAGCGCAGCACATCGGCGAATTCGAGTTCGCGGCCCTTCGGCGCGCCATTGTCGTTGTTGCTGACAGCCTCGAAGCCGACCTTCTTCGCAGCGTCATCCCAGACGACGAGGCTGAGCGGCATATCGGCGGCGATGATCTTCCAGGTCGCCTTCGAGTTGGCCAGTTCCCGCTTCAGCCACTTGGTCTGCTGTTCACCGATCATACGCGACTTCGGCGTCAGCGTTTCCTCCAGATCCGGGCCATTCGGGCCGCGATAGGAGCGCACATCGAGGAAGAACACGTCGAGCAGCGGACCGTAGCCTATCTTGCGATAGACGCGGCCGGGCTCGGACGGTTCGTAGCGGATCGTCGTCATTTCATGGAAGGCGCGCGCCGCACGGGCCGCCAGCACATGGATGGACTTTTCCGTATAGCGGTTGTCGGCGCTCAGATCCTTCGAGTCAGACCAGTTGTTCAGCACCTCATGGTCGTCCCACTGGTAGAAGGTGGGGCACATGGCGCTCAAGCCGAGCACGTTCTTGTCCATCATGTTGTATTTCCACTGGTCGCGATATTCATCCAGCGTTTCGGCGACCTTGCGCTTGCCGTCGATCAGCACGACGTTCTTCCATTTGCCGCCGCCGGGCAGGTCGACCTCATCCTTCATGGCACCATCGGCATAGATGGTGTCGCCCGAGTGCAGGAAGAAGTCGGGCGTGTGCTTGGCGATGGTCGAGTAGGTCTTCATGCCGGTCTCGTCGATACCCCAGCCCTGACCAGCGGTATCGCCCGACCAGGCGAACTTGACGTCGCGTTTCGAGGCCGGCGCCGTGCGGAAGCGGCCGACGATCGGCTCGGAGACTGCGTTGACGTCGGCGAGATCCGCCGCAATCATCCGGTAAAAAATATCCTGGTCGGAAGCCAGGTCGGTGAGCAGCCGCTTCACCGTGTAATCGCTGGCCGGCGACGTATCGAGAGGCGCCAGGCGGGTCGCATTGGCGAAATTTTCTGTCGACGATACTTCGAACATGACACGTGACGGGCGGTCCGTGCGCGTCCACACCATGCCGCTGGTGGCGTCGACATCGCCGGACTGGACGCCATGGGTGAAGGCCGGACGCTGGCTGGCGCGGGAGTAGTAGGGCAGCGCGAGACCCGAGGCGCCGAGGAGGCCGGCAGCGCTCGCGGAGGTGACAAAGGCGCGGCGGGTCAACGAGAGCTTGTTCATGGCTGTCTCCTGGATGGCTTTGAACGCAGCCATCAAAGTCCAGCCTCAATGTTTCAGGGACATCTCGAAACCATGAAGTTTTGATAACAGCCAACGCCTTCCTTCTCCCCTTGTTTGTGGGAGAAGGAAGGCCGTCGCCCTAAGCCGCCTGTGGCTCCGGATCGAAAGCCGGCCGGCTGGTGTTGATCAGCAATGAGATACAGGCCGCGGCGATGGCTGTCATGCCGGCAATCAGGAACGCCAGTTCGTAATTGCCTTGCAGCTCGCGCATGGTTCCGCCGAAGGCAGCCGCCGTGGCCGCCCCCACCTGATGGCCGGCAACGATCCAACCGAACACGATCGGGCCGCTGCGGTCGCCGAACGCCTCGTTGGCGAGCCGCAGCGTCGGCGGCACGGTGGCGATCCAGTCGAGGCCGTAGAGCACCGCGAAGATAATCAGGCTGGTCGCCGAGAAGCCGGAATACGGCAGGTAGATCAGCGACAGGCCGCGGATGGCGTAATAGACGCCGAGCAGCTTGCGCGGGTCGAAACGGTCGGTGAGCCAGCCCGACAGCGTCGTGCCGATCAGGTCGAAAATGCCCATCATCGACAACAGGCCGGCCGCCTGCACCTCGCCGATGCCCATGTCGCCACAGAAGGCGATCAGATGCGTACCGACCAGCCCGTTGGTGGTGAAGCCGCAGACGAAGAAGGTGGCGAAAAGATACCAGAACACCCGTGTGCCGGCAGCGCGGCGCAGCGTGTTCAGCGTATGCGCGAGGAAATTGCCTTGCGATGCCGGCGATGTCGGCGGCACGTCATCGGCCTCCGCGCCATAACGCACCATGCCGATCGAGGCCGGCCGCTCCGGCACCAGCAGCCAGACCAGCGGTACCATGGCCGCCGTGGCGATCGCGACCGCAACGGCAACCGGCTGCCAGCCGCCCGACTGCGCCAACGCGGCGATCAGCGGCAGGAACACCAGCATGCCCGACGCGCTGGAGGCCGACATCAATCCCATCACCAGGCCACGATTGGTCTTGAACCAGCGATTGACGATGGTGGCGCCAAGCACGCTGGCGACGGCGCCGGAGCCGATGCCGGAGAAGACGCCCCAGGTGATGAAGAGATGCCAGGGCTTGGTCATCAAAAGGCTGAGCGCCGTCGAGCCCGACATGATTACCAGCGAGGCAAGCAGCGTGCGGCGCAGCCCGATCCTTTCCATCAGCGCGGCGGCGAACGGACCGGTCAGACCATAGAGCAGGATGCCGACGCCGGCGGCCAGCGAGATGACGTCGCGCCGCCAGCCGAAGCTGTTTTCGAGCGGCAGCATCATGACCGAGGGTGCCGAGCGAAGCCCGGCCGCGACCAGCAGGCAAAGGAAGATGACACCGACCACGACGAAAGCGTAGCGCTGGCCAAAGGGACGGGATTGAGCTATCATGTTACTGACCGGTACGTTGCAAGATGGAAGCATGTATACGTACCGATCGGTACACGTCAATCGAGTCACATGATGCCAACCGACAAAAATATTGAACTGACCATCAACGATGGTCATGCATCGGCGCCGCCTAAGGCTGCCAAGAAGATCCTCGATGTCGCCTATGACCTGTTCTACCGGCGGGGTATCAGGGCGATCGGCGTCGACGAGGTCGTCAAGCGCGCCGGCGTCACCAAGCCCAGCCTCTACCGCAGCTTTCCCTCCAAGGACGAATTGGCCGCTTCCTATCTCCGGCAATACGACCTTGAATACTGGGAGCGTTTCGACGAGGCAGTGGCCGCCCATCCCGGCGACCCGCGCGCGCAGATCAAGGCTTTCCTGACCCGCATCGGCAAGCGTACGCAAGTGGCCGACTATCGCGGTTGCGGCATGACCAACGCCGCGGTCGAGTATCCCGAACACAGCCATCCGGCACGCGTGGTCAGCGAAGCGAACAAGCAGGAACTGCGCCGCCGGCTGCGCGCCATGGCCGCAGCGATGGGAGCGGAAGACGCCGACACGCTGGGTGACGGGCTGCTGCTGTTGATCGAAGGCGCTTATATCAGCGGCCAGTTGTTCGGCCTCGGCGGTCCGGCGCAGTCGGTCGCCCGCAACGCCGATCTGCTGATCGAAGCGAGCTTGAAGAAATAGCGATTGGCGGTACGCTGCTTCGGCCTGAACCGGAGATGTCCGTCATGCGTGCCATTCTGATCCCGCTTGCCCTCGCCGGTCTCTGCCAGGCGGCACACGCCGGCGACATATCCAGCGTCTACACCGATCTCGACTCGAAAAAGGATTGCGTGACCTACGCGCAGGCCGAAGAAGGCGAGGGCGACTGGGCCGAACTCGCCTGTTCGGGCTATCGCGGCTATCCGGTGCTGATCGCCTATGACGACGCACGTGAATCGCTGTTCTACGGGTTTCCGCCCGGTGGCGACATGACGTCGGCGTGGGAGAGTTTTTCAGGCTTCAATTCGTCCGGAACCAAGGTCGAATGGCGCATTGAAACCACAGGCGACAAGACCGTGCCCTTCGCGGTCATCCACCGCCGCTCGATCAGCAATGGCGAGGACGCTAACAAATCGACCGACGTGCTGCTTGTTGCCAAGGTCGGCCAGATGGATGCGCGAGAAAGCTGCACCGTCGGCCTTGTCTTGGCCACCGGCAACCCGCAGGCCAATGACCAGGCGCGAAAACTCGCCGACGAGAAGGCGCGAACCTTCGCCTGCGGCAAGGACAGGCACACCGTCATCGGCAACGTGCCGGCCTTTGGCCGGGTGGATAACTGACTACTTGCTCGCCTTCGCCCGCGCGATCGCGTCGACGATCATCTTCTTGGCATATTTGGAATCGTGCCAGCCTTCGATCTTGACCCATTTGCCGGGCTCAAGATCCTTGTAGTGCTCGAAGAAGTGCTGCACCTGCTGACGCGTGATTTCAGGCAAATGCGTGTATTCGGTGACGTTCTCGTAGCGCAGCGTCAGCTTGGGCGACGGCACCGCGATGACCTTTTCGTCCTGGCCGGCATTGTCTTCCATCACCAGCACGCCGATCGGCCTGACATTGATGACGCAGCCCGGCACCAATGCGCGCGTGTTGCAGACCAAAACGTCGATCGGATCGCCGTCACCTGACAGCGTGTGCGGCACGAAGCCGTAATTGCCGGGGTAACGCATCGAGGTGTGCAGGAAGCGGTCGACGAACAGCGTGCCGGCCTCCTTGTCCATCTCGTACTTGATCGGCTCGCCGCCGATCGGCACTTCGATGATGACGTTGATGTCCTCAGGCGGATTCTTTCCGATGGCTATGGCTTCGATGCGCATGGTTTTGTCCCTCTCTCGGTTGGGGAGGAGATAGCGGGCGGCGCGGAACGGCGCAATGCGGCGAATCGTATTCACGGACGTCAGGCGAGACGCCATGCCGTCCGACGCGTTCAATCATCGGCACAAGATGTTTCAGCGTCGTGATTTCACTGGGATACGCGCGGCGTATCGGCTTTGGCCCCCGCGATCATCCCCAAGGCTGTCATTCCCAGACGAAGGCGACCTTCTTCAGCGCTTTCTGCTCGAAGATCTCGACACCCTCGGCGACATCGCGGCCGCCGGCGCCGGCATAGAAGGCCAACGCATTCTGATTGTCTTCCAGCGCCCAGACCACCATGCCCTTCAGGCCATGGTCGGCGAGGCGCGCCCTAGCCGCCGAAAACAGCCGCCGGCCGAGACCGATGCCCTGATATTCCGGGCGCAGGTACAGTTCGTAGATCTCGCCTTGCTGTTTGAGCTCCCGGGCGCGGTTCTTGCCGATCGTCGCATAGCCGGCGATGGTGCCGCCGATTTCGACGACCAGCACGGTGGCGGCGCGGCGAATCGCGTTCGCCCACCAGTCGGCGCCGCGGCGGTTGATCATCGATGTCAGCGTGCGATGCGGAATGATGCCGGAATAGGCGCCGCGCCAGGCTTCCAGGTGCACCTCGGCGATGGCGCCAGCATCGCGCGGGTCGGCTTTCCGGATGTCGATCGTCAGCGTATTCATGATTTGTTAACCATAAACCCGCATCGCCCGATTGCAAGAGTCCTGGCGGCTCGCCGACCGCTTTCTCACAGCCGATCCTGACATTGCTGATATCGCGCGAAAGCCTGCCTGAAAAAGCGCTCAGCCGAGGCGGATGGCGTGGCTTTCGAGAACCGAAGCGCAGTGGATTTTTGGGTCCGTGAGCTCGGTTCTACTGCGACGCAGTAGAACGGGGGAAGCGCAGAAAGCTGCGTCAGGCGCCCGGCTGAGTAGCGTTTGCAGGCGGGCTTTTCAGATTTCGACGAGGTGGTCGTCAAGCTCATTGGTATCGCCTGAGGTGACCGGGAAATGCTCGGCCAGAACCGCCCCCACCTGTTCGACCGCCTTGACGAACCCGTCGGCAAGCCGGTCGTCGCCGGCATGCGCCGTGAGGTCACGCACCACACCGTCCCAGACATGCTGGCCGACCTTGGCGTCGATGCCCGCATCGGCGACCACCTCGGCGTAGCGTTCGGCGATCGATACGAAGATCAGCACGCCGGTGCGCGCCGCGGTGCGGTGGACGTTGCGGGCGAGGAACTGCTTGATCGCATTGGCATGCGCCGCCTGATAGCGCAGCCGCCGTGGCACCATATGGATGCGCAGGCCGGGCAACGCCCACAACAGGGCCAGCACGCAGGCCAGCGCCAGCAATTGGGCGATGACGAAATGCGGCAGACGGATGGTGAGCCACCAGGCCTCCAGCCCATAGGCGACGGCGAGACTGACGACCAGCATGCCAAGCGTTGCCATCAAGGCGGCGGGCGCGAAATAGCCGTCGCTGGCATGCGCGACGACGCAGTAGATCTCGCCATCGGTTTTGGCCTCGGCGGCACGGATCGCGTCGGCGATGCGCTCATGATCTTGCGGGCTGATCGGTCGTGTTGCCATTGTCTCACCAGCTTCCTGAAGAACCGCCACCACCGGACGAGCCGCCGCCGCCCGAAAACCCGCCGCCGCTGCTGCTCGACCCGGACGACCAGCCACTGCTGGAGCTTCCCGAAGACCAGCCGCCGCCCGACGAACCTGACGTCCAGCCGCTGGAGCCTGAGGACGATCCGCTTGGCCCGCGGCCGTAACGAAACGTCATGCCCAGCCATCTATACACGCCCGGCGACAGCTTGGTGCCGAACATCGGCGGCAGGAACGCCATCGCGATGCCGCCGAAGAACATCGTCGCCCACAGGATCAGGAACACCGCGACGATCGGGTCGATGGGCGTGCCGCTGGCGGCGGGATTGCGCTTGCCGCGCGCTTCGAGCTCTTCGGGATTGCCCTCAAGCACCATGACCATGTCGTCGACGGCCTTGCTGATGCCGCCCGAGAAATCGCCGGCGCGGAACGCCGGCACCATGTCGTTTTCGATGATCAGCTTGGTGTGCAGGTCGGTCAGTGTGCCTTCCAGCCCATAGCCGACCTCGATGCGCATCTTGTGATCGTTCTTGGCCACCAGCAGCAGAACGCCATTGTTTTCACCCGCCTGGCCGAGTTTCCAGAAACGGAACAGCCGGTTGGCGTAGGGTTCGATCTCCTCGCCATCTAGGCTGGGAATGGTCGCGACGACGATCTGGTCGGAGCCCTTCTTCTCGAAATCGGCGAGTTTCTGCGTCAGTGCCGCTCTGGTCCCGGCATCGATGATGCCGGCATTGTCGACGACGCGGCCGGTCAGGACAGGCAGTTCGGCGGCGAAAACAGCGAAGCAGGACAAAAGCAGCGCCAGCGCGGCCAGGAGAGCATGGATCGCCGGGTTGAAATGGCCGAGCCTCAACAGGGGGATGCTGCGTATCATCATGCCGTCACCAGCTTCCCGAGGAGCCGCCACCGCCGGACGAACCGCCGCCGCCGGAAAAGCCACCGCCGCCACCGCCCGAAGACCAACCCCCGCCGGAACTGCCCGAGGACCAGCCGCCACTTGAGGAGCGTCGTCCGGGCTCAAAGGTCATGCCGAGCCAGCGATAACGGCCAGGTCCGAGCTTCTGGCCGAAGATCGGCGGCAGGATGGAGGCTGCCATGCTGCCGAAGAAGATGATCGCCCAGATGCCGATGAACACCGCGAAGAACAGATTGTCGGTATTGAACGGTGCTTTCTGGTTGCGCTCGCCGCGCGCTACCAATTCCTCAGGATTGCCTTCCAGCACCATGACCATGTCATCGACGGCCTTGGAGATACCGCCGGAGAAATCGCCGGCGCGGAAGGCCGGCACCATGTCGTTTTCGATGATCAGCTTGGTGTGCAGGTCGGTCAGAGTGCCTTCCAGCCCGTAACCAACCTCGATGCGCATCTTGTGGTCGTTCGGCACGACCAGCAACAATACGCCGTTGTTCTCCTTGGCCTGGCCGAGCTTCCAGAAGCGGAACAGCCGGTTGGCATAGGGTTCGATCTCCTCGCCATCAAGGCTGGGGATGGTTGCGACGACGATCTGGTCGGAACCCTTTGTTTCGAAGTCGGCAAGCTTTTGCGTCAGCGCCGCTCTGGTCCCGGCATCGATGATGCCGGCATTGTCGACGACGCGGCCCGTGAGCGCCGGCAGGTCGGCGGCGAAGGCGGCGAGCGGAAGCGCCAGGACAAAGAGCACAACGGCGACAAGGCGAACCAGGCGTCGTCCCTCATCGGTCCGCAGGAACACCACGCCCGGCTCCGGCTATCACCCGCCCTGCTTCGTGCCGAAATCGACCTTCGGCGGCTGCATCTTGTCTTCGTCGACGGTGAAATTGGCGTAGGGCTCGTTGCTGCGGAACCAGAAGGTCGCCCACAGCACCGACGGGAACGTCTTCAGCGTCAGATTATAATCCCTGACCGCCTGGATGTAGTCGCGCCGTGCCACCGCAATGCGGTTCTCGGTGCCCTCTAGCTGCGCCTGCAGCGCGAGAAAGTTCTGGTTGGCCTTGAGGTCGGGGTAGGCCTCCGACACCGCGATCAGCCGCGACAGCGCGCTGGTCAGCCCGGCCTGGGCATCCTGGAACTTCTTGAGCGCTTCCGGATCCTTCAGCGTTTCCGGCGTCACCGTGATCTGCGTTGCCTTGGCGCGCGCCTCGACGACAGCGTCGAGCGTGTCCTTTTCATGCGAGGCATAGCCTTTGACCGTCTCGACCAGATTAGGAATGAGGTCGGCGCGGCGCTGGTACTGGTTCAGCACCTCGCTCCAGGCCGCCTTGGCGTTTTCCTCCGCCGTCGGGATCGTGTTGTAGCCGCAGCCGGCAAGCAGCGGCAGCACGATTGCCATCATCAGGAAGGCGGGCAGCGTGCGGAATGTCGATGGTCTGGCAAGGCGCTGGGCAAGCATGATGGGGTTCCTCGGTAGAAGTTGCATGCGAAGCATTACCACAATCAGCGCGCAAGAAAACGGCCTCTGCCTCTGGGGTAGGCCCCGCATCCATTGCGCTGTCGCAAGGCCCTGTGATTGGCCGCGCGAACGCGATAAGGTCCGGTCAAAACGGGACATCATCATGGCGGAACGCCACGACAGCGAGAGGGAATCGCGCCGCATCCTCGAGCGCGTTGCGCGCGAGACGGATCCGTCCGGCACCTCGTTTGTGGCGCGGACCACGAAAGGCGTGCGCGACCACGTCTCCGCGGTCGATGCCGACCGCGACGATGCGATAGAAGTCTGGGGCACCCGCATTGGCCGAACAATCGGCCTGCTTCTGACGCTGGGCCTGATGGTCTGGCTCGTGTTTTACATCATCCGGGGCAGTTAGGAATCAAAGAACAATGAGCGCCGAGCAAACCGACGCGCCGCGTGCGGTCATCGTCATTTCCAGCCATGTCGTGCGCGGTTCGGTCGGCAACCGTGCCGCCGTGTTTGCGCTGGAAACGCTGGGCTTCCCGGTCTGGGCCGTGCCCACGGTGACGCTGCCCTGGCATCCCGGCCACGGGCGGTCGACGCGCATCCTGCCGCCACTTGACCAGTTCAAGGCGCTGATGGCCGATCTCGAGCGTGCGCCATGGCTGGGCGAGGTCGGCGCCGTGCTGTCGGGCTATCTCGGCGAAGCCGGCCAGGCCGAGGCCGTCGCCTCGCTGGTCGCCGCCGTGAAGGCCAGGACGCCTGACGCCGTTTACATCTGCGACCCGGTGACGGGTGATTCGGGCGGCCTCTACGTGCCCGAGCCCACCGCCGCCGCCATGCGCGACCGGCTGATGCCGATCGCCGACATCGCCACGCCCAACCGCTACGAGCTGGAATGGATGGCTGGCGTTCCCTTGCCAGACCTCAAATCGGTGATCTCGGCCGCACTTCATGCCGGACCGTCGACCATGCTGGTCACCTCAGCACAGTCGATGATGATTGGCGGCACAGGCAATCTGCTGCTCGACGGCACCCAGGCGCTGCTCGCCGAGCACCGCCTGATTGACAAGCCGCCGAACGGCCTGGGCGACCTGACGGCGGCCGTCTACCTCGCCCGCATCCTCTCCGGCCAGCCGCCGATCAAGGCGCTGCAATCGACCACGGCGGCGGTCTACGAAATCCTGGCGCGCACCGCAAAACGCGGCGGCGACGAACTGCAGCTGGAAACCGATGCGCAGAGCCTGTCGCACCCGATGGCCATGGTGCAGCTGCGCCATCTCACGCATCCGGGGCGGGACCGCCGGGCGTGACCTCGACTGGGGTCGTGCTGGTCGGCGCCGACGGCTGCAGGGCCGGCTGGCTCGCCGTACGGTGCGCGCCCGGCATGGCGCCTTCGGTCGAGGTCTTCGCCAGTTTTGCGGCTCTGCTTGCTGCAAATCCCGACGATGCGGTTGTCGCCGTCGACATGCCGATCGGCCTGCCGGAGTTTTCCGGCAAGGGCGGGCGCGGACCGGAAGCACTGGTGCGCCCACTGCTTGGCGCACGCCAGTCCAGCGTCTTCTCGATCCCGTCCCGCGCGGCACTTTATGCTGACACCAGCGACTTCACCACAATCGAGGCCTGGTACGCCGCGCATCGCAGGGTAAGCGCGGTGGCCAGGACCACATCCGATCCGCCGCGCGGCGTTTCGATCCAGGCCTTCGGCATCTTTTCGAAAATCCGCGAGATCGACACATTGCTGATCGAGCGGCCCGATCTGCGCGGCCCTGTCTTCGAATCGCATCCGGAAGTCGCCTTCTGCCGCCTGAATGGAGACCAGGCCATGCAGCTGCCGAAGACGATCAAGGGCAGCGTCAATCCAGTCGGCATGGCGGAGCGCAAGGCGCTGCTGTGCCGGCACGGCTATGCCATGGACTTCCTCGACCAGCCGCCGCCGCGTGGCGCGGCCGCCGACGATTTCCTCGATGCCGCCGTCATGATGCTGATCGCCGGCCGCATCGCCGGCGGCAAGGCCAGGCCGTTTCCGGACCCGCCACGCGCTGACGGTTTCGGCATACCGGTCGCCATCTGGGCATAAATGAGGTGGAACGTGGCCGTTGACGTGCGTTGCCGGACCCGGGAGGGTTACCAAAGTTCTGAGGTAATCTTCCCCTTGATCGACATAAAAGGTCTTATTCCTCGCGACAAACATGACCTCGATGCCGTCACCGCCATTCGAGAAGCTGGTTACCCTGCTATCGCGCCCATCCTCGACGGGTTGATGAAATGGACGGCAGACGGCAACTGGCCCGTCGCTCGCTCTCTGGCACCTTTTCTCGCGACGCTCGGAAGGCCAATCATAGATCCGGTTCTCCGGGTTCTCCGAGGGAACGATCCCACGTTCAAATATTTCTGCCTCGTGACGATCGTCAGCACCTTACCAATCGACACGCTGAAGGCCTTGGAGATCGATTTGGAGGGACTTGCGGTCAATCCGAGCCGATTGGACAAGGCGGAAGGTGTGCACGAGGAAGCCGAGGCGGCATTGCTACGGTTACGATCCTGACATTGAATCCGATTTGGCTGAATCTCGACCGAGCCATGCACCTTGGATGGCCATTTATGGCAAGCCCTCACAATTCTGCATTGCTCGCGACCGGCTTTTACCGTTAGAGCCTTCTCGACCGCAAAGAGCTGCCGCCTCCAACCTGGAAAGCCGCCCATGCCTCATCTTCCCGACCACCTTCTCGCCGGCTATCGCAATTTCATGAATGGCCGCTACCTCACCGAGAGCGGCCGCTATCGCGAGCTTGCCCGCGAGGGGCAGGCACCGGAAACCATGATCGTTGCCTGTTGCGATTCGCGTGCGGCCCCCGAAGCGATCTTCGACGCCGGGCCAGGCGAGCTGTTCGTGCTGCGCAATGTCGGCAATCTGGTGCCGCCCTATGAGCCTGATGGTGAGTTCCATTCGACCTCGGCCGCACTCGAGTTCGCTGTGCAGAGCCTCAAGGTCAAGAACATCGTCGTCATGGGCCACGGCCGCTGCGGCGGCATCCGCGCCGCGCTGGACCCCAATTCCGCGCCGCTGTCCCCCGGCGACTTCATCGGCAAATGGATGAGCCTGATCGCGCCGGCCGCCGAAACCGTCTCGTCCAGCACCTTCATGACGGCGGCGGAGCGCCAGACGGCACTCGAGCGCATCTCGATCCGCTATTCCATTGCCAACCTCAGGACCTTCCCTTGCGTCTCGATCCTCGAAGGCAAGGGGCGGCTGTCGCTGCACGGAGCCTGGTTCGATATTTCGACCGGCGAACTCTGGGTGATGAACAAGGAGACCGGCGATTTCGAGCGGCCAGCGCTGGAATGAACGGGACAGTGCGCCAGGTGATGAACGTCCGCTTGGCCGTTTTCACGGCGGCCGCACTGCTGATAGCAATCATTGCCGCCCGCGCCGATGACGGCGCCATCATCAGCCGCTGGTATTCGGCGCTGCTGGTCGCCGACCGCACCGAACTCGCCGACCTGCTTGCCGACGATGTCCGCATCAAGCTCGATGACCTCGGCGTCGTTCAAAGCAAGCAGGAATTCATCGCCTCGCTCGACGAATGGAAAGGTGCGGTTGCCGGTGCCGCGATCCACCACCGCATCGAGAAGAGCGAGGGCGGCGTCACCACGGTGATCGCTTGCTACGATTTCCCCGACAATGACATGCTGATGCAGGAAACCTTCGCGGTGGCCGACAACCGCATAACCGCCAGCTCGCAAGCGGCAATCGCCGAAAACTGCGAGGGCTACTGACGAAAACCTGACCGCCGGCGCTGTTGCGCGCGGCAAACCAGCGCCCTACATCGGTGGTGACCACCCTTCCCCCGCCGTCATATCCGAAAGACAGCTCATGACTTCCAAAAAAGCCATCGATCTCGCCGCCCATCCGCTGACCACGTGGCAAGGGCCGCTCGGCCTGCCCGACTTTGCCCATATCGGCGACGACGATTTCTCCCCGGTCTTCGACGCAGCGCTGAAGGCGCATGAGGCCGAGATCGAGGCGATCGCCGGCAACAAGGATGCAGCGACCATCGAGAACACGCTTGAAGCGCTGGAACTCGGCGGCGAGGCGCTCGATCATGTCTCGTCGATCTTCTGGTGCCGCGCCGGCGCCCATACCAACGACACCATCCAGGCGCTGGAGCGCGACATTTCGCCAAAAATGTCCAGGCACTTCTCGGCGATCTCGATGAACGAGAGACTGTTTGCCCGCATCGACGACCTCTACCAGCGCCGCGCGAGCCTGGGCCTCGACGCCGAGACCTTGCGGGTGCTGGAGAAGACCTGGAAAGGTTTCGTCCGTTCCGGCGCCAAGCTCGATGCCGACGGCAAGAAGCGGCTGGCGAAGATCAGCGAGGACCTGTCGTCGCTCGGCACGACGTTCGGCCAGAACGTGCTCGCCGACGAGCGCGACTGGGCGCTGTTCCTCGACGAAGCCGACCTTGCCGGCCTGCCCGACTTCGTGAAGAGTTCGATGGCCGAGGCGGCCGAAATGCGCGGCCACAAAGGCCGCTACGCCGTCACCTTGTCGCGCTCGATCTATGAGCCGTTTTCGACCTTCTCGGAACGCCGCGACCTGCGCGAGATCGCCTTCCGCGCCTTCACCATGCGCGGCCAGAATGGCGGCGCCACCGACAACACCAACGTTGTGCGCGACATGCTCAAGCTGCGCGCCGAAAAGGCGAAGCTGCTCGGCTACGCCTCCTTTGCCGCGCTGAAACTCGACGACACCATGGCCAAGACACCGAAAGCCGTGCATGCGCTGCTCGATCCGGTCTGGGAAAAGGCGCTGGAGAAAGCGGCCGCCGACCAGAAGGAGTTGGAACGGCTGGCGGCGGAAGCCGGCAGCAATGAAAAATTCGCCGCCTGGGACTGGCGCTTCTACCAGGAGAAGCTGCGTGCGGAGAAATTCGCTTTCGATGAGGCGGAACTGAAGCCCTATCTGCAGCTCGACCGCGTCATCGACGCCTGCTTCGACGTGGCGACCAAACTCTTCGGCATTACCTTCGAGGAGAAAGAAGGCATTGCCGCCTGGCACCCCGACGCGCGCGTCTTCGTGGTGAAAAATGCCGACGGTAGCGAGCGCGGCCTGTTCCTCGCCGACTATTTCGCGCGGCCCTCCAAGCGTTCCGGCGCCTGGATGAGCGCGCTGAAGTCCGGCTACAAACTGGGTGGCGGCTCGAAGCCGGTGATCTACAACATCATGAACTTCGCCAAGCCGCCGGCAGGCGAGCCGGCACTGCTGTCGGTCGACGAGGCGAAAACGCTGTTTCATGAGTTCGGCCACGCGCTGCACGGCATGCTGACCGACGTCACCTGGCCATCGGTTGCGGGCACTTCGGTCAGCCGCGATTTCGTCGAACTGCCCTCGCAGCTCTACGAGCACTGGCTGACGGTGCCGGCGGTGCTGGAAAAGCACGCTTTGCACGTCAAGACCGGCAATCCGATGCCCAAGGCGCTGCTCGACAAGATGCTGGCCGCGCGGACTTTTGGTGCTGGCTTTGCCACAGTGGAATTCACCTCCTCCGCCTTGATTGACATGGCCTATCACGCACGGCCGGACGCGCCGCTGGAACCGCTTCGTTTCGAAGCCGAAACGTTGGCAAAACTCGACATGCCCGGCACCATCGCCATGCGCCATCGCACCCCGCATTTCGGCCATGTCTTCTCGGGCGACGGCTACTCGGCCGGCTACTACTCCTACATGTGGTCGGAAGTGCTCGACGCCGATGCTTTCGCCGCCTTCGAGGAAACCGGCGATCCCTTCAACCCGGCGCTGGCCGAACGGCTGAGAAAGAACATCTACGCCGCCGGTGGCTCGAGGGACCCGGAAGAGCTCTACACCGCGTTCCGCGGCAAGATGCCGTCCCCGGAAGCGATGATGGTGAAGCGCGGATTGGTGTAGGGCCAGCTAATCTCCCCCCTCGAGGGGAAGATGGCCGCGAAGCGGCCAGAGGGGGTCGGTCCGACCGGACTCGACCTCCTGCGGCAGATGCAGGTTGGCGCTCTACGCGAGACGACCCCCTCTGTCGCCTTCGGCGACATCTCCCCCTCGAGGGGGGAGATTAGCACTTCCAGGGATCCGCCACCCTCGGCCACACCGGCCGGGTCAGCTTCTTGTAATCCGTCACCGCCGGATTGCTGGGATATGAACTCGGCGCCGTGACATAGATGATCTCGGCCGCAATCGGCTCGAAGCCGGCGTAGAAATGATTGGTCGACTTGATCAGCAGGATATCCTTGCTCATCGGATCGACGCCGACGTTGGAAAAAATATCCGGCTCGAAGGTCTGGGTGCGGTTGGTGTTGAGGATGATGTCGACCTCGGTGCCCTCGATACGAACCAGCGCGGTCGGTCCGAGCGTCACCCGGCTCGGCCCGAAACTCTGCCAGCCCTCGGCAACGGCCTTCAGCACCTTGACCCGGGCGTCGATCGGCTCGCCCGCCAATGGCCCAGCCTTGCCGCCGAAGCGCAGATCGATGACGGCCCCCTCGCCCG
Organism: Mesorhizobium sp. NZP2077; assembly: GCF_013170805.1. Lineage (NCBI taxonomy): Bacteria > Pseudomonadati > Pseudomonadota > Alphaproteobacteria > Hyphomicrobiales > Phyllobacteriaceae > Mesorhizobium > Mesorhizobium sp. NZP2077. The sequence goes on along the minus strand of NZ_CP051293.1, from coordinate 1,104,200 downwards.
CCGCCTGACAGAAGGTCACGGCGATCGGATCCCAGATCGTCGCCACGCCGACATTGTTCAGGCCACGTTCCAGCATGGCGCGCAGCACGACCGTGCCGTCACCGGCAACGCCGCCACCGGGATTGTCCCAGATGTCGGCGATGACCACCGGCTTGCCGGGATTCTCTGCGCGTACCGCGAGCGCCCGATCGATGCCGTCGGCTGTGTTCAGCATCGTCATCGCCGTCTTTTCGCGCAGTGCGTAAAGCTCGCGTCCTAGCCGCTCCGCCAGCGCATCGCCCTTGGCCTTGTCATTGTCGGTGATCACCAGGATGCGCGTGCCCATTTCGGGCACATCGGCCGCCATGAAACCGTGGATGACCGAGACCGACAGCACGCCGTCCTTGCCGTGCAGCGCCTTGATACGGTCGACGAAGGAGCGCATCGGCTCGCGGCTGGTCGGCAGCACCTGGATCATGCGGCAGTCGAAGGTCGAGATAACCGGCTTGATCTCGCCGCGCGCCGCCGCCAGTCCAAGCTCGACGACATGTTCGCCGCGCTCGTAGAAGTCGGTGTGCGGGAATTCGAGGAAGTAAGCCATGATGTCGGAGGCCGCCACGCGCTTCGGCGTCAGATGGCTGTGCGGATCGAACTCGGAGGCAATCACCACCTTGGGACCGACGATTGCCCGCACACGTTCCAGCAGATCGCCCTCGCAATCGTCATAGCCTTGCGCCACCATGGCTCCATGCAGGCCGAGGATGACGGCATCGACCGGGAGTGCTGCCTTCAACTGATCGAGGATCTCGTCGCGTAGCGCCTCGAAGGTCTGCCGCTGCACCAGGCCGCCCGGCTCCGCCCATGTGGCGGTGCCTTCGATGACGGTCAGGCCCTCTTTTGCCGCACGCCGACGCAAGGCGACGATCGGCGAGGAACACAGCGTCGGCGTCTCCGGATGCTTGCCTGGCCCGGCATAGAACGCCATCTCGAACGAGGCCCGGTCGGTCGGCACCGGCGAGAAGGTGTTGGTTTCCGTCGCCAGCGAGGCGGTGAAGATACGCATGTAAGCTCCGTAGTGAATGGCGGTTATTTGACCGCCCCGAGCGCCAGGCCTCGGACGAGGTAGCGCTGCAGCCAGATGAACAGGATCGCCACCGGCAGTGTCGCCAGCAGCGTCGCCGCCATGACGTGATGCCATTCGATCGTGTAGCGGCCGGCGACCAGCGAGAACACCTGGATCGGCAGCGTATAGCTCTCCTGGCTGCGCAGCATGGTCAGCGCCACGACGAACTCGTTCCAGGCGTTGATGAAGGTGAAGATCGCCGTCACCGCGATCGCCGGCAGGCAGAGCGGCAGGAACACCTTGCGCAGCGTCAGCCAGCGGCCGGCGCCTTCCATCCAGGCCGCCTCCTCGAGATCGCGCGGGATGGTGTCGAAATAACTCTGCAGCATCCACACCGTGAAGGCGACGTTGAAGGCCATGTAGATGAAGCCGAGCGCCGTGGTCGATTCGACCAGCCCCCAGGCCGCCATCAGCCGGAACAGGCCGAGCACCAGCACAATCGGCGAGATCATCTGCGAAATCAGCAGGAACTGCCGGAAGGCGCCGTAGCCGGCAAAGCGAAAGCGCGACATGGCATAGGCCGCCGGCACCGAGATGAGGATGGCGCCGACAGTGGCGATGATCGAGACGTAGAGCGAATTGGCCAGCGCCTGGCCGAAGCCGGTCGCCACCCACATGTCGGCAAAATTCGACCAGCGGAACTCGCTCGGCCACCAGGTCGGCGACAGCACCTCCTGCCGCGGCTTGACCGCGGTCAGGAACATCACCGCAAAGGGAAAGATCGTCACCACGATCAGCGGAGCCAGGAGCAGCCAAGCGATGACGGTGCGCTTCAGTTTGCTTGTCATGCGCGCTGCTCCCGCATGGCGAGGCGAACATAGATCATGGTGAAGACCAGCAATATGGCGAACATCACCAGCGACACCGCAGATGCCTCACCCAGTTTGCCGATGCGGAAGGCGAGCTTGTAGAGGTGGGTGACCAGGATGTCGGTCGAGTTGGCCGGCCCGCCCTGCGTCATCACCCAGATGATCGGGAACGAATTGAAAACGTAGATGGTATTGAGCACGATGGCGATGTTGATGAACGGTTTCAGCAGCGGAAAGGTGATCTCACGGAACTCCTGCAGCGCCGTCGCTCCTTCGAGCGCCGCCGCCTCGTAGAGATCGTCCGGGATCGACGACAGGCCGCCGAGGAAGATCGTTGTGGTGAACGGCACCGTCACCAATATGCCGATCAGCACCTGCATCGGAAAGGCCGTGCTGGCCTGCGCCAGCCACTGGATGTTGTGGTCGATGATACCGAGGCCAAGCAACGCCGAATTCAGCATGCCGCTTTCGCCGCTCAGCGCCCAGCGCCAGACCACCGCCGTCATGGTCAGCGACACCGCCCAGGGCAGCATGATGATGACACGGGCGATGCCGCGGCCGTAAAAATCGGTGTTGAGGATCATCGCCACCGGCACCGACAGCAGCAGCGCGCCGCCGACCACCAGCACGGTCCACAGGCCGGTGCGCCAGAGTGCCGCGATGAAATCGGGATCGGCGGCGAGTGCCGCGAAATTGGCAAGGCCGCTGAACTCGCGCAACTGGCCGAAGCGGTTGACCTCATGCGTCGAGATCTGGATCAGGTCCCAGACCGGCCAGAAGATGACGACCGCCGCCAGGAACAGGCTGGGCAAGGTCAGGAGATAGGGCAAGAAACGATTTTGCATCGGCTGGCCTGCGCCTCGGCGCGTGGATCAGAAGTTTCTATGCGAATTTCGGATCGGGAAACCAAGGGAGTGGCGCGCCCCGCCTGAGTCTGGGGCGCGCCACGGGCGCAGGGAGATACGCCCTATTTCTTGAGCATGGCCCCTATTTCTTCAGCACTGCATTGGCTTTGGCTGCCGCGTCCTTCAGGCCGGCCTCTGGGTCGCCGCCGAGATAGATCTTCTGCATGGCGTCCGAGGTGATCTGGGCGACTTCTTCCCAGCCCGGAATGACCGGCGCGAAGCGGGCGTCGGGCAGCAGCGCGGTGAAGGCGGCCAGATCGGCGTTGTTAACGTAATAATCCATCTTGGCCTCTTCCTTGTTCACCGGCAGGAAGCCTTCGCCTTGCGTGAACTTGGCGCGCTGCTCCGTGGTGAACAGGAAGTCCATCAGCTTCCAGGCCTCATCCTTGTTCTTGGAGTTCTTGAACATGATCATGGAATCGGTGACGCCATAGGTGCCGCGCGCGCCGGTCGGGCCGGCCGGAATGGCGGCGACGCCATATTTCAGGCTCGGTGCCTCATCCTTGATCTGGTTGGACAGGAACGGCGCGGTGATCATCATGCCGACCTTGCCCTGCTTGAACAGGTTCTGCACATCCTCGCGGTTGTTGGAGGTGACGCCGGGCTCGGTCAGCCCCTCGTCGATCATCGACTTGTAGAGCTTGGCGGCTTCGAGCGCGCCCGGCGTGCCGAGACCCGACGTGCCGTCCTTGTTGAGGATTTCGGTGCCCTGCGACCACATCGCATAGTAGTAATAGACGTCGGTCTCGATCTCCTTGCCCTGCAGGCCGAACCCAAAGGCGCCGGTTCCCAGCGCCTTGATCTTGCGGGCATCGTCCTGCAATTCCGTCCAGGTCGCCGGCGGCTTGGCGATGCCGGCCTTCGCGAACAGGTCCTTGTTGTAATACATGGCGCGCGCCGAGGCGGCGATCGGCAGGCCGTAGGTCTTGCCGCTCATGATCGAGGGCGACAGGAAGGTGTCGATGAAGCGGCCTTTGAATTCAGGCGTGATGTAGCCGTCGAGCGGCTCGGCGACGTCCTGCTGGACGAAGTCGATCAGCCAGCGCGTGCCGATGATCGAGAGGTCCGCATTGGTGCCGGCGGTGATGTCGGTGGTCAGCTTCTGCAAGAGCACATCCCACGGCACGACTTCGAACTTGACGGTGATGCCGGGATTCTTGGCTTCGAATTCCTTCTTCACCGCTTCGAAATACGGGCCGGTCTTGGCGCTGTATTCGGCGACGGTGACGCGCACTTCACCCGCATTTGCCTGCGCCGCGAAGGCCAGCATGCTCATTCCGGCCATCAGGCCGACAGTCCATTTGGCAAGGCTCATCTGATCTCTCCCATTTATTCCCGGTATTTGCGCTCCTTGTGCCGATGGCTGGCACAAGATTTATGTGACTTTCCTACATTATCGAGGAATTTACGGCATGCAAGCGGATTATCATGTTGCTTAATTACATTCCATTCATTAGCCTGTCGACATCTGCCTGACCCTGCCGGAGGAGCGAGCGCCGTGGTTTCGAAAGCCGAATTCGAGGGCCGCACTGTCGTTGTCACCGGCGCCGGCGGCGGCCTTGGCTCGGCGATCGTCGCATTGCTGGCCGGAAGGGGCGCGCGGGTGGTCGGCTGCGACCAGTCGCAGGAGGCGCTGGCGAGCCCGCACCTCGCATCGCGCCATGTCTTCAACCTTCTCGACCGGGCTTCGATCGAGGCGGGGATCACAGCCGTGCTCGACAAAGACGGCGTGCCCGACATCCTGATCAACAATGCCGGCTGGACACGCGCCGAGACGATTTCCGCGCTCAACGCCGACAAGATCGAGCACGAACTCGACCTCAATTTGACCGGGGTGATGATTTTCGCCGACCCTATTGTGAAGGCGATGGCGGCGCGCGGCTCCGGCAGCGTCGTCTTCATCTCCTCCGTCAATGCCATCGCGCATTTCGGCAACCCTGCCTATGCCGCGGCCAAGGCCGGCATCAACGCCTATGCCAAGTCGGTCGCCGTCGAGCTCGGCCGCAGCGGCGTGCGCGCCAATGTCGTCTGCCCCGGATCGATCCGCACCGCCGCCTGGGACCATCGCCTCGCCAAGGGCCCGGAAATCCTCGGCAAGCTCAAGCGACTCTATCCGCTCGGCCGCATCGTCAACGCCTCGGAAGTGGCGGAAGCCGTGGCTTTTCTTGCCTCGGATCGCGCATCGGGCATAACAGGCGTGGTGATGCCCGTGGACGCCGGGCTGACCGCCGGCTGCCTGCCGTTCATCGACGACATATTGGGAGCGTGACCATGACCGACGTCCTGTTTCGCAACCTGTCGAAATCCTTCGGGCAGCACAGGATTCTCGAGGATATCAGCCTCGACATCAAAAGCGGCGAGTTCGTCGTGCTGGTAGGCCCGTCCGGCTGCGGCAAGTCGACCTTGCTGCGCATGCTGGCCGGCCTGGAGACGATCAGCTCGGGCGATCTGCTGATTGGCGGCACGCGCGCCAACGATCTGCCGCCGCAGCAGCGCAACATCGCCATGGTGTTCCAGTCCTATGCGCTGTTCCCGCATCTGAAAGCCTCTGACAATATCGGCTTCGGCCCAAAGATCCGTGGCGAGAACCGCGCGGCGATCGAACAGAAGGTCAAGAAGGCGTCCGGCGTCCTCAACCTCTATTCCTATCTCGACCGTTATCCGCGCCAGCTCTCGGGCGGCCAGCGCCAGCGCGTCGCCATGGGCCGCGCCATCGTGCGCGAGCCTTCGGTGTTCCTGTTCGACGAGCCGCTCAGCAATCTCGACGCGCAGTTGCGCGTGCAGATGCGCACCGAGATCAAGGCGCTGCACCAGCGGCTGAAATCGACCATCGTCTACGTCACCCACGACCAAATCGAAGCCATGACCATGGCCGACCGCATCGTCGTGATGGACCGTGGCCGGATCCAGCAGGTCGGAGCACCGCTCGAGCTCTATGACAAACCGGCCAACAAGTTCGTCGCCGGCTTCCTCGGCTCGCCGTCGATGAGCTTTGTCTCCGGGGCCCTCAAGTCGACGTCTGACAAAACCTGGTTCGAGTCGGCCGGTGGCGGCCGGCTTGCGCTTGCCGGCAAGGCGGTACCGGCAGGCAGCGCCGTGGAGGCTGGTATTCGGCCTGAGCACTTCATCATTGGTGAGGCCGCCGACGCCATGGCCATCAAGGTGGATGTCGTCGAGCCGACCGGCTCGGAAACCCATGTCTATGGCGCCATCGGCGCTGACACGGTACGCGCCGTGTTCCGTGACCGAGTGCCGGTCAGGCCAGGTGATGTGCTGCCGGTCTCGGTCGATCCCGGCAACATCCATCTGTTCGACAAGGCGACGGGCCTGCCGCTATAACGGCTACCCTGCGAAGGCAATGGCATGAAGACGAAGCGACAAATATGAAGACGCCGGCCGACATCATCACGCGTCTGCAGCTGATGTCGCAGGACGGCACCAAGTCGGATCGCCGGCTGGCCAGCCTTGTGCTCTCCGATCTCGATTTCGCCTCCAAGGCGGCGATCTCCGAGATTGCCGCGCGCGTCGGCGTCAGCGAGCCGACGGTCACCCGCTTCTGCCGCAATCTCGGCTGCGAGGGCCTGCGCGATTTCAAATTCTACCTGGCGCAGGCGATCGCCATTGGCGGCCAGTACCTGTCGCCCGAGCCGCTGAGCCGCGACGCGCGTGAGCAGCGTATCGCCACCGCCATCACCGAAGCGGCGATCTCGGCCATCCAGCGCGCCAGCGAGAACCTCGACATGACGACGCTGGTCGCCGTCGCCGAGCGGCTCGCGACGTCGGGCAATGTGCTGTGCATCGGCTCCGGCGGCATCTCCTCGATGATGGCGACCGAAATGCAGAATCGGCTGTTTCGGCTCGGCCTGCCGGTCCTGGCGCAGATCGACGGCCAGTTGCAGCGCATGTATGCCGCCGTTGCCACGCCAGAAACCACGCTGGTCGCCTTTTCCGTCTCAGGCTATGCGCGCTCGGTCATCGAGGCGGTGCAGGTCGCCCAGCAGTATGGCGCCACCACGGTCGCCATCACCGCACCCGATTCGGCGCTGGCCAAGGCCGCCGACACGATCATCCATTTACAGCCGCTCGAGGACGGCAACATCTACAAGCCGACATCGTCGCGCTACGCGCTGCTGGCGATCGTCGACATGATCGTGACATCGGTCGCCGAGACGCGCGGCCCGAAGGTTCTGGAGAATTTGCGCCGCATCAAGCAGAGCGTGAACACGTTGAAGGTCGACGACCCAAGACTGCCGCTGGGCGATTGAACGCGAGCCGGGTGATCGCGCCCGGCAAAGCCCCCCTCACCCGGATTGCCAACCGAATTGCAAAGGGCAATTCGGGACAATCCGACCTCTCCCCGAGGGGAGAGGAGCCGTCAGCGCCGAGACGGATGAGGGGGCGCGGCCTGGCCGAACTGGGCACTATAGGTAGAGCGTCTCAACAGCCTTCGCCAAAGCCTCCGGATCGCCCGCTATGCGCAGTGTCTTGAGCCGGGCCGTGCCGCCGGCGACGACCGAGACGGACGATGCCGGCACGCCGAGCGTCTTGGCGACCAGCTTCTCCAGTGCCTGATTGGCGGCGCCGTTCTCCGGCACGGCACGGACCCGCGCCTTCAAATGGCTTCGTCCGTCCACCGATGTCTCGACGCCGTCCAACCTGTCGACGGAAGACTTTGGTGTCAGCCGCACGAACAGGTCGATGCCGTTTTCGCGGATGCGCAACGGCGCGCTCATGCGGTCGTCAAGCGCCCAGCAACAGCGGCGCTATCGTGGTGAGAATGAACTGCCTGAGGAAGAACAGGATCAGCAGCAGGATGATCGGCGAAATGTCGACGCCGCCAAGGTCCGGCATGAAGCGGCGGATCGGCCGCAGCGCCGGCTCGGTCAGCCGATAGAGCATGTTGCCGATGCTGCCCACGAACTGGTTGCGCGAGTTGACCACGTTGAAGGCGTAGAGCCAGGAAAAGATCGCCGAGGCGATGATGACCCACCAGTAGAGGTCGAGCGCCATGACGATGGTTTGAATGAGGGCGAGCATGCCGGTCTCCAATTGTTGCCGACATGTAGCCATTGCGCGCCAAACCGGCAAGGGCCGGCAGTCACCGCGCCAGACAACAAGGATTTCGGCCAAACGCCGCCTTGACAGAAATCCGCCGCGCCCGATAAATGCGCCATCCGTTGGACGGGGCTGTAGCTCAGCTGGGAGAGCGCGTCGTTCGCAATGACGAGGTCAGGAGTTCGATCCTCCTCAGCTCCACCATCGGAACAATCGATTTTCCGCTTTTCTGCCGCGCTGCCAAGGCGCAAACGGCATCGGGATGCAGCGCTTAGCGCCAATGTCATCCCAAAAAAAAGGCCATATGCGATTTCGTGCGAGTCCGATGCAAGGCAATTGTCAATTGGACTTATGGCGATGACCGCTCGCTGGATCGGCGCTATTTTTTTTGGAAGCCGTCCCATTAGACTGGCGTTCTCAAATCAGTTTTTTCTGTGTGTTGTGACTAGGCGTTTCGGGGGGCGACCGAAGGCGCTATAGGGATTCCGTCGAAACGAAGAATTCGCCTGTGAAAGCAAAGACGTGTCCATTCGCGAGAACCTCGCTGCAAATCTCAGACGGCTCTGCAAGGACCATGCCTCCGTTAGCGCGGTATGCCGTGAGTTGGGTATCAACCGCACGCAGTTCGAACGCTACCTGCAGGGGCAGACCGTCCCGAACAAGGCCACGGCCAAGCTGATCTGCGACTACTTCCGCATCGACGAGGCCGAACTGTACCGGGACCCTGGTACCCCCGAGCCCAGGGATCCCGGCCTGCCGCCGATTTCCGAAAGCCTGTTCAACCAGATGATCCGCCCACCCACCCCATCGATCGCGGGCGGCACCTATTTCACCTACTTTACGATCCCGGGCCGCCCCGACCTGTTGATGCGGTCGGTGACCTTCGTGCGGCGCGAGGCCGAACTGGTCACATTCCGCCGGGTCACCGGATGGTCGGAGCGCCGGGGCTCGACATGGGCGCGGGCGCGCGGCAACCACTATGGCGTGGCGATCTCGCGCCTTAACTGGATCTATTTCAGCGGCGTCAACCGTCGCCAGACCGGCGAACCGTCCCTGATCTCCGTGCAATGGGCTCCCATCTCCGAGCCGGTGCTGACGGGCAAGGCCATGCTTTTGACCGAGGCTGGGCCGGCATTCGTGTCCGTCATCATGCGGCAGGATATGTCCGGTATCCGGACACGGCATGCGATCCGCATGGCGCATGTCGTCAAGCTTGACGACCCGGGAATCGATCAACTCGTCGTCAGCCTCGCCCGGGACGGGCTGGGCTGAAGCTCGTCGCGTCGCAATCGACGCGGCGACGCGCTTCAGGTCTTTGTTTCCATGGATGTCGTCTCCTCAGAGCCGGGGGCACCTTTGCGCGACGTGCGCCAGCCGATCGCTTACGCTAAATAAGAATAAGAATACCCCGAAAAAGCGTATGCTAGCGATTGCCTACTCCATATTTGAGCAAAATCGATATTTTAGACTTTACCACCAAGAAAGATATTTTAGATCACATTGGCTTTACTACAATTTTAACAAACCATTAACTCTTCCGACCTTACCTTTCCTCTCGCGGATCCCACTGTCGGGATCTTTCAACAGATCCCATTGGGGGGTCGGGAAAGGGACAAAAATGGCCAAGAAAGTAACCAATGCCCCGAAGCTGACGGTCGCCGCAGGCACGCAGACCGTCTTCTTCTCGCAGGGCATGCACTACAACAAGCGCTGAAGTCGTTCGGCGCCGATCGGCTTTCGCCTGTCGGCGCCTCACACGCGAAAACGGCATTCAGCATCATGAAAATGCGCTCTTCAAAAACGCTTGTTTTCTATCCCGGGACCAACAAGGTCACGGCCTGCAACTTCCTGACCAGAAGCGTCTTCGAATGCAGCCCCGAGGTGATCGGCCTTCTTGCATCGTGGGACGAATGGGCCTCGACGGCGGAAATCGCACGCGCCCACGGATGGTCGAAGTCCGACCTCAACGCCGTCGTCCCGCAATTGCTTGATTTTTCTGCCCTGGTCACGCCCGGCTCGCCGCTGGCCGAACAGGAAACAAAATTTTCCGGACAGTGGAGGTGGGGCATCCCGACCGCGCTGATGCATTTCTGCGTCCAGGACGCCGAGTTCATGACTATTGAACAGGCCGAGACACAACAGATCGACCGCGCCGGGCACGTCGCGCAGCCCGACCTCGTGCTCAAGAATGCCATGGGCGCCATTGCGCTGCCGAACGCGCTCGACGACAACGAACTTCTGAGCCTGATGGCGCGGCGCCGCACCAACCGCACCGCGGCCGCGCCCACCATAACCGCGCAGCAGCTCTCCGACTGCCTGTTCGCGGGCATGGGTATCACCGGCGAGACCAGCAATTGCGTCAGCGCCCTGCCGCTGGGCATGACCCCTTCGGGCGGCGCCCGGAATCCCTATGAGGCCTATGTGGTTGCGCTTGGCGTCGAAGGGCTGGAGCCCGGCGTCTATCACTATTCAGCCGCCGACCACGACCTTGGCAGGATCTCGGCCAACCATCTGCCGAAGATCTCCGAACTGGTCGGCGGGCAGGAATGGGCTGATGCCATGCCTTGCCTGATCCTGCTTTGCGCCAGGCTCGAACGCACCATGTGGAAATATGAAGATGCCAACGCCTATCGCGTCGTGCTGATCGAGGCTGGCCATATCGGCCAGAACATGATGCTGGCGGCGACCAGGCATGGTCTGTCGGCCTGCCCCACGGCAGCGCTCAGCCATTCGCCGATCAAGCATCTTCTCGGCCTCGACCGTCTTACCGACGCGCCCATCTATGCGTTGACACTCTCGACCCCGGAACCAAGCCCGCATTCAGCGGGTCAGTCGATTAATTAGCCGTCTTATTATGCTTGTTGTAGCCAGTACGCGTTCCCTGAGTTCCACCATGTGACAGGAGCAGACCGTGTCAAATCAGACCCTACGTCAGTCAGAGATCGATAGCCTTCAATATATCGCATCGATGAGCAATGAGCTGGTGCAGATGGCCGAAGCAAGCCGTTTCCCCATGATCTCCTATCTCTTGGGCATGGCCTATGCCGAAGCCTTCGATGTCCTGCGCGGCGCGCGGCCGGCAAGGCATGCGCAGCTCAGCGGCAACCCGATGCAGCCCAAGCTGAATGCAAGGGAAAGCCACGCTCAGCCAAGGAGAGCGTAGCGGATGCAACCGTCAGCCTTGTGCGCGCCGGCCGGCTCGCGGCCGAACCGGTGGGAGACCGTCTGTGCGCTGCAAAGCCTGCTGCCGCTCTTGAAAAAGGCCGCCGCCGATCTTGGCCGCGCTGACATGGTCTACTGGTTCGAGCAGGCCGACGCAGAGCTTGCCAACATCATCAGGGGCCGGCCATCCGACTCCGCCGCGATACCCCCCTTGATCGCCCGCAGCCCACAAAATTCACATTGACCATAAAGACTTGAGGGGGACCCGCCAATGAACATGATCGCACCCATCAGGAGCGCTGACGCCAGCGAGAGCGTCTTCGGCCAACTCCAACATTTGATCGCCAGCCGGCCGGGTTCACCGGATGCGGCGCGCGTCCAGGCCCGGCACCTGATTTCCCTGGCGATGGCCGACACCTGGCAGGCCGACAGCCTCTGGGGCGCGGCGGACGCCTTTCACATCCATTTCGATTTCATGATGCAGACCATCGAGATCAATGGCGCCGACGACCCGAACCTCAGGACGCTGCGTACGAAATGCCGCTTCTACCTGGAGCAGGTCGAAGCGCTGTGCCAGTCGATGAGCTGAACCGCTCTAATCCCGCAAGTTGAACACGAACGGCGCCGTGCGGCTGACGCGCGAGCCGAGTTCCGGCGGCGGTGCCGGCACCGTTGCGCCCTGCAGCACGGCGAGCGCGGCGCGGTCGAGGTCAGCATCGCCTGAAGAACGCGCCACGCGCGCCAACATTACCCGTCCGGAGGAATCCACCGTGAAGGTCACGTTCACATTGCCCTGCGCGCGCCTGGATTTCGCGGCGCTGGGATAGCGCTTGTGCCGATTGATCCATGCCGTCAGGCGGGATTCCCACTTGGCCGGGCTGACACCTGAAACCCCGCTCGCCGATTTCGGCGCGGCCGCACTGGCCGCCGACTTTGTCTCCGCGCCTGCGTTGGCTACCGTCTTTGCCGGCTCGGCTTTTTCCTTCCTTGGCTTCGGCTTGGGCTTTTCGGCCGGCTTTTTCGCCTTGGCCTGGATCGGTTTCTTCTTCCTGGGCTCCTCGACCGGCTTTGGCTGCGGCAGCGGAACGACAACCTCTGGCGCCGGAGCCTCGACAACCTCGGGAATGACCTCATCCGGTGGCGGCTGATCGACCGGTCCCGCCTCGGTTGTCTGGGTCGGCTCGGTCTCGTCGGGCGGCACCGTGTCCGGTTGCTCGGCCGCCGGTTCGGTCACTTTCTCGGGCTCAGCCTCGGCGACCTTTTCGGTCTCCTCGACGGGTTCGGTCTGGTCGGGCATCGGCTCATCCAGCATCGCGGCCTGTTCCGGCACGGCCGGCGTCACCACCATCGGTGCCATTTCGATCACCGGGGCCGGCGGCGGCCCGCCATCCGTCTCGATCGGGCTAAAGCTCTGCACCGCATAGGCGACCGCGACGTGGGCGCCAAGCACCAGAACCGCCGCACCTGTCCACAGGCCAAGATCGCGCCAGCCGAAGCGCGACAGCTGTACCGTGGGCAAGGCGGCGGACTGCGTCATGGCGCGGCCGCCGCCGCTGGAACGGGTGCCGGGGCGTCGGCCGTGGCCGCCGTCTCCAGGCCGACCAGCGCGATCTTCAGATAGCCGGCGCCGCGCAGCAGGTTCATGGCCTCCATCAGGTCGCCATAGGCGACCGCCTTGTCGGCGCGCAGGAAGATGCGCGTCTGCTTGTCACCCTTGGTCTTGGCGTCCAGCGTGGCGGCAAAGTCCGGGCGCGGCACGGCGTCGTTGCCGATCGCCAGCGTGTGGTCATCCTTCAACGTCAGGAACAGCGGCGTTTCGGGCCGGGGCGCCGGTGTTGCCCTCGAGTCCGGCAGGTCGACATTGACGTCAACCGTCGCCAGCGGTGCGGCGACCATGAAGATGATCAGAAGCACCAGGATGACGTCGATGAAGGGCGTGACGTTGATCTCGTGGCTCTCCTCGAGATCGTCGTCCATGGTCTGTCGGATCCTGCTGGCCATGGCGTCGCTACTCCGCCGCCAGCGCCGTCGCCGGCGCGACCGTGCGGAAATCCAGGTCGCGGCTGACCAGGCGTTCGACGCCCGCCGAAGCATCGGCGAGGATCTGCCGGTAGCCGGCTATCGAGCGGGCGAAGACGTTGTAGATCACCACCGCCGGAATTGCCGCGACGAGGCCCATGGCGGTGGCCAGCAGCGCTTCGGCGATGCCCGGCGCTACCACGGCGAGATTGGTGGTCTGCGCCTGCGAAATGCCGATGAAGGCGTTCATGATGCCCCAGACGGTGCCGAACAGGCCGACGAAAGGCGCCGTGGAGCCGATTGTCGCCAGCACGCCGGTGCCACGCGACATGCGCCGCGACGCCGCCGCCTCGATGCGCGACAGCCGCGAGATGACTCTTTCCTTCAGCCCGTCGCCTCCGACATGGTCGAGCGCACCGGCCGAGAGTGCGGCCTCTTCCTCCGCCGCCCGCACCAGAAGCGCACCGGGGCCGCCACTACGGTCGAGCGCGCGGCTCGCCTGCTTCAGCGTCGCGGCCTCGCCGATCGCGCGCACGGCACGGCTGATGCGCAGCTTGCCGCCAAAAATCTCCAGCGATTTGGCCAGCCATATCGTCCACGTGACCAGAGAGGCAAAGGCCAGTCCGACCATCACCGCCTTCACGATGATGTCGGCGGCCATAAACATGCCCCATGGCGACAAATCGTGGGGCAGGCCCAGTTCCATCGCCCCCGTCGGCGCAGCCCCGGCCGGCGCTGCCGTGGCCGGCTGGCCGGCTGGCTGTGCTGGTGCCATCATGGCTGGTGCCGCCCGTGTAGCGGGCGTAGGTGTGGTGGATGCCGGTGCAACGGGCGCCGGTGCGAGTGCAGCAGCAGGTGCCGCCGCCGCGGGCGCCACAGGGCCCTTGGCCGCAGGAGCAACGCCGGCCGGTTGCTCCTGGGCCGTCGCAATGCCACCCACCAGGATCACCGATGCGACCAACGCCGCCGACAAACGCGTTCTAGACAACAGCTTCTTCCTTGTTCTCACAGCAGCCAGCCGCATCCGCCACCGCATGAAATCTCGTCACTGCACATAGCCGACGCGTTGGCCGGTGACCGGATGCGCGAACACGCCCATCTCCACGCCGAAAATGCCCTTGAGCACGTCACCGCGCATGATTTCGCCAGGCGTGCCGCGGGTCAGCAGCTTGCCGTCCTTGAGCGCGATCAGCTCGTCGCAGTAGCGGGCCGCCATGTTGGGGTCGTGCAGCACGACGACGACGCAGAGGTCGCGTTTGCGGCTGAGCTCCTTGACCAGCCCCAGCACCTCGACCTGATGGGCGATGTCGAGCGCCGAGATCGGCTCGTCGAGCAGCATGACGCCGGCATTCTGCGCCACCAGCATGGCAAGCCAGGGCGCTGCCGTTCGCCGCCGGACAATTCGTCCACCAGCCGCTCGGTGAAACCGTCCATGTCGGTCAGCACAAGCGCTTCCTCGACATGCCGCCTGTCTTCCCTACCGAAGCGGCCAAGCGCGCCATGCCAGGGGTAGCGGCCGAGCGTTGCCAGTTCGCGCACCGTGAGGCCGGTTGCCGCCGGCGTCGTCTGCGGCAGATAGGCGAGCGCACGGGCGAGCTCGCGGGCGCCCCATTGCGGCAGCGGCCGCCTGGCAAAGGTGATGGCGCCCGAACTTGCCGGCTGCTGGCGGGCCAGCAGCTTGATCAGCGTCGACTTTCCCGAACCGTTGTGGCCGATCAGCCCGTAGACGCGCGAGCGCTGCAATTCGAGCGGGACCGGACCGAGCAGCGTCCGCTCGCCGACGGCAAACCGCACCGCGTCGATATGAAAGGCAGTCTCGGCTCCAGCCACGGTCATCGTTTTCTCCGGTGCGGCCGCCCGCATTTCCAATTTCTGGCCTCGGCAGTCCGATGTCCGGTTCACTAAGAAACATGATCTTACTAGTCAACATTGAAGATGACTGCACCAATCAACAAATCGCCGTGACGGGCACATAGCGAGCGGGCGCGCGGCATCAGCCCGACAAGCTCCCCGGCGCTCGACGCCTTCGCGTTCAGACCGCCGCCCGCTAGACGGCCGCGGCTTCGCCGGTCAGGATGGGCCTCGCAGTCGGCGAGGAGAGAGCCACCAATGATCAAGGCAACGCCCTTCGACTATCCCTATGACGGCAAGCTGGTGGCCGAGAACACAGCACTTGTCGTCATCGACCTGCAGCAGGATTTCCTGTCGACGACGGGCTACTTCGCCAGACAGGGATATGACCCCTCGCCGCTGCGGGCGATCCTGCCGGCCGTGAGCCGGCTGATATCGGCCGCGCGCAAGGCTGGCGTCAGGATCATCCACACAAGGCAGGGCTACCGCGCTGACATGGCCGACATGACGCCCTACGAGAAATGGCGCCGCAAGCGCTCCGGTCTCGACGGCACCGACATCCTGCTGCGCTCGGGCGCCGGATTCCAGATCGTTCCGGAGATCGACGTCACGCCTGACGACATCATCGTCGACAAAACCTGCAACAGCGCCTTCACCTATACGGATTTCGAGCTCGTGCTGCGCGTGCAAGGCATCACGCATCTGATGTTTTCCGGATGTACGACCGATGTCTGCGTCCACACCACGCTGCGCGAAGCCTGCGACCGCAACTTTCAGTGCCTGACGATCCCGGATGCCTGCGCCAGCGGCGACAGACAAGCGCATGAGGCGGCGCTGCACATGGTGACGGTCGAGGATGGCGTCTTCGGTGTGCTGGCCGATTCGGCTGCCGTCATCGACGGCCTGTCGCGGCTTGGCGACAGGCGTTAGACTACAGGAGATTGACGGGCTTCAGCTCGTTGCCCGCGTCTCCAGCATGCCGCGAGGCGCATAGGCCCCCGGCTGGAAGGCATCATGTTCGCGGCGTGCCAGGGAATTGCGCAGCAAGGCAAGCGTCTCCCGACCGACCGTGGCGATCTCGCGGACCGTGTCGACGCCGACGATCATGAATTCATCGATCCCGAGCCCGGCATAGGCAAGCAGCGACAGGGCGACCTGAGCCGGCGGCCCGGACAGGTCGATTGCCTTTTGGCCTGTGGCGGCAACACCCCGGTGAATCCGCACCGGCAGCGCGAAGCGCAGCTTGCCGGCCCGGCCATGTTCGGCGGCGGCGCCGCGCACGCGCTCCATCAGTCGCCGGACCTCATCGATCGAGCCCGGCGCCAGTTCGAAGACATCGGCATGCCGGCCGGCCACTTTCAGCGCCGTTCCGGACTGTCCACCCATGCGGATGGTCAGGTCCGCGCCGTGCGGACCCTTGCGCGGCACATAGCCGCCGTTGATGCTGTAGAACGCGCCTTCATGATCGAAAGGCCGGTCGTTCGACCACAGCCGCTTGAGCAGCACCAGATATTCGTCGATACGCTGCCAGATGACCGTATGTCCGACCGGCCTTGACTCGGCGTCGTCATCATTCAATGGCTCGCTGATCATCCTGAGCGCCAGCCGTCCGCCGCTCTTCCGATCCATCGATGCCAGCTGGCGGGCCGCCACGGTCGGTTCGACGACGCCCGCCCAGTGGGTCAGCACGACCTCCAGCGAGGCAGCACAGTCCAGGACCTGGGCGGCAAGATCCATATTGGTCAGCAGCCCGGCCGAGTCGTCGACGACGATCTTCTGGAAGCCGCCGTCCTCGATCAGCCCAAGCTTGGTCGCCGTCTCGGCAAAGTCATAGAAAAACGGAATGGCGGCATCGGCGGTCTTGCCGGGGACATGCGTGAATTCGATCGGCATTGTCATCTCCTCCATCGCTGGAATCATGGATGCGGTAAACTTCGAACCACGGTCGCGCGCAAACGCACCGGGATCCGGTTCATTCAACTCCGATTACCTGAAATGGGGTAACTAGCCCCAGTCAGCCTGCAGCCTCAGGGAATGAGCCCCAGAACGACGGCCCCGGTGAACACAAACGCAAGGGCAAAGACGAGATAGGCGAAACCGCCGGCATAGGCCGGGCGAAAGGTCTGGGCATTGGCCATCCTCTGGCCGCCGCTGTCAATCTGCGCGTTCTGGATATAGGACATATCGACCTCCGTCTCGCCGGTTAATCTATAAAACTTGTAGACTTTGTCGATTGCTATTTTTGGGCGAAAAGCAGAAAAATGTTCCCAAGATTGGCAATAGATTAGCTTGAGATTGCTGAGATCGATCGCCAATCCGATGGATCGACAGGGTCGTTCGCATTTGCCGGAAAGCACCCGAATGGACCTATGTCCTTGTTCCCGCTGTACCCAAATCGTCCATTGGACGCCCGATGCACACAAGGTAGCATCGCCCAACCAGCATACGACGATCATCAACATGGGGAGCTGAAAATGGGCACAAGACTGGCCGGCAAGGTCGCCATCATTTCGGGCGGCGCGACGGGAATGGGCGGAGCCGCCTCGGAACTGTTCGCCGCGGAAGGCGCCAAGGTCGCGATCATTGACCGCAATGGCGAGGCGGCCGCCGCCACGGCCGCAGCGATCAGGGCGCGCGGTCAGGTCGCCGAGCATTTTGTCGCCGACGTGTCCGACGAGGCGCAGGTCGAGGCGGCGGTGAAAGGCGCGACGGCAAAACTCGGGCCGGTCACCGTGCTGTTCAACCATGCCGGCACCATCGTGATAAAGCCGTTCCTGGAAACGACGGTGCAGGAATGGGACTGGCTGCATGCCGTCAATGTGCGTTCGATGTTCTTGATGACGCGCGCCGTGCTGCCCGGCATGATCGCGGCCGGCGGTGGCTCGATCGTCTGCACCTCGTCGATCTCGGCTGTGGCGGCGACTCCCAACGAGGTGCTCTACGACACCACCAAGGGCGCCTGCCACATGTTCGCCCGCGCCATCGCCGTCGAATTCCGCGACCGCAACATACGCTGCAACGCCGTCTGCCCCGGTTTCATCCGTACGCCGCATGGCCTGCGCGAGGTCGCCGATCTGGGCAAGCTCGGCGTCGATGTGTCTGATGCCGCGCTGGCAGCGCAGCAGGGCCGGATCGGCGAGCCGGAAGAAGTGGCTAAAGCAGCACTATATCTCGCCAGCGACGAGGCCAGCTTCGTCAACGGCGCGCATCTGTTCGTGGATAATGGCTTTACGGCGATGTGAGGCTTTCCAGGGACAGCTTGGCGCCTTTCCTCTACCCCGTCGATCGGGGGAGAGGAAAGGTCACCGGGTCCTACCGTTCTTCCCTGCGAAACGGCTTCAACAACGCCGATGGCGCCACCGCGTTGCGCGACATAACCGCCATGGCAACAATGGTGAAGATAAAGGGCAGCATCAGGAATGCCTCGTAGGGGATATGCCCAAGCCCGCTCGCCTGCATACGCAACTGCAGAGCATCGACAAAGGCGAACAAAAGGGCCGCACCCGCCGAGCGCCACGGATCCCAGCGCCCGAACACCACCAGCGCGATCGCCACCCAGCCCCGCCCTGACACCACGCCGAAGGTGAAGGCGTTGAACTGTGCCATCGACAGGAAGGCGCCGGCCAGCCCCATCAGCGCCCCGCCGAGAATGACGGCCTGGAAGCGCGTGGCAATGACGCTGACGCCAGCCGAGTCCGCAGCGCGCGGGTTCTCGCCGACCATGCGCACCGACAGGCCCCACGGCGTGCGGTAGAGCACGAAGGCGGCGAGCGGGATGGCGATGATCGCCATGTAGACCAGTACAAACTGATTGAACACCGCCGGCCCCAGAACCGGAATGTCGGAGAGGACAGGTATCGGCAGCGTTTGAAAACCCTTGATGCTGGGCGGCACCGATTGCTGGCCGAAGATGAGCCGGTAGAGGAAATAGGCGAGGCCCGACGAGAACAAAGTCACGCCGATGCCGCAGACATGCTGGCTGAGGCCGAGCGCCACGGTGAACAGCGCATGCAGCGCGCCCATCAGCATGCCGGTCAGCACCGCAACCAGCACGCCAAGCCACAGGCTGCCGCTGAGGCTGGTGGCGGTGAAGCCGGTCATGGCGCAGAGCAGCATGATGCCTTCAATGCCGAGATTGAGCACGCCGGCCCGCTCGGAGAACATTTCGCCGAGGGTGGCAAAGGCCAAGGGCGTTGCAATGCGGAGGATGGCGGCCAAAAAGCCGACCTGAAAAATCTGTTCGAACACCGCGCTCATCGGGCAGCCCCGACGCGGCGGACGCGATAGGCGGTGAACAGCAGCGCCACCAGCATGGCAAGCAGCGCGGTGCCCTGGATGACGTCGCTGAGGAAGGCCGGAACGCCGGTCGCGCGAGACATCGCCTCGGCACCGGTCATCACGGCGGCCAGGAAGATCGCCGCCGGCACGACGCCCAACGGATTGAGCCGTGCCAGCATTGCGACGACGATGCCGGAATAGCCATAGCCCGGCGAAATGTCGCTCATCACCTGGAAATGGACGCCGCCGACTTCGCCGACGCCGGCGAGCCCCGCCAGCGCGCCGGACAACAGCGCGGTGGAGAGCAGCACGCGTTCGACGTTGATGCCGCCATATCTGGCAGCTTCCGGATTCTCGCCGGTGACCCTGATCTTGAAGCCGAGCGTCGTGCGCGCGATAAGGAACCAGATCAAGGGGGCGGTGATCAGCGCCACGATGACACCAAGATGCAGCCGCGTGCCTTCGATCAGCACCGGGAAGTTGGCCGAATCCTCGATCGGCGGCGAGATCGGGTAGCCGCTGAAGGAGTCTTTCCACGGCCCTTCAATCAGCGCCATCAGCGCGTAGTAGATGACCGAGTTGAGCAGCAGCGAGCTGACGACATCATCAACCTTGAATTTGACCCTGAGAGTCGCCGGCACCAGCGCAACAGCGGCCCCGGCCGCAGCGCCCGCCACGGCCATCAGCAGCATGGCGAGCGGTCCCGGCATCGGAATGGCGCCGACAAAGCAGCTCGCCACCGCACCAGCGAGCAACTGTCCCTCGGCGCCGATGTTCCAGAACTTTGCGCGGAAGGCGACGGCCACGGCCAGCCCGGTGAAGATCATCGGTGCCGCGCGCACCAGCGTTTCGGTGATCGCGTAGCTGTCGCCGAGCGAGGCCGTGAACATGACGCTATAGGATTCGAGCACACCGGCGCCGGCCAGCGCGATCAGGCCGCTGCACAGCACAAGTGTCGCCGCGATCGCCAGCAGGGGCAGAGCGAGGTTGAACCAGGCGGGCGTTGACGTGCGGACTTCCAGGCGAAACATCAGCCGTGGCCCTCCGCCCCGGTCATCAGCAGGCCGAGCCGTGCGATCGTCGCATCGGCGCTGTCGAGCGTACCGACGATGCGGCCCTCATACATCACCGCGATGCGGTCGCAGAGCACCAGCAATTCTTCCAAATCCTCGCCGATGACGATGATGCCGCAGCCCTTGCCGCGCATGTCGAGGAATTTTTCATGGATGAAACGAGCGGCACCGATATCGAGGCCGCGTGTCGGCTGTGACACGATCAGCACCTTCGGATCGAAGGCAAGCTCGCGCGCCAACAGTGCCTTTTGCAGATTGCCGCCCGACAGCGCGCCGGCACGGGTCATCGGCCCCGGGCACCTGATGTCATAGGCCTTGATCTGTTCTTCGGCAAAGGCGCGGATCGCATCCGGCTTGAGCAGGCCCTTGCTGCTGAACGCGGCAGTGCCGATGCGCGGCAGCACCATGGAATCGGCAAGCGGCAGATTGGTGACCAGCCCGGTGGTCATGCGGTCTTCCGGGATGCGGCCAAGGCCGAGCGCCTGCACCTCGCGCGGCGAAAACCGGGTGACCTTCTGGCCGGCAATCGTCATCTGGCCGGTATCGGGCGCACGCACGCCGGAGATCACCTCCGCCAGCGCCCGCTGGCCATTGCCCGACACGCCGGCGATGCCGAGGATTTCGCCGGCACGAACGGCAAGCGACACGTCGCGCAGCACCGTGCCCGAATGTTTTGAAGTGGAAATGCCGTCGAGGGTCAGCACATCAGCACCCGGCGTCGACGGCCCCCTTGCGGGTGGTACGATCTCATGGCCGCACATCAGTTGTGCCATTTCAGCCGATGTCGTGTTGGCGGGATCATCGACGCGGCCGGCGACACGGCCAAGCCGCAGCACCGTGCAGCGATGCGTCAGCGCCCGCACCTCATTGAGCTTGTGCGAGATGAAGATGATGCCGAGGCCTTGCGCCGCCATCGAGCGCAACGCCGAAAACAGCCCATCGACCTCGCTCGGTGCCAACACGGCGGTCGGCTCATCGAGGATCAAAAGCTTGGCGCCGCGAAACAGCGCCTTGACGATCTCGAGCCGCTGCTGCTCGCCGACCGAAAGCGCCGAGACCGGCATGTCGGGATTAAGCGTCAGCCCATGCTGGCGGCTGATTTCGGCCAGCCGCGCTAGCCCGCCGGAGCGGTCTAGCCGCCCCGCTTTGCCCGGTATGCCGATGAGCAGGTTTTCCAGCACCGTCAGCCGTGGCGCGAGATGAAAATGCTGGTGCACCATGCCGATGCCGGCAGCCAGCGCATCGGCCGAGCTGGTGATCCGCACCGGCCG
This sequence comes from Mesorhizobium sp. NZP2077, assembly GCF_013170805.1. Lineage (NCBI taxonomy): Bacteria > Pseudomonadati > Pseudomonadota > Alphaproteobacteria > Hyphomicrobiales > Phyllobacteriaceae > Mesorhizobium > Mesorhizobium sp. NZP2077. Next base: position 1,082,675 of record NZ_CP051293.1, on the reverse strand, counting down.
ACCCTGGATCAGGATTTCCCCGGCATCCGGCGCATAGGCGCCGAACAGCACATTCATCAGCGTCGTCTTGCCGGCGCCGTTCTCGCCCAGCAAGCCGAGGATTTCACCCGGTGCCACGCTGAGATCGACAGCCTCGTTCGCCTTGACGGCGCCAAAGCTCTTGGTGATGCCGCGCATTTCGATGAGTGGGGCGGGCAAAGGGACTCCTACAGGGATACCCCTCCCCCTCGAGGGGTGAGGAGCGGTGGCTGAAGGCCACGAAAAGCCAATTGCTTGGCTTTTCGAGCTTCGAACGCCCTGAGCCTGCGAAGGGCCGGGGCTTATATTCGGCGAGCCCTGCCGGGTCCCCGCTGCTTCGCAGCGTCCCAGCGTTCGCCGCCTTTCATCGTGCCACTGGCACGATGAATTCGCCTTCGGCGAACCGACTGCTCAACCCCGCAAGGGGGAGGGATATCCGCTCTAATCCGAAACCGGCGTGTTCTCGTCCACATCCACCCGGAAATTGCCTTCCAAGATCTCGGCCTTCTTCTTCTCGACCAGATCCTTGACGTCGGCAGGCAGCGTCTTGTCGAACTTGTGGTAGGGGGCGAGATACGAGCCGCCCTTGGCCATGCGCGAGAAATCGCCATAGTCCTGCGCCGTGTAGACGCCGGCCTTGACCAGCTTGATCGCCTGCTCGACCGTCGGATACATGTCCCAGACCGGGCCGGTGATGACCGTATCGGGACCGAGGCTCGACTGGTCGGACATGTTGGAGATGGCATAGATCTTCTTCTCGACCGCCGCCTCGATGACGCCGAAGCGCTCGGCATAGATGACGTCGACGCCGGCATCGATCTGCGCCACCGCCGCTTCCTTGGCCTTTGGCGGATCGAAGAAGGAGCCGATGAAGGCGACCTTCTTCTTGATGTTCGGATTGACCTCCTTGGCGCCAGCGAAGAAGGCGTTAACCAGCCGGTTCACCTCCGGAATGCCCATCGCCGCGACGGCGCCGACCGTACCCGATTTCGACATCTTGCCGGCGATCATGCCGGAGAGATAAGCGGGCTCGTGGATCCAGTTGTCGAAGACGCCGAAATTGGGTTCTGCGGGGCCGGCACCCGAGCCGAACAGCCAGGCGGTTTTCGGGAACTGCTTGGCGGTGCGGCGCGATTCACGCTCGGCGGCGAAGGCGTCGCCCAGCACCAGCTGGTAGCCGCCTTGCGCATATTCACGCATGACGCGGCTGAAGTCGGCGGTCTGCACCTTCTCAGACCATTTGTAGTCGATGCCGAGTTCCTTCTGCGCCTTCTGCAGGGCGACATGGATCTGGTTGTCCCATGGCTCCTCGATCGGCGTGGCGAAGATCGCCGCGACCTTCAGCTTCTTGTCCTTGGCAAAAGCGGCACCCGGCAGCATCGCCGCGGCCAGGCCAAGCGCACCAAGCTCCAGCACGTTGCGCCGCGAAATCCCTTCGCGTTTTATCTGGAATTTGTTCGTGCGGTTTTCCATTGCATTCCCCTCTGTTCGACAGCCGTGTCGAGCCGGCTGTTCCTAGAAATGTCAGACGGGGAACTATGGAACGGGTGCAGACTTTTGTCCACATGGTCAAATTTGGTGCGCCTGGTCAGATCTCCGATCTGGCCAACCAAGAAAGGGTCTTCGGTCAGACCCGTTCTAGCGCGATGGCGATGCCCTGGCCGACGCCGATGCACATTGTGGCCAGCGCATAGCGGCCGCCGCGTTCGCGCAGCTCCAGCGCCGCCGTGCCGGAGATGCGGGCGCCCGACATGCCCAGGGGATGGCCGAGCGCGATGGCACCGCCATTTGGGTTGACGTGCGGCGCGTCCTCGGCAATGCCGAGCTGGCGCAGCACCGCGATGCCTTGCGAGGCAAAGGCTTCGTTGAGCTCGATGACATCGAACTGTTGTGGCGTCAGTCCAAGCCGCGCGCACAGCCTCTGCGTCGCCGGCGCCGGCCCGATGCCCATGATGCGCGGCGCGACGCCGGCGGCGGCCCCGCCGAGGATGCGGGCGATCGGCGTCAGGCCGTATTTCTTCATGGCTGCCTCGGAAGCGACGATCAGCGCGGCGGCGCCGTCATTGACGCCGGAGGCGTTGCCGGCCGTCACCGTGCCGCCCTGGCGGAACGGCGTCGGCAGTTTGGCCAGCGCCTCTACCGTGGTGCCGGCGCGGGGGTGCTCGTCCTTCACGACGACAACCGCATCGCCCTTGCGCTGCGGGATCGTCACCGGGGTGATCTCCTTGGCCAGCCGGCCGTTGGACTGTGCGGCGACCGCCTTGTCCTGGCTGCGCACGGCAAAAGCGTCCTGATCCGCGCGCGACACGGAAAAATCCTCGGCGACATTCTCGCCGGTTACCGGCATCGAATCGACGCCATACTGCTTCTTCATCAACGGATTGACGAAGCGCCAGCCGATGGTGGTGTCGTAAATCTCGGCATTGCGCGAAAACGCCGTGTCGGCCTTGGGCATGACGAAGGGAGCGCGGCTCATGGACTCGACGCCGCCGGCAATCATCAACTCGGCTTCACCGGCCTTGATGGCGCGCGCGGCGATGGTCAGCGCGTCCATCCCGGACCCGCACAGGCGATTGACGGTCGAGCATGGGATTTCCTTCGGCAGGCCGGCCAGCAGCAGGGCCATGCGCGCCACGTTGCGGTTGTCCTCGCCGGCCTGGTTGGCGCAGCCATAGACAACGTCGTCGACCGCCTGCCAGTCGATGCCGGTATTGCGCTCGGCCAGTGCCTTCAGCGGGATGGCACCGAGATCATCGGCACGTACCGAGGACAGCGAACCGCCAAAACGGCCCATCGGCGTGCGGATATAGTCGCAAATATAGGCCTCGGCCATGTCATGCAGCCTTTGCTTTTCCGGTTCCCTCATGCGCCGCCTTGGTGCGGGCCTGCAGGTCTCGCAATGTCTTCAGTTCGAGTTCGCTTGGCGCCGGTGTTTCGTCAAGCGCCTCTGCGAACTTAACCACCCAGCCACAGCTGTCCTGCACCTGCTGGCGGGTGACGCCGGGGTGCAGCGACACGACGGTGAATTCCTTGCTCACAGGGTCCGGCTTCCAGATGGCAAGATCGGTAATCAGCAGCGTCGGGCCAGCGGTGTCGATGCCGAGGCGCTGGCGATGGTCGCCGCCCTCGCCATGGCCGAAGGAGGTGAAGAAATCGATCTTCTCGACCATGCCGCGCTTGGTCTGCGCCATGGTGATGTAGACCTCCTTCGACGAGGTCGCGATCTCCGGCGCGCCGCCGCCGCCGGGCAGCCTGGTCTTCGGGTGGAAATAGTCGCCGATGACGGTGGTGTTGATGTTGCCGAACTTGTCGAGCTGGGCCGCACCGAGGAAACCGATCGAGATGCGGCCGCCCTGCAGCCAGTAGCGGAACATTTCCGGCACCGCGACGGTGGTAACCGCGGTCTCGCACAATTCGCCGTCGCCAATCGACAGCGGCAGCACGTCAGGCGCGGTGCCGATCGTGCCGCTCTCATAGATCAATGTGATATCAGGCGCATGCGTCAGCCTCGCCACATTGCAGGCGGCGGACGGCGCGCCGATGCCGACGAAGCAGACATCGTCATTCCGCAGCGCACGGCTGGCGGCGATGGTCATCATCTCGTTCGGAGTGAAGCCCAGCTGATTGTCGCTCATGCCGCTTTCCTCAGATGCTCGATGCGGGCCGCGAAATCGTCGGCGCTCTTCTCGATGACATTCGCCTGCATCCACGCCTGGAATCTCTCGCGGTCGGCCGCGATGTCGTCCCATTCAAGGTAGGCGGCATTGTCACGCGCGTAATAGCCGTGTGCGTAAGATGGGTGCGATCCACCGGGCACGACGGAGATCGCCGCGATGGTCCAGCGCGGCAGCACGGTCAGATTGGGATGCAGATCGTCGAAATTGTCGACCACTTCCTCGACCGTCACCACAGCGCGCCTGGCCGCCAGAACCGCTTCCTTCTGGATACCGATGATGCCCTCGACCAGCACATTGCCTTTTTTGTCGGCCTTCTGCGCATGGATGAAGGTGACGTCGGGTCGGATCGAGGGAACCGCGGCCAGCACCTCGCCGGTGAACGGACAGGTGACCGACTTGATGTTCGGATTGACCGCCGCAAGGCCGGCACCGCGATAGCCGCGAAACACAGCACAAGGCAGACCGGCCGCGCCCGCCTCATAGGCGTTGGCCATGCCGGCATGGCTGTGTTCCTCGACCTCGAGCGACCGGGGAAATCCGTTCTCGATCGCGTCGCGGGCGCGCCGCAGCAGGCCGACACCCGGATTGCCGACATAGGAGAAGATGATTTTCTTCGCCATACCCATGCCAATCATCTGGTCGTAGATCAGGTCCGGCGTCATCCTGATCAGGGTCAGGTCGCGAAATCCCTGGCGGATCGCCTCATGTGCCGCGGCCGTCGGGATCAGATGGGTGAAGCCCTCGAAGGCGACGGTATCGCCATTGTTCAAATTCTCGGCCACGGCCTGTTTGAGCGGCAGGAACTTGACCATCGATCGGGCTCCAGATTCAAAAAAGTTCGTATTCCGAACAATTGTTTTACATAGGATACTTTCTAGGCTATCATATGGCCCGGAGTCAATCCTAGGACGATGTCGTTTGGCGGAGGTGAGATGGACGAAGAAGCCGCTTCCCGTGACCATGTCGGCTCGCTCGAGCGCGGCCTTGCCGTGATGGAGATTCTCGCCCGGCATCCCACGGGCATGACTCTGACCGAGATGGCCGAGGAAGCGGGCCTGACCCGCGCCGGCGCCCGCCGCTTTCTGCTGACGCTGGTTGCGACCGGCTACGCAACACAAGACGGCCGCGTGTTCTCGCTGTCGCCGCGCCTGCTGACCGTTGCCCGCACATGGCTCGGCGGCGGCTCGCTGTGGAGCTTCGCCGCACCCATCATGCGTGCTGTTGCAACGCAGTTGAACGAGGCCTGCTCGGCGGCGATCCTGTCGAGCCATGATGTCGTCTATGTCGCCCGCATTCCCGGCCGCCGCATCCTCAGCGTGTCACTCGATGTCGGCACCAGGCTGCCCGCCTATTGCACGTCGATGGGCCGCATCCTGCTTGCCGGCCTGACATCAGGGGAACTGGACGCATTTCTCAGCCAGGCGACGATCGAGAGGCGAACGCCGAAGACGATCACCGACATTGGGCTGCTTGCCGACGCCATCGGCAAGGCCAAGGCCGTCGGCTTTGCCATTGTCGACGAGGAGCTGGAACTTGGCCTGCGTTCCATCGCCGTGCCGATCCGCGACCGAGCAGAACGCACGGTCGCGGCAATCAACGTCTCGACCCAGTCGGCGCGGTTTTCGGTCGCGGAGATGGAGCGGGAAATCCTGCCGGCGCTGCTGGAGGCCAGGCAGCGCATCGAGGATTTCTTTGTGGTCTAGGCCGACCTCAATGCTTGATCCGATCCCGCATCGCGTACCACAGCATGCCCAGCACATAGAGCGGGCCACGCAGCGCCGTGCCGCCCGGGAACGGCAGCGGCGTCAGCGTCGAGAACAAATCGAGCCGTGAAGCATCGCCTGTGATCGCTTCCGCCAGCAGCTTGCCCGACAGCGTCGACAGGATGACGCCCTTGCCGGAATAGCCATGCGCGAAATAGACCTCGCCATAGTGCCCGACATGCGGCAGCCGCGACGTCGTCACCGACACCAGCCCGCCCCAGGCATGGTCGATGCGGCAGCCCTTGAGCTGCGGAAACGTCGCTTCCATGTGCGGCCGCACGAAGCCGGCAATATCGGCCGGCGGCGATGGCGTGTAGCGCTCGCCGCCGCCGAACAGCAGGCGTCCATCCGCCGACATGCGGTAATAGTTGACGACGAAGCGTGTGTCCGACACCGCGACATTGGCCGGGATGACGTTGCGTTTGCCTTCCAGCGGCTCGGTGGCGACGATGTAGTTGCCGACCGGCATGATGCGGCTGTTGACGCGCGGCTCAAGCCCATGCAGCAACGCATCGCCCGCCAGCACGACATGTTTGGCCCGGACCGAGCCCTTTGACGTCGAGACCCGGATCGAAGGCTCGCGCTCGAGCTTCACCGCCACCGAGTTCTCATGGATGCTGACGCCGGCGGCCACTGCCGCCCGGGCAAGGCCGAGCGTGTAGTTCAGCGGATGCATGTGGCCGCCCAGCGGCTCATACATCGCGCCATGATAGGGCGTGTCGACCTTGGCGCTGGCGTCCGCTGCCGACAGGATCTCGACATCGCGGAATTTCATCACGCTTTCGAGGCACTTTGCTTCGTCCTCGAGGTCTTTGAGGTCGGAGCCGTTGACCGCGCCGACCAGATGGCCGGTCAGTCTCAGATCGCAGTCGATGGCGTGACGCTCGATGATGTCGAGCACCAGCCCGCGTGCTTCGAAGGCAAGGTCGAACAGCACCTTCGCCCGCTCGGGACCGTAAAGCTTGACCAATCCCTTGGCGCCCTTGCGCAGGCCGGGAATCATCTGGCCGCCATTGCGCCCCGATGCGCCCCAGCCGATCTTGCCACCTTCGAGCAGTACCACCTTCAAGCCACGCTCCGCGGCATGAAGGGCGGCAGACAGGCCGGTGCAGCCGCCGCCGACGACGACGAGGTCGGCATCGACATCGCCGACCAGCGCCGGATGGTCCGGAGCCGGATTGGCGGTCGCGACATAATAGGATTTGCCGATATCGAGACCGGAATTGAAACCCGTTGAAGATGTCATGATCACACCTTCAGCAGCAAATGGTCGCGTTCCCAGCTCGTTACCACGCTCTGGAACAGGTCGAGCTCAACGCTCTTGACGCGCAGATAGGTCTGGAAGAAATCCTCGCCGAGCAATGCCCGCACCGGTTCGCAAGCGGTGAAGCGGTCGAGCGCCTCCTCCATGGTCTTCGGCAGCGTGCTCTTGATCTTGTAGGCATTGCCCGAAGCCTCGGCCGAGCGAGCCAGCTTCTGCTCGACGCCGAGATAGCCGGCGAGCAGCGAACCGGCGATTGCCAGATAGGGATTGCAATCGGCGCCCGGCAGGCGGTTCTCCACCCGCCTTGCGGCGCGGCCACCGGCCGGCACGCGCAGGCCGCAGGAGCGGTTGTCGTGCGACCATTCGATGTTGGCCGGCGCGCTGTGGTTCGGCCTTATGCGGCGGAAAGAATTCACGTTGGGCGCGAACAGCGGCATGATCTCGGGCACATATTTCTGCAGGCCGCCGATGAAATGGCCGAACATTTCGGTGTCGGCATCATCAGCGCCGGCAAACAGCGCATTGCCCGCCTCATCGACGACAGACATGTGCAGATGCATCGAGCTGCCGGCCTGCGCCGCGATCGGCTTGGCCATGAAGGTCGCGTGCATGCCGCATTGCTGCGCGGCCTGGCGCGTCAGCCGCTTGAACAGCAGCACCTGGTCGGCAAGCGGCAGCGCGTCGCCATGCAGGAGATTGATCTCCAGCTGCCCCGTACCCGATTCATGGATCAGCGTGTCGAGCGGCAGGCCGGCGGCCGCGGCATAGTCATAGACGCGGCGGATCACCGGCTCGAATTCTTCGAGCGCCGCCATGTCATAGGGATGCTGCACGCCCTCCGCGCGGCCATTGGCGCCGACCGGCGCGGTCAACGGTCTGTCTGGATCGGGGTTGGGCGCGGTGAGATAGAATTCAAGCTCCGGTGCCACCACCGCGCGCCAGCCGCGCTGCCGGTAGAGATCGAGCACGGCGCGCAGCACATGGCGCGGCGAGGCCATCCATGGCCTGCCATCCATGTGGAAGGCGTCGGCGAAGACATAGGCCTTGCCAGCGCCCGCACCCGGCGCCAGGCACAGCGTCGAGACGTCCGGCACCATGCGCATGTCCGGATCCGAATAGGCAAAACCCTCGTCGATCGAGCCGGAATAGCGGCCATCGATGCTGACCAGGAAGGCGCTGCTCGGCAGATAAAGCGCGCGGTCTTCCAGCGCCTTGAGGAATTTGGCCGTCGGCAGCGCCTTGCCGCGCAGCACACCGTTCATGTCGGGCACCAGGCACTCGACCTCGTTGATGCCGTGCTGGGCCAGCCAGGCCTTGGGGTCGTTGGAGATTGCAGCTTTATTCGTGTTTTTGTCTGGCATTTCGTTCAAGTCCGTATCAGAGAGAGTATGGCTTGCGCGGCCATTTCCGTTCCGGGTTTCAGCGCCATCTCAGCTGCATTTCCCTTCAGGCGGGCGCGCATGGCATCGTCGGCCAGCAGGCCGAGAATGGCTCTCTCCAATACTCCTTCGGTCCAGCCGTCACGGCCGATATGGTCGCCAGTGCCGGTCTCTTCGGCGCGGCGCGCATTGTCGTGTCCGTCCCAGCAATAAGGCATGATCAGCGACGGCACGCCGAAACGCAGCGCCTCGCAAAAGCTGTTGTTGCCGCCGTGGTGGATGAACAGGTCGGACTTCGCCACCACGGAGGGCTGCGGAAACCAGGCGTCGAGATAGACATTGTCGGGAACCGCGCGATAGGCATCGCGCAGGCCGCCGACATTGACGATGAAGCGCGCCGGCAATCTGTCGAACACGGCAAGCATACGCTCGATCAGCCCGACGTCCATGGCGCCGAGACTGCCGAAGGCGACATAGACCAGCGGCCCGCCATTGCGCGGAAACACCGGCACCTCGAACGGCCCTTCCGAGCGCACGCAACCTTCGAGATAGACGAAGCGCTGCGGATCGAGCGGCTCGGCCCGTTCGCGCCGCACGATCGCCGGCGTCAGCAGCAAATTGAGGTCGGGCGAGCTTTCCAGGAACATGCCCTTGGGCAATGGTGCCAGGCCGGCATCGACGCGAAAACGGTTGAAGCGGTCATGCGCCGGCGCCGAGGCCGAGAGATAGCGCGCCTCGAACGCCGCGCGTTGCGGGTCATCCGCACTCATTCCTGAAAGGTAGGGCGGCACTTCGGCGTCAGGCAGTTCCGTCTCGGCGCAGGAGACGACACGCACCCACGGGCAGCCGGCGGTTGCGATCGCCGGGAACATGATGACATTGTCGAGCACTACCGCGTCCGGCTTCAGCCGCGCCAGCAATTGGCGCAAAGGCGCCTCGGCATTGACTGATGTGTCGACGATCGCTTGCCACGTCGGCGCGACATAGGTTTCGAGCTGGTCGATCGGGCTCAGCCGGAAATGCGGCAGATGGCGGCGCACGAAGGCCTGCCAGTAGCTCTGGCGCTCGCTGTCGCTCAGCGGCTCATCGGTCGGCAGCTGGTATTCCTGGAAACCATAGTCGGCAAAGACACCGGAGAAACCGGCATGGCAGATGAAGACGGGCCGGGCGCCCTTGGCGCGCAAGGCCTGCGCGATGCCGACGCAATTCAACGCGGCGCCGAAGCTTGCTTCGGGAAACAGCGCGATGGTCGGGCTGGCTTTACGCGTCAATTAATCCTCGTCATTCCGGCCGGCCGATCATGCCGAACAGCGCGGGGGCGCCGCGGCTGGCCGCTTGCGGTCGCTGGTTGCGGGAGAGCCGCAAGTGGATGCGAAGCAGATCGGCAGCCACCTCATACTGCCGGCTTTCGAGATGGTCGAGTATGTTCAGATGTTCGAGCAAGGATTGCCGCAGCCGGAAGACGTTGACGCCGGCATAGATACCGGGCAGCCGGCGCAGCCTCAGATGATCGGCCAGCGCGTCGGCGACGAAGCGGTTGGCGGACCCCTCGGCGATCATGCCGTGAAAATCCATGTCCAGCCGCTGGAATTCGCGCGTGTCGAACGCGGCATCCGGCAGCGCCGACAGCGCATCCATGCCTTGCCGCAACGACGCCGCCCGCGCGCCGTCCAGCCGAAAGCCAGGCGTCAGGATCGCCGCGGGCTCCAGCAACAAGCGGAACTCATAGCTTTCGCCTTGCGCTTCCGGATCGTCCGGCGTGCGACGAAAAAGCCAGGACTGGCCGGGTGCACGGTCCAGCAGATTCTCTTCCGTCAGTTTATTAAGCGCTTTTAGTACCGTCTTTCTCCCGGCACTGTACCGCCGCATCAACCCGGCGGCGGTCACTGTCTGGTCCAATCGCCGCGCCGACCGGTCGCGCAGGATTGCTTCGGCCAGCTCGTCTTCCTCCGCGGCGGGCAATTCGGCCGATATTGCCGACTGCACGGTAAGGTCGACCGCCAGATGATAGCCGGTATCGGCCTCCCAGCGCACGACACCCCGTTCCGCCAGCAGGCTGAGTGCCGCCCGCACCGGCGTGCGCGAGACATTGCACAGCGAGGCGATCTGCTGCTCGGGCAGGCGCGTGCCGGGTCCGAAACCGCGCTGCCGCGCCACATCCAGGATGCGCTGCGCCAGATCGAGATGGTTAGTGCGAGGTCGTCGGGCTGCGGCTTGCATGGACTGGTCTCGGCGGATGGATGGAGCCTTATTGGTTTGGCCGATCGCCGGCACAAGCGCAATCGGCCAGATTCCTCGGTCAGTTGACAAATTATGGATTGACGTACTTTTTTCTGCAATAGTACTGTCAGAGCAATCGGCAACAAAAAAGACCGAGGGAACGGATCGGAGCAGCGGCATGGTCGCGCCGGGTCCAAAGACAGAATTCGACGATCAACCGGAATGGGAGTCTGCCATGACCGCTACCAGCCCGCGGCGCCGTGCGCTCAAGCTATCTTCAATCGCTCTCGGCCTTGCCGTGGCGCTGTCGGCGCCGGCTGACGCCGCCGACCTCGTCATCTCCAACTGGGACGGCTACATGGCGCCCGACGCCATGGCCGCGTTCAAGACCGCGACCGGCGTTTCCGGCGAAGTGGTGGTGCACGCCACCAATGAGGAGATCATGGGCAAGCTGATTGCCGCAGGCGGCAAGGGTTATGACGTGGTCTTCGTCTCCTCGCCCTTCGCCGAAGTGCTGAACAAGCTCGGCCTGACCGAGTCGATCGACCACGCCAAGGTGCCCAACCTCGCCAACCTCTACCCTGAAGCGACCAAGCTGCCGCACGATGTCGGCAATACTTTCTCCGTGCCCTACACCTGGGGCACGACCGGCCTCTGCTACCGCTCGGACCTGGTGAAGGTGGCACCCACGAGCTGGAGCGACCTGCTCGCGCCTTCCGACGCGCTGAAGGGCAAGACCACCATGCTGGCGACCGATCGCTGGCTGCTGGCCGCCGGCCAGCTCGACAAGGGCCTTTCCGTCAACGAGACCGACCCGGCCAAGATGGCCGAGGTCAAGGACCTGCTGATCTCGGCCAAGAAGACGTTGCTCGCATATGACGACACCACCTTCTATTCAAAGTTGGTTTCCGGCGAGGCGCTGATGGTGCAGGCCTGGGACGGCTGGTGCAATTACGGCATCGCCGAAAAACCCGAGATCAAATACATCATCCCCAAGGAAGGTTCGGACCTCTGGGTCGACACGATGGTGGTGATGAAGGCATCCGAGCACAAGGACGACGCCTTCAAGTTCATCAACTTCATGCTCGACGCCAAGAACCACGCCTGGGCAGCACAGAACATCGACTACAAGGTGCCGAACAAGCCGGCCATGGAAAGCCTGCCGGCCGATTTCCTGGCAAAATTCCCCAACATGGCGATGCCGGTGGCCGACCTCGTCAAGTTCGAGCAGCTGCGTGACGTCGGCGAAGCCCAGCGCGACTATTCGAAGATCGTCAGCGAGATCAAGGCCGCGCAGTAAAGCGGCGCAGTCATCACGGCCGGCGGTGCTTCTGCCGCCGGCCCTGAGCGGTACCCGAGAAATTGTCCCAGACCCGACTTCGTTCCTCCCTGCTTATGGCCCCGGCGCTGGTCTGGTTGACCGCGTTGATGGTGGTGCCGTGCGCGCTGGTGCTGGCGCTCGCCTTCTTCCGGCGCGGCATCTATGGCGGCATCGACTACACCTTCACGCTGGAGAATTTCGGGCTGGTCTTCGACCCGCTCTACGCCGGCATCTTCCTCAAATCGGCGCGCATCGCCGGCACCGCGACGCTGATCGCCGTGGTGATCGGCTATGCCGCCGCCTATGCCATTGCGGCGGCACCGCGCCGGTGGCAGCCGGTGTTCCTGTTCTTTGCCGTGCTGCCGTTTTGGTCGAATTATTTGATCCGCACCTATGCCTGGATCGTGCTGCTCAACCGCGAGGGCCTCATCACGCAATTGTTGCGCTGGTTCGGCTATACCGGCGAGCCGCCGTCGATGCTCTACACCGAAGGCGCGGTCATAGCCGGCCTGGTCTACAACTATCTGCCGTTCGTCATCCTCGCCTGCTACGCACCGCTGTCGCGTCTTAACCCGGAGCTGGCCGAAGCCTCGCGCGATCTCGGCGCTTCCGCCGCCACCACATTCCGCCGTGTCATCCTGCCGCTGACCGTGCCCGGCATCGCTGCGGGCGCCGTCTTCGTCTTCGTGCTGTCGATCGGCAATTTCGTCACCCCGGCACTGCTCGGCGGCGGCCGCTTCCAGATGATCGGAAATCTCGTCTACGACCAATTCCTGACCGCCAATGACTGGCCGTTCGGAGCAGCCCTGGCCATGGCGCTGATCTCCATCATGCTGCTGGTGCTGATGGCGCAAGCGCTCGCCGCAGATCGCGCTTCGGGGCGTGCTGCTGAGGCCAGAGGTGACGCCGATGGCTGAGCGCTCCCCGGCGACGCGGAGCACGCTTTGGCTCGTGCTCGGTCTCGTCTTCGCCTTCCTCTACATCCCGATCGCCGTGCTGGTCGCACTGTCTTTCAATGAAGGCGGGTTGCCGACGGCATGGTCGGGCTTTTCGCTGAAATGGTATGTCTCGCTGGCCCACAATTCCGCGATCCTCTCCGCCGCGCTCAACACGCTGATCGTGGCGCTGATCTCGACGGCAATCGCCACACTGCTCGGCACTTTGCTGGCCATCGGCGTCGAGATGCGCCGGCAATACGGCAAAGGCCTCGAAGCCCTGATGTTTGCGCCGATGATCATTCCCGACATCGTGCTGGCGATCGCATTGCTGTCGTTCTTTTCCATGCTCAATCTGACCATGGGCCTGCACACAATCATCCTTGCCCATGTCGTCTTCAACCTTGCCTTCGTCTGTTCGGTGGTGCGCGCAAGGCTGAAGAGTTTCGACTGGTCGATCGTCGAGGCCTCAGCCGATCTCGGCGCCTCCGCGCTCACCACCTTCCGGCGCGTGACCTTGCCGGTGATCCTGCCGGCGGTGATCGCCGGCGCCCTGCTTGCCTTCACGCTCTCGGTCGACGAGTTCATCATCGCCTTCTTCACATCAGGCGCCGGCCGCGCCTCGACCACGCTGCCGATGCAGATCTACGCCATGATCCGCTTCGGCATCACGCCGGAGATCAACGCGCTGGCGACCATCGTCATGGCGGTCTCGATCACCGCACTGACCCTGTCGCAGCGGCTTAACAGGGGGATCATCGGCCAATGAGCGAACCGCGCACGCTGCTGGCCATCGACAATGTGTCGAAGAACTTCGGCCGCGTCACCGCCGTCGACGGCATTTCGCTCGATATAAGGGAGAACGAGTTCTTCGCGCTGCTCGGCCCCTCCGGCTGCGGCAAGACCACGCTGCTGCGGATGCTGGCCGGCTTCGAGACGCCGAATGACGGCCGCATCCTGCTCGACGGCAAGGACATCGCCCGAACCCCGCCCAACAAGCGGCCGGTCAATCTGATGTTCCAGTCCTACGCGCTGTTCCCGCATATGAGCGTCCGCGCCAATGTCTCCTACGGCCTCGAGGTGGAACGTTTGCCGGCGAGCGAAATCCGTTCCCGCGTCGACGCCATTCTGGCGACGACCGAACTTGTCCCCTTCGCCGACCGCAAGCCCGAGCAATTGTCGGGCGGCCAGAAGCAGCGCGTCGCGCTCGCCCGTGCGCTGGTCAAGCGGCCCCGGCTGCTGCTGCTCGACGAGCCGCTCGGCGCCCTCGACAAGAAGCTGCGCGGCGCCATGCAGCTGGAACTGAAGCGCCTGCAGCACGAGGTTGGCATCACCTTCGTCATCGTCACCCATGACCAGGAGGAATCGCTTGTCATGGCTGACCGCATGGCCGTATTGAAAGACGGCAAGCTGCTGCAATGCGACACGCCGCATGCAATCTATGAACATCCCGCCGACCGCTTCGTCGCCGACTTCATCGGCGTGATGAATTTCATTCCGGGCAAGGCGTCAGCCGAGGGCGTGATCGCCGCGAATGGCGCGGGCATTACCGGCAAGGTCCCCGCAACGCTTTCGCCCGGTGCGTCCACTGTCGCGTCGGTGCGGCCCGAACGCATCCGATTATTCCCATCAGCCGAAACCGCCAACCGCACCAACGGCACGGTCGAGGCGCTCGCCTACCACGGACTAGACCTGCAGCTGCATGTCCGCACCGCTTTGTCGCCAAAACCATTCCTGGTGCGCGTCACGGCCGATGCCGCCGACCGCCGGCCGGTGTCATCGGGCGACCAGGTCGAGCTCGGCTGGGATGCCGCCGATGTCAGAATTTTCGCAGAATAGGAGAAGCTTGATGGCGCAGAAGACGATCGCGTTTTTTCCCGAAGCGGCCTACGGCCCGGCGCTCAATTCCGTCGGCATCGCGCAAGCTGTCGAGGCGCGCGGCCACAAGGCTGTGTTCCTGTCGGACCCCGGCTTCGTCGAGGTCTACAAGGGCTACGGCTTCGAGGCGCATCCGGTGAACCTGTCGGAGCCGATGCCACCCGAACAGATGGCCAAGTTCTGGGAGGACTTCATCAACGGCCACATCCCGAACTTCCGCAAATCGCCCTACGACCAGGTCGATAACTATGTGAAGGATTGCTGGACGGCGATCGTCGACAGCGCCAAATGGGCGCAAAAGGATCTGCCGCGGGTCTTGGCCGCCATCAAGCCTGATGTCATCTGCGTCGACAATGTCATCCTGTTCCCAGCCATCAAGCAGTTCGGCAGGCCGTGGGTTCGCGTCATCTCCTGCTCGGAAAACGAGATCGAGGACGAGGACATCCCGCCGCATCTTTCCGGCTGCGGCGAGAACGACCATGCCGGGCATCAGCGCTATCGCGATCATTTCAACGCGGTCATCAAGCCGATCCATGACGACTTCAACGCCTTCCTCACCGCCAACAACGAGGCGCCCTATCCGATCGGCCAGTTCTTCGAGGCGTCGCCCTATCTGAACCTGCTGCTCTATCCCGAAGCGGCGAAATTCAAGCGCCGCCATCCGCTCGATCCGGCAAAGTTCCAGTATCTCGAAGGCTGCGTGCGGCAGGAGAAACCTTACGCGGTACCGACCTTCGCCAGGAACAATGACGGACCGCTGCTCTATGTCTCCTTCGGCAGTCTCGGCGCGGGCGATGTCGAGCTGTTGAGGCGGATCATCGCGACACTGGGCAAGACCCGTTACCGCGCGCTGGTCAATGTCGGCGGCTACAAGGACCAGTATACCGACGTGCCCGGCAACGTCATCGTCGAGAGCTGGTTCCCGCAGCCTTCGGTGATCCCGCAGGTCGATGCCGTCATCCACCATGGCGGCAACAACTCATTCACCGAGTGCCTCTATTTCGGCAAGCCCGCGATCATCATGCCCTATGTCTGGGATGGCCACGACAACGCCACCCGCGTCGAGGAGACCGGCCACGGCTTCGGCATGCCGCGCTACGACTGGAACGATGGCGAGCTGGTCGCCAAAATCGAAACCTGCCTGACCGACCCGACGATGAAGGCGAAGCTGGCGAAGACATCGGCACAGATGCACGCGCAGAACGGGCCTGAGAAAGCGGCTGGTCTGCTGGAGAAGCTGCTGTGACCTCCTCCGCCCCACACCTCTACCAGGCCTCAACCCGCACCGATCTCGCCGACTGGGGCGCCCAGCCTGACCCACTGGACGGCGCCTCCCACTCCACCGGCAAGCTCGTGCATAAGGGTCCGAACAACCAGCCGGAATCCGGCATCTGGGTGTGCACGCCGGGCCGCTGGCGGCTCTCGATCCCGCGCGATGAATTGTGCCATTTCGTCGCCGGCCGGGCGACCTACCGGTCGGATGTCGGTGAAGTGATAGAAGTGTCGGCCGGGACCGTGGTCATGTTCCCCGCCGGCTGGACGGGCGAATGCACCGTGCATGAGACCATGCGCAACGTCTACATGCTGGCCTGAACAACGGAGCTAACCACATGTCGATACCGCATTGGCCGCAGGCCGCGAGCGTGGAACTGGAGGATTGGGGCGCGGGCAGCAACACGCTTGCCGGCGCGCCGCGCGCCTCCGGCAAAATCCTGTCGCAGAACCCCGACGGATCGAGCGAATGCGGCTTGTGGTCCTGCACGCCTGGTACCCGCAAGGTCACCTTTGCCGCCGACGAGTTTTGT
Source organism: Mesorhizobium sp. NZP2077 (assembly GCF_013170805.1). NCBI lineage: Bacteria > Pseudomonadati > Pseudomonadota > Alphaproteobacteria > Hyphomicrobiales > Phyllobacteriaceae > Mesorhizobium > Mesorhizobium sp. NZP2077. Next base: position 1,066,415 of record NZ_CP051293.1, on the reverse strand, counting down.
CATTTCCTGTCGGGACGCGGCAGCTATGTCCATGACAATGGCGAACAGATTCCGGTCGGGGCCGGAACGCTGGTCTTTTCCGCGCCGGCTGGACCGGCATCTCCATCATCACGCAAACGCTGACCAAGGCCTTCATGTGCCGGTGAGCCTCATTTCAAGGAAATCCCTATGACCACACCAATCATGCAATCGCCGCTCGCCGTCACTGACCTCGTCGACTGGGGCGTCATCCCGACCATGATCGAGGGTGAGTCCCACACCTCGGGCAAGCTGCTCTACAAGGGACCCGAAGGCCGTTCCGAATGCGGGCTATGGGTCTGCACCCCCGGCAAATGGCACTGCCACGTCACCCGCGACGAGTTCTGCCACTTCCTCGAAGGGCGCTGCACCTATGTCCACGCATCCGGCGAGGTCATCGAGATCGAGCCGGACACCGCCGCCTTCTTCCCGCAGGACTGGAAAGGCGTCTGCACCGTCCATGAGACGATCAAGAAGGTCTACATGATCCGCTGAGCCTTTCCGATAGTTCTACCCTGCCGGACACCTGACGCGGCTTTCTGCGCTTCCGGTGCTCACGGACCAAATGTCCGCTGCGCTCGTCGACGGTGTCGACCCCGAAAGCCACGCCATCTGCCTCGGCAGGGCGAATTCTCAAAAAGGCTCCCCACGTGGAGGAGGACAAAAATGCATTTCTCCCCTGACCGGCCGACCTTCTTCGTCAACCCGGACTACCGGCCGATGGCTGGCACGACCAAGCCGGTGATCGATCCGGCGACGCTGGAAACCGTCGGCGCCATCACCGGCGCCAGCGATGGCGAGATCGACGCCGTGCTGACCGCCGCAACCAGGGCGCAGGCTAGCTGGAAAAAACTCGACGCCAAGAGCCGGGCAAAGCATCTGCATGCCGTCGCCAACGCCATCGAGGCGGCTGACTTCACCCGCTGTGCCGAGCTGATGGTGCGCGAGATGGGCAAGCCCTATCCCGAAGCCATCGGTGAGATCGCCAATTGCGCGCCGATCTTCCGCTACTATGCCGAGATGGCGCGCGACGAGGCCGGCAAGATCGCCGGCACGACGCAAGCCGGCTCGTTCCAGTATGCGCGCTACGAGCCTTACGGCGTCTCCGTCCACATCATGCCCTACAACTTTCCGATCCTGCTGATGTGCTGGACCGTCGCGGCGTCGCTCGCCGCCGGCAATGCCTGCATCATCAAGCCGGCCGAGGCGACGACGCTGTCGACGCTGGATTACATGACCGTATTCCGCTCGTTGCCGGAAGGGCTGGTTTCCTGCCTGCCCGGCGGCGCGGCCACGGCGCAGGCTCTGATCACTTCCGAGCGCACCCATGCCGTTGCCTTCACCGGGTCGGTCGCCGCCGGCAAGGCGGTGGCGGTGGCTTGCGCCGAACGCATGAAGCCATGCGTCATCGAAGCCGGCGGCAGCGATCCACTGATCATCAGTGAGCACGCCCCGCTCGAGATCGCGGCGGCCGGCAGCGTCACCGCCGCCTTCCATCTCACCGGCCAGGTCTGCACCTCGGCCGAGCGCTTCTTCGTCGTCGACGCCGTGCATGATCATTTCGTCGAACTGTTCGCCGAAAGGACGCGGGCGCTGCGCATTGGCAACGGCATGGACAAGACCGAGATCGGCCCGCTGGTCAGCGAGGTTGCCCGTGCGAAAGTCATGCGGCTGGTCGACGATGCGATCGCCAATGGCGCCAAGGCGATCACCGGCGGGCGCATTCCGCCGGCGCACAATGTCGGCTGGTTCTACGAACCGACGATCCTCACCGGCGTCACCTCCGACATGGCGATCGTGCGCGAAGAGTGCTTTGGGCCGGTCGCCGCGATCTGCCGGGTGAGGGATTTCGACGAGGCGATCCGGCTTGCCAATGACAGCCCGTTCGGGCTCGGCGCTTCCGTCTTCACATCAGATCTCGCCGAAGCGCATGAGGCGGCCGAGCGGCTCGAGGCCGGCATGGTCTGGGTCAACAATCCGCTGATCGACAATGACGCTCTGCCCTTCGGCGGCTGGAAGGCCTCAGGCCTCGGCCGTGAACTCGGGCGGCAGGGGCTCGACGCCTTCCGCCGCTCGAAGATGGTCATCATCGACCACAGACCGGCAATCCAGGATTGGTGGTATCCCTATCCCGACAGCTGGTTCCGCGAGACCGGCGGCCGCAAGCACGTGTGAGGGCAGCGGCGCTGCAAGGCCGCGCCAATCGATACTGCTTTACGCCTCGATCGCCTCGACTAAAGCGCGCGAAACCGAGGCAATGACAGCATTGCGCTTGGCCAGGTTCTGCTTCGTGCCGGTCAGGTAAACCGACATCAGGATGGGATCGCCTGATGTCGGCCAGATGACAGCCGCGTCGTTGGTGCTGCCGCGATCTCCCGTGCCGGTCTTGTCGCCGCATTTCCAACCCTTCGGCAGCCCTGCCCTGATGCGGTCGTCACCGGTCTTGTTGGCGACCAGCCATTCCACAAGCTGCGCCTGACCTTTATTCGAGAGGCCGTTGCCGAGAGTGAGGCGCTCGAGATTGTTGACCATCGCAAGCGGGGAGATCGTGTCGCGCTTGTCATCGGGCAGTGACTCGTTCAGATCCGGTTCGGTTCGGTCCAACCTGCCCACATCGTCGCCTAGAGACCGCAAGTAGGCCGTCAATTGCGCCGGTCCGCCAAAGGACTCCAGCATGAGATTGCCGGCACCGTTGTCGCTAACCGTGACCGCTGCCTCGCAGATGTCGGCCATCGTCATCTCGGTGCCGATATGCTTCTTCGTGACCGGTGAGTTCGCGACCACGGCATTGTCCGGAACCTTGATGCGCCGATCCAACTGCTCGATGCCGCCGTCGACACGGTGCAAGACCAGCGCAGCGGCCAGCAGTTTGAACGTGCTGCACATCGGGAACAGCTCGTTTTCGCGATAACCGAACTGCGACGTTGTGCCGGAGATGCGACAGGCTACGCCCAGCCGGCCACCGCTTTTCGCCTCAACCTGCCTTATTTTCGGCGTCAGACCATCAAATTTTGTCGGGCTCGTCGCCGCCTTCGCCATCGCGTCAAGCGTGATGGGGACCGTCAAAAACACTGCGAGACCACCGATGAAACTGCGTCTGCTTGTCATGTCCACACTCTCTGTTGCCCCGCACCACAGGACTGGACCCGATCCGGCGCCATCGCAAATGAGTAAACGTCGCCTCCGCCATAAGAAAAACTAGGGCTCGCGCCGATGAAGCGATCACACCTTCCGCTGAATGGCTTGCGTGCCTTCGAGGCCGCCGCCCGGCATCTCAGCTTCACCGGCGCCGGTCTCGAATTGCGCGTCACCCAGGCCGCCATCAGCCATCAGGTCAAGGGCCTTGAGGAGGTGCTTGGCGTCAGGCTTTTCCGCCGGCTGCCGCACGGCCTTGCCCTGAGCGAGGAAGGCGAAGCCTTGCTGCCGGTGCTGAGCGACGCCTTCAACAGGATCAGCGTCACGCTCGACCGCTTCGAGGGCGGCCGCTTCCATGACATCGTCACCGTCGGCGTCGTCGGCACTTTCGCCTCGGGCTGGCTGATCCCAAGATTGCCGCTTGTTTCATCAGGCCTATCCGGACATCGAACTGCGCATCTCGACCAACAACAACCGTGTCAATCTCGCCGCCGACGGTCTCGACTTCGCCATCCGCTTCGGCGACGGCTCCTGGCAAGGGACGGACAACACGCCGTTGCTGCCGGGCTCGTTCTCACCGGCCTGCACGCCCGACATCGCGACGCGCCTGCGTGATCCCTCCGACCTCGCCCGCGAAACGCTGCTGTGTTCGTACCGGGAAGACGAATGGCTGCGCTGGTTCGAGGCGGCGGGCCGCCATTGCCCGCCGATCAAGGGCATCGTTTTCGATTCCTCCGTCACCATGGCCAACGCCGCTGTCCAGGGTGCCGGCGTGGCGCTGCTGCCGGTCTCGATGTTCAGCCGCGAACTTGCTTGCGGCCAGCTGGTCCAGCCCTTCGCCAGCACGGTCGATGTCGGACGCTACTGGCTTTCGGCAAGGCGCAGGCGCCAGAATTCGCAGGCGATGATTGGCTAAAGGCCGAGGCGGCTCGATCTGACGAAGCCTTGGAACCAGCTCCAATCGCGTCCTAGGGACGTTCTCCGTGCCTCCGAGCTCAACTTGGCGCGCCGTCCCAGGAACCGGTTTCGGCCATCCGTTTCAGCAGCGGTGCTGGCTTGAAAACATCCTTGCCGGTTCGCTGATGCCAGTGGTCGAGCCGCTCGATGATCTTGGCCGCCCCTTCGAGGCCAGCCCAGAACATCGGGCCGCCCTTGCCGATGGGAAAGCCGTAGCCATTGACCCAGACGACATCGATGTCGGACGCGCGGACCACTATGCCTTCCTCCAATATCTTGGCGCCCTCATTGACCAGGGGGTAGAGCGTACGCTCGATGATTTCTTCCGCACCGATCGCGCGCGGCTCAATGCCTTTTTCAGCGGCCTTGTCGCGGATCAGTGTCTCGACTTCGGGATCGGGAATGCCTGCCCGCGCACCGGCCTCGTAGAGATAGAAACCCCGGCCGGTCTTCTGGCCGAAACGCCCCTGTTCGCACAGCGTGTCGGCAATGACGGCCGTGAGGCCCCGCGCCTTGCGATTGCGCCAGCCTATATCGAGGCCGGCGAGATCGCCCATCTGGAACGGACCCATCGGCCAGCCGAAATCGGTGAAGGCCTTGTCGATCTGGCTGGGTGTTGCGCCCTCCAGCAGCAACGCCTCCGATTCCGAGCCACGTGCGGCCAGCATGCGGTTGCCGACGAAGCCGTGGCAGACGCCGACGACGACAGCCACCTTGCCGATCCGCCGCGCCATATCGACGACAGTTGCCAGCGCATCGGGTGCGCTCTTGTCGGCCCGCACGATCTCCAGCAGCTTCATGACATTGGCCGGGGAGAAGAAATGCAAGCCGACCACATCCTGTGACCGCGAGATCGAGGCGGCGATTTCATTGATGTCGAGATAGGAGGTGTTGGTGGCAAGGATGGCGCCCGGCTTGGCCACCGCGTCGAGCTTGCCGAACACCTCTTTCTTCACCGCCATGTCCTCGAACACCGCCTCGACGATCAGGTCGCACTCGGCGAGGTCTGCATAGTCGGTGGAACCCTTGAACTGGCCCAGCCGCTGACGCCTGGCATCCTCCGTCATTGAGCCGCGCGAAACGGAGACGGCATAGTTCTTCTCGATCGTGCCAAGTCCGCGTTGTAGCGCTTCCTCGCCGGTTTCCAGCAAGGTGACCGAAAAACCGCCATTCACGAAAGCCATGGCGATGCCGCCGCCCATCGTGCCGGCGCCGATGACGCCGACACGGCCAATCCTGCGCTTGGGCGTGTCCTTGTCGGGAACCTTGGCCGCCTCGTGTTCGGCAAAGAACAGATGGCGCTGCGCCCGCGACTGGTCGCTGGCGACGAGTTTCACGAACAGCGCCCGCTCCGCCGCCAGCGCCTCGTCAAAGGGCAGTGTGACGGCATTGCGCACTGCTTGCGCGCAGGCGATTGGCGCTTCGAGCCCGCGCGCTTTCTTGGCAAGATCAGCCGCTTCGGCATCGAAGGCCGCGAGGTCGGTTTCCCCAAGCAAGTCATCGCGATCACGCACCGGCGTGAACGGACCACCCTTGCGGGCGATTTCCCGGGCAAAGTTCACGGCATGCGTGGCCACATCGCCTTCGAAGACAGCGTCGACGAGGCCCGCTCCATGCGCCTCGGCAGCGCCGATCGGTGTACCCGAGACAATCATCTTCAGGGCCTTCACCGCCCCAACTAGGCGTGGCAGTCGCACCGTGCCGCCGCCGCCGGGCAGCAGGCCGAGCTTCACCTCGGGCAGACCGAGTTTCGCGCCGGCATCGGCAACGCGGAAATGGCAGCCGAGCGCCAGTTCGAGACCGCCGCCGAGGGCCGTGCCGTGGACGGCGGCGACTGTCGGCTTGGCGATGGTTTCCAGCATCGCCACGATGGCGCGCAGATCGGGCTGCCGCACCGGCTTGCCGAATTCGGTGATGTCGGCGCCGGCGACAAAAGTCCGGCCGGCGCAGGCGATGACGATAGCCGCGACCGAAGCATCATCGCGCAAGGCAACCAGCGCCTGCATCAGCGGCTCGCGGACATGAAAGCTCAGTGCGTTGACCGGCGGATTGTCGATGGTGACGAAGGCGACGCCGTTCTCGTTCACGACGCTGACAGAACTGGACAATCAGAGCCCTCCCGAGGCCAACTGTGATCGCGCAAGGGTTTACTAGGGCGCGCCGCGAATGGGAACCCGATGTTGGTCTGGCCTAACGATTGTCCGGGAGCTCAGCGTCGACGCGTCGTGATCCTCCACGCTAGCGCACCGCCTTCTCCCCACCCGCAGCGGTGATAACCCCGACGATGATCAGCCCGGTCAGCAGCAGCCGCACCCCGGCACTCACCCCAAAGGTGTTGAGCATGGTCAAAAGCAGCACCAAAAACAGCGCCGCGCCCCAGACGCCCGGCACATTGGCCTTGCCGCCGGCCACCGACGTGCCGCCGATGACGACGACGGCGATCGAGGCCAGCAGATATTCATTGCCGATATCGACATTGGCGCCGCGGAAATAACCGGCCAGCAGCGCGCCATCGATGCCGCCGAGCGCCCCCGACAGCGTGTAGGTGAGGAAGCGGATGCGGCCGACATTGACGCCGGCGAGCCAGGCGGCGCGGATGTTCTGGCCGATCGCCAGCACCGAGCGGCCATAGATCATGCGCTGCAAGGCGATGGCCGCCCCGATGGTGAACAGCACGGTGAGGATCGCCAGCACCGGAATGCCCAGGACCTGCCAGTTGGCGAAATCGGCGAAGCCGGGCGGCGGCTTGATCTGCAGCCCACGCCCATAGCTGATGTCGATCGACTGGATGATGAAGCTCGCCGACAGCGTGGCGATGATCGGCGGAATGCGTAGCGCCCAGATCAGCAGGTAGTTCACCGCGCCGATCGCAGCACCGCAGGCGAGTGCCGCCAGCAGCCCCACCACGATCATGGAATCGCTGCCGGCCATGACCTTCATGGCGACGGCGCTGGCGAGACCAATATTGGCCGGCAGCGACAGGTCGACATTGCCCGGTCCGAGCGTGATGACGAACATCTGACCGACGCCGACGATGACCGTGAACACGGCGAGCGACAAGGCGGCGGTGACCATGCCGCCGGCGCCATAGCCGCCGGTGAAGGCGATCGTTGCCAGCCACACCAACAAGGCGCCGACAAACGACCAGATCCAGGGTTTGGCAACCAGCGATCTAACCAGTGCCATCGCTCACCTCTCCCTGCGGCTGATCAGCACCCGCGCCGCCAACACGATGATCAGGATGGCGCCATTGGCCGCCACCTGCCAATCGGGCGGGATGTGCATGAAGGTGAGCAGCGGCGAAGCCGCCAGCGCCAGTGTCAGCGCGCCGATCACCGCGCCGATCGGCGACACCCGGCCGCCGACGAATTCACCGCCGCCCAGGATGACGCCGGCAATCGCAAGCAGCGTGTAGCCATTGCCGATATTGGCGTCGGCCGAGGTGGTGATGCCGATCAGCGCCATGCCGGACAGCACGCCGAACAGGCCGGCCAGCGCAAACAGCACGATCTTTGTCTTCAGCAGCGACCAGCCGGCGCGCTTGAGTGCCGCCGGATTGCCGCCGGAGCCGCGCAGGATGACGCCATAGGAGGTACGCATCAGGCCGAAGTGGACCATGTGCCCGATCAGCAGCGCCGCGATGATCGGGAACGGCACGAAAGGCGGCTTGAACGCCATGAGCCCAAGCAGCCAGTCCGGCGCCTTGCCGCCGGGCTTGGGCAAAACGAGGATGGCGAGCCCCTGCCAGACGAAGCTCATGCCGAGCGTCACCACAATCGACGGCAGATTGCGCAGATGGGTCAGCGCGCCGAGCAGCGCATAGATACCGATCGATCCGAGCAGGATGGCGACACCGATGAACGGCGCGTCCTTCAGCCAGGTCGCGGTGACGCAGCCGACGAAACCGACAAAGGTACCGATCGACAGGTCGAGCTCGTTTCCGGCGATTACGAACATCTGCGCGATCGTCGCCAATGCGATCGGGATCGCCAGGTTCAGCATCAGGCTGAAGCCGAAATAGCTGATGGCGCGCGGGTTGAGCCAGGCGATGGCGAGCAGCACCAGCGTCAACGACAGCGCCGGCAGCAGCCCGCGCAACAGGCGGGCGCGGGCCAGTGCGCCACGCTCGGCGGAGTTCTTTCGGCCGGTGTCGAGGCTCGCCGCCGTCATCTCAGGCCGCGTCGCCGAAGGAGGATTGGATGATCTTCTCTTCCGTCAATTCGTCGCGGCGCAGATTGGCGACGATGCGGCCGTTCTTGAAGACATAGACATGGTCGCAATTGTCGAGCTCTTCCGTTTCCGTGGTGTACCAGAGGAAGGTGCGGCCATTGCGCGCCTCTTCGCGAACAAGGTCATAGACCTCGAGCTTTGTGCCGATGTCGACGCCACGCATCGGATCGTCCATCAGCACGATTTCCGCATCCGAGCCGAGCGCGCGGGCAAACAACGCCTTCTGCTGGTTGCCGCCCGACAGCGAAAAAATGTTGTTGCTCATGTCGGGCGTGCGGATGCCGATCTTCTTCTGCCAGACCGCGGCAAGTTCGGCCTCGCGCTGCGGCGAGATCAGCAGCCCGCTGCGCAGCCGTGCCAGCGAGCGGATGCCGATATTTTCAGCGATCGACCATTGCGGGAAGATGCCGTCCGACTGGCGGTCCCCGGCGACCAGCGCCACAGGTGCTGTCACCTCGATGCCTGCCTTGGCGCGCGAGGCCCCGCTGAAGATCGCCAGCAGCAGATCGGTCTGGCCGTGTCCGGCCAGTCCGGCAAGGCCGATGATCTCACCGGCGCAGGCAACGAGGTCGGTGCCGTCCTTCTGCGCGGCGGGACGCGCCCGAACCCGCAACGGGCTGGCCGCCGGTTTGGTTGCGGCAATCTCCGCCGCGATTTTCTGGCGCGCTTCCGCACCGCCCATCGCCGTCACCAGCCGGTCGCGGTCGAAGGCATTTGCCGCGTCGGCGACGACCACCTTGCCGTCGCGCATCACCACGATGCGGTCGGCGTTTTTCAGCACTTCGCCCAGCACATGCGAAATCAGGATGCAGCTTTTGCCACTGGCGACAAAGCGGCGGACAAAGGCCAGCAGCTGGCCGGCCGTATGCGCGTCGAGCGACGAGGTCGGCTCGTCGAGGATGACGAGGTCAAGCCGGTCCTGCGTGACCGTGAAGGCCCGTGCCACTTCGACCATCTGGCGCCGCCCGATCGACAGATCGCCGACAATGTCCCAGGCCGAGATGCCATGGTCAGGAAAAATCTCGTCCAGCTTGGCGGTGATGAGTGCTGCCGCCTTGCGCCGCCAGCCGAAGCCTGAGAGCGACGCGTGGTTGATGCGCGTGTTCTCGGCGACGCTGAGATTGGGGCACAGCGACAGTTCCTGGAACACGCAGCGTATGCCGAGTTTTTGCGCCCGCGATACCGAGTAGTTGTCTTCGATGCCGCCATGCACGCCGATCTTGCCGCTGTCGGGCGTGAGTGTGCCCGTCACCATGTGCATCAGCGTCGATTTGCCGGCGCCATTGTGGCCGACGAGGCCGACGCATTCGCCGGGGCCGACATGAAAGTCCACCCCGCCAAGCGCTCGAACGGCGCCGAAATGTTTTTCGGCGCCGTTCAGTCTGATGATGTCAGCGTTCCCTTCAGGCATGCTTAGAGATATCCGCGCGATGATACGAAGGGCAACGCTGCCGTGACACTTACTTGATGTTGGCCTTGATCGCCGCGAGGGCGTCTTCCTGCGTGTATTCGTGGGTGGCGACGCCGCCTTCCTTGATCTTCGGCAGCGCTGCCTCGAAATCGTCCTGGGTGAAGGCGAGATACGGCACCAGCAGATCGTGCGGAATGTCCTTGCGGCCATCGAGCACCTGCTGCGCCACCCAGAAGGCGAGTGACGACACGCCGGGCGCGATCGAAGCCGACCAGGTCTTGTAGCCGTCCTTGTCTTTCTGCTCCTTCCACCACTTCAGCTCGTCCTGGCGGTTGCCCATGATGATGGTCGGGCGCGGCTTGCCGGCGGCGGCGAAAGCCTGTGCGGCGCCATAGCCGTCACCGCCCTGGTCGACGATGCCGACGACATCAGGCAGCGAGGGCAGGATGGTGGCGACCGCCTTCTGGGCGGTGGTCTGATCCCAGTCGCCGGTCACCGAGCCGACGATCTTGAATTCGGGATGGGCGGCGACTCCTTCGAGGATGCCGGCATGGATGGCATCATCGATCGAGGTGCCGGCCAGTCCACGGATTTCCAGCAGGTTCCCGCCCTTGGGCTGGAACTTGGCCATCTGTTCGACTTCCTGCTTGCCCATGTCCTTGAAGTCGACGACGACGCGGTAGGCGCAGGGTTCGGTGACGGTGCCGTCGAAGGAAACGACAGTGATGCCGGCATCGCAGGCCTGCTTGATGGCGCCGTTGAGCGCGTCCGGCGAGGCGGCGTTGATGACGATGGCGTCATAGCCCTGCAGGATCAGGTTCTGCACCTGCGCGGCCTGCGTCGGCACTTCCTTGTCGGCGGTGGTGAAGATGTCGGCGGCGCCGACGACCTTGTCGTCGACCGCCTTCTTGGTGACGATGCCATAGCTGTCGAGCATCGCCTGTCGCCACGAATTGCCGGCGTAATTGTTGGAGAATGCGATCTTCTTGCCGCTGGTGTCGGCAAGCGCTGTGCCCGAGGCCAACATAGCCGCCAGCGCACCCAGAACGAGCAGTTTCTTCATATGATTTCCTCCCAAAGTTGCTAGTTTCGCCTGATGATCGTTACGCCCAGTCCCTGTTTTTTATCTATTGTCAGACAAATTCAGACGAACCGCAAGCTGTCAACTGCAAAGCTTGGCATGCCTTCGATCAACTTGCGGTGCGATGATTGAAAAAGCCGTCGGCACATGGTCTAGGAGCACGACAGGAGACCAATTGATGGCAGTAACGCCGACCGTTGCCAAAGGCGCGCCCGGAATACCGGCCCGCTGGACATCAAGCGCCAAGAGTGGCGTCGGCACCGCGTTTTCAGCCAAGAGCCCGCTGTGGTTCACCATCAGTCACGGCATCTTGAACGAGATCTACTATCCGCGTCTCGACAGCGCCTGTACGCGCGACATGGAGCTGATCGTCACCGGCCCCGGTGGCTATTTCTCGGAAGAGAAGCGCGACGCCGCGCACGCAGTAGCGCCGTTCGAGGATGGCGTCCCGGGCTACAGGCTGACCAACACCGCGACAGACGGCGCCTACCGTATCGAAAAGCGTATCATTACGGATCCGAAACGGCCCGTCCTGCTGCAGGAGATCGCATTCGTACCGCTGAAAGCCTCAGTGGCCAACTACCATGTCTACACGCTGCTTGCGCCGCACCTCGTCAACGCCGGCATGGGCAACACTGCCTGGGCCGGCGAACACAAGGGCCAGCGCATGCTCTTCGCCACCGGGCGCGGCGTATCGCTGGCGCTGGTCTCCTCGCTGCCCTGGAATAGCTGTTCGGCCGGCTATGTCGGCGTCTCCGACGGATGGCAGCAATTGCAGAACGGCGGCGTGCTGGATCCCTCCTGTCAACGGGCGGAAGACGGCAATGTCGCCCTGACCGGCGAGATCGGCTTTTCCGCCGGCAAGACCACGGCCTTGCTGGCGCTCGGCTTCGGCGCGTCGCCGGAAGCAGCCGCCGACCTGGCGCTGGCCAGTCTCAAGCAGGGTTTCGACGCCGCCGCGCAAACCTATGTCGAGAACTGGCGGACATTCCAGGCCGGGCTTGAGAAGCTCGACCGCCACACCGCCTCCGGACTGAACACCTATCGTGTGAGCACAGCGGTTCTGGCCTCGCATCTCTCGGTCGCCAGACCGGGTGCTGCCGTTGCCAGCCTGTCGATCCCATGGGGCTTCAACAAGGGCGACGACGATCTCGGCGGCTACCATCTGGTCTGGCCGCGCGACCTGGTCGAGACCGCCGGCGGTTTCCTTGCCGCCGGCGACGGCAAACAGGCGCTGCAGATCTTGACCTATCTGCGCTCGATCCAGCAGCCGGACGGTCACTGGCCGCAGAATGTCTGGTCGGACGGCACCGCCTACTGGCCCGGCATCCAGATGGATGAATGCGCCTTCCCGCTGCTTCTGGCCGATGCCTTGCGCCGCGCCGGCCACCTGCCGCGCGCTAGGCTCGCCGATTTCCTGGCTATGATCGAGACCGCCGCCTCCTATGTCGTGCGCAACGGCCCCGTCACCGGCGAGGACCGCTGGGAGGAAGACGCCGGCTACAGCCCGTTCACGCTGGCCGTCGAGATCGCCGCGCTGCTTGCCGCCGCGGATATGCTGGATGTCGTTGGAAAGAGTGAGCCGGCAAACTACCTGCGTGAAACCGCTGATTGCTGGAACGATCAGGTCGAACGCTGGACCTACGTCACAGGCACTCAGGTCTGCATCGAGGCCGGCGTCAGAGGCTACTATGTCCGCATCGCGCCGCCCGACGATGCGGGCGCCGCTGCGCCGAAGGACGGCTTCGTGCCGATCAAGAACCGGCCGCCAGGCGACACCGACAAGCCGGCGGAAGCCATAATCAGCCCCGACGCTCTGGCCCTGGTTCGCTTTGGCCTCAGGGCGGCCGACGACCCGCGCATCGTCGATACCGTCAAGGCCGTCGATACCCTTTTGCGTTGCGATCTGCCGCAAGGCCCGGTCTGGTACCGCTACACCAGCGACGGCTATGGCGAGCACGAGGATGGCACGCCTTTTGACGGCACTGGCCAGGGACGCGCATGGCCCCTGGTCACCGGCGAGCGGGCGCATTATGAGCTGGCGGCTGGCCGCAAGGAGAAAGCCGCGGAGCTTCTCGATACCTTCGAGCGCTCGGCGGGTATAGGCGGGCTGCTGCCGGAACAGGTCTGGGACAGCCCGGATGTGCCGGACCGCGAACTGTGGCTGGGCAAACCGTCCGGCAGCGCCATGCCGCTGGTCTGGGCGCATGCCGAGCACATTAAGCTGTTGCGGTCGCTGCGCGACGGCGCGGTTTTCGACATGCCGCCGCAAGGCGTCGAGCGCTACATCCAGGGCAAGACAGGCTCGCCGCTCAGGATATGGCGCTTCAACAACAAGATCCGCTCCATTCCGGCCGGCAAGGTTTTGCGCGTCGAGCTTTCGGCGCCGGGCGTTGTCCGTTGGAGCAGCGACAAATGGCTGACGATCGAGGACCACAAGACCAGTGAAAACGCTTTCGGCGTCCATCTGGTCGACCTGCCCGTCGCCGAACTGGTGCAGGGGAGCACGCTCGTCTTCACTTTTTTCTGGCCCGATGCGATGCGTTGGGAGAATGTCGACTTCAGCGTCGACATTGACGCATCATGATGAAAGCAGCCGGGCCGATAGATTTTTTCTTTCCTCAAGCAATCGGGACGAAACCATGCAGATCGGAATGATGGGACTGGGCCGGATGGGCGCCAACATGGTGCGCCGCCTGATGCGCGACGGCCATGAATGCGTCGTCTACGACATCAACGCGGCAAGCGTCGCGGCCCTGGTGAGCGACGGTGCACTGGGGGCGGCATCCCTGACGGAATTCGTCGGCAAGCTCGCCAAGCCACGCTGTGTCTGGCTGATGCTGCCGGCAGCCATCACCGGCAAGATCATCGACCAGGTCGCGGCCCTGATGGAACCCGGCGACATCGTCATCGACGGCGGCAATTCCTACTATCACGACGCCGTCGACCAGGCCGCGAAATTGGCCACCAAGGGCATCCATCTCGTCGATGTCGGCACCAGCGGCGGTGTCTGGGGCCTGGAGCGTGGCTACTGCCTGATGATCGGCGGTCCCGACGTGGCGGTGCAGCATCTCGATTCGGTCTTCGCCACGCTGGCGCCTGGTGCCGATACCGGCGCGCCCACTCCGGACAAGGCTACTGCCGGCACTGCACCGTTCGGCTACCTGCATTGCGGTCCGAGTGGCGCCGGCCACTTCGTCAAGATGGTGCATAACGGCATCGAATATGGCGTCATGGCCGCCTACGCCGAAGGCATGAACATCCTGAAATCGGCCAATGCCGGCAAGCGGCAACGCACGGCGGATGCCGAGACCAGCCCGCTGGAAAACCCGCAATACTACCAGTTCGACATCGACCTTCCGCAGGTGGCCGAGGTCTGGCGCCACGGCAGCGTCATCGGCTCCTGGCTGCTCGATCTCACCGCCGGTGCCTTGAAGAGCGATCCGGCCCTGGCACAGTTCGGCGGCCGGGTTTCGGATTCCGGCGAGGGCCGCTGGACGCTGAAGGCGGCGATCGACACCGGCGTGCCGGCGCCGGTGCTGTCCTCGGCGCTGTTCGATCGCTTCTCCTCGCAAGGCGAATCCGAATTCGCCGACAAGTTGTTGTCCGCCATGCGCTATGCCTTCGGCGGCCATCTCGAAAAGCCGAAGGCCGGCAAGTGACGCCACAGCAGGAGACGCACGCATGAGCCAGGAACGGTCCGACACGCTGGTGCTCTTCGGGGCGACCGGCGACCTCGCCCACAAGAAGATATTTCCAGCCCTGTACCAGATGGTCGCCAAGGGCACGCTCACCGAACCGGTGATCGGCGTCGCCTTCGACGCCTGGGATTTGAAGCAGTTGCAGGACCGCGCCCGCGACGGCATCGTCCACGCCCTCGGCGCCATCGACGAGACGGTGTTCGCCAAATTCGCCTCGCTGCTGCGCTATGTCAGCGGCGACTATCGCGATGGGGCCACGTTCGAGAAGCTGAAGACCGCGCTCGGCAGCGCCCGGCGGCCGCTGCACTACATGGCGGTGCCGCCGACCATGTTCGAGACTGTCGTGCAAGGGTTGGAGCAGTCGGGCACCGCGCATGGTGCGCGGCTGATGGTGGAAAAGCCCTTCGGCCATGATCTGCAGTCGGCACGCTGGCTGAACCGGGTGCTGCATCTGGTGTTCGACGAACAGTCGATCTTCCGCATCGACCACTATCTCGGCAAGGAAGCGATCCAGAACCTGCTCTATTTCCGCTTCGCCAATTCTTTCCTCGAGCCGATCTGGAACCGCAATTACGTCGAGAGCGTGCAGATCACCATGGCCGAGGATTTCGGCGTCGAAGGGCGCGGTAAATTCTATGACGATGTCGGCTGCATCCGGGACGTCATCGAGAACCATCTGCTCAACATCCTGTTGCTTCTCGCCATGGAGCCGCCGGTCGGCCGCTCCGCCGACGATCTGATCGACGAGAAGGTGCAGGTGCTGCGCGCCATCCGCACGCTGACCAGGGACGACGTCGTGCGCGGCCAGTTCACCGGCTATCTCGCCGAGCCCGGCGTTAAGCCGAACTCGCCGGTCGAGACCTTCGCGGCGGTGCGCTTCTTCGTCGACACCTGGCGCTGGCAGGACGTGCCGTTCTTCATCCGCGCCGGCAAGAACATGCCGGTGCATGTCACCGAAGTGGTGGTGCGGCTGAAGCGGCCGCCGCTCGACGTCTTCGATCCGATCAAGCCCGCCGACCAGAATTACGTGCGTTTCCGCATCGACCCGCAGGTGGTGATCGCCATCGGCGCCCAGCGCAAGGCGCCCGGCGATGACATGGTCGGCGAGCAGGTAGAACTGACGGCGCTCGACGACAGCAAGGCCGACATGCCGCCTTACGAACGGCTGATCGGCGACGCCATGAACGGCAATGGCCAGCTCTTCACGCGCCAGGACGCGGCCGAACTCGCCTGGCGCATTGTCGGCCCGGTGCTTGGCGACACCACGCCGCCGCATCTCTACGAGCCGAAGACATGGGGGCCGGCGGACGCCATGGCCGGCTTCGGGCCGCCAAATGGCTGGATCGATCCGGTGGCATGAGGGGAGAGGACGCGATGGCCAAGGCGGTGAAGCAGACAGCATCCGACGCCGAGCAGATCGTTCTGGCGATCGACATTGGCGGCTCGCACGTCAAGATCCTGACCAGCGCCGGTGGTGCCGAGCGTCGGGACGATTCCGGCCCGGACCTGACGCCGCAGCAGATGGTCGACAAGGTGAAGAAACTCGCCGAAGGTTTGTCCTATGACGTCATCTCGATGGGCTATCCCGGCCCGGTGCGTCACAACAAGCCGGTGCTCGACCCCAAGAATCTCGGCAAGGGTTGGGCCGGCTTCGATTTCGCCGCGCAGTTCGGCAAGCCGGTCAAGCTGGTCAACGACGCGTTGATGCAGGCCATCGGCAGCTATGAGGGCGAGCGCATGCTGTTCCTCGGCCTCGGAACCGGCCTCGGCGCGGCGATGATCGCCGACCATGTAGGCCTGCCCATGGAACTCGCCCACCTTCCTTACAAGAAGGCCAAGAGCTTCGAGGATTATGTCGGTGAACGTGGCTTGGAAAGGCGCGGCAAGAAGAAATGGCGCGAATCTGTTTTCGACGTCGTCAACCGGCTGCGCGCCGCCCTCCAGCCAGACTATGTCGTCATTGGCGGCGGCAATGTCGACAAGCTCGACGAGTTACCGGCCGACTCCAGGCGCGGTGACAACACACGTGCCTTCGAAGGCGGATTTCGTCTGTGGCGAGACAAGGCGTTGATCGTCTGATAGTATTACAGTTTAGTATAGTTGTTCAAAATAACGTGTGACGCCGCGCTAAATCATTGCGTTATGCAGATTTGCCGACTAGGAATTTCGCGTACTGCCCGCGTGCTCCACTGGATACGCTAAAGACGCTTCAGCATTTTTTGATTTTAGTGCCTCGTCCTTTCGAAAACGATCCCCATTTTCGAGGCCGTGCGCCATAGACGGAGGAAGAATTGACCGACGATAGCAACGACGCTCGCACCGACCTTCTCGAGCTGACCGCCCACATCGTGTCCGCTTACGTTGAAAAGAACCGCTTGCCCGTCTCCGGCCTGGCCGACCTCATCGCCAGCGTCGCCACCTCGATCGGCGGGCTCGGCAAGCCGGCCGTGCCAGTGGCAGAACCGCTGGTTCCCGCAGTCAACCCGAAGAAGTCGGTGACGCCGGATTTCATCATCTGCCTCGAAGACGGCAAGAAGTTCAAATCGCTGAAGCGCCATCTCGGTGTGCATTTCAACCTGACCCCGGACGCCTACCGCGCCAAATGGGGCCTGCCATCGGACTATCCGATGGTTGCTCCTAACTACGCCGCCTCGCGTTCGCAGCTGGCGAAGTCGATCGGCCTCGGCCGCAAGGCCGCCGAAGTGGTGCCCGTCAAGGCCAAGGGCCGCAAGGCCAAGGTTTCGGCCTGAGCAGTTCAGTCCTGAGCCAATATTTAGGATAACTGGAACAGAAGCCTGCCGGCGAATTCGCCTTGGCAGGCTTCGTGCTTTTGTGGCTTGGATAGCCAGAGCATGATCCCGAAAAGTGGAAACCGGTTTTCGGAACAGATCATGCTCCAGCAAAGAGATGGATCAGGACGGCGGTTCAATTAAGCGTCTTCCTGATCCGGACAGGATGATCCGGGGGGAAGCCATGAACTACACCAGGATGGTGATCGAGAAGGAAGCGCCGGAGGAATACGGCTACGACCGCATCCGCTACAATCTCTCCGAAAGCTCGATCGCCGACCAGAAGCTTTCCGACATCGGCCTGTCGCTGCCCGACCTGACGCTCTTCTATGGCGAGCATCGCGGCGACAAGGACTTGCGTGCGCTGATCGCGGCGCAGGATGCCGGCGTTTCGCCCGGTGATGTCCTGGTCACCGCCGGGGCCGCTGGCGCGCTGTTCATCATCTCGACATCGCTTCTGTCGGCGAGCGACCATCTCGTCGTCATCAGGCCGAACTACGCCACCAACATCGAAACCCCACGGGCAATCGGCTGCGCCATCAGCTTTGTCGACCTCGCCTTCGAGGACGGCTTTGTCATCGACGTCGAGGCCATCAAGGCGGCGATGCGGCCGAACACGAAGCTGATCAGCGTTACCTGTCCGCACAACCCGACCGGCACGATGATGAGCCGTGCCGAACTCGACGCATTGGTGGCGCTCGCGGAGGCCAGCAACTGCCATTTGCTGGTCGACGAGACCTATCGCGACCTTTCCTATGGCAGGCGCCTGCCATCGGCGGCCTCCTTGAGCCCGAAGGCGATCAGCGTTTCGTCGCTGTCGAAAGCCTTCGGCATTCCCGGCATCCGCATCGGCTGGCTGATCACCGGGGATGCGGTTCTTCAGGAGACATTCCTCGCCGCCAAGGAGCAGATCGGCATTTGCGGCAGCGTCATCGACGAAGGCATTGCGCGCGGCATGCTGGAGCGCCGGGATGCCTTCTTGGGCGTGCTGCTGCCCGAAATGGCCAGGCGCCGCGACATCGTCCAGGCCTGGATCGACCGCGAGCCGCTGGTCGACTGGATCAGGCCCGAAGGCGGTGTCGTCGGCTTTCCTCGCCTCAATGTCGATCCCGGCTTCGATCTCGACCGCTTCTATGTCGATCTGCTGGAAAATCATGGCACCTATGTCGGGCCCGGCCACTGGTTCGAAATGGAAAAACGCTTCTTCCGCGTCGGTTTTGGCTGGCTGACGGAAGCCGAATTGCGGGGCGGCCTCGACGCCATTTCGGCCGCGCTGCGACGGTAACTTCCTTATGCGATCGAAGGAACAGCATGAAAATCCCTTGATCCAGGCCTGATTTTAACGCACATCCCGCCGCGAACTTTGTTAGACGTTCCATTGGTCGGACCAGCGCCCTTCTGGGAAGTGCCCCGCCGATCAATGCCATCGCAACGGGGCCTCTCCATGACATCAGTACAAACTTCACCGGAGCAGCGTTACGCCGCCTTCCGGCACAAAGCCTTCCTCAGCTACTGGACGGCGCGTTTCCTCACCACTTTCGCCACCATGATCGTGTCCGTCGCGGTCGGCTGGCAGATCTATGATCTGACGCGCGACCCCTTCGACCTCGGCATTGTCGGCATCGTCCAGTTCCTGCCCTCGCTGCTCTTGGTGCTGGTCACCGGCGTCGTCGCCGACCGCTTCGGCCGCCGGCTGATCATGGCGCTGGCAACGGTGGTCGAGGCGAGCTGCGCGCTCGTTCTCCTGTACTTCACGGTGCGCGGCCTCGTCAGTCCGCTGCCGATCTTCGTCGTTCTGGCGCTGTTCGGCATGGCGCGTGCCTTTTACGGACCGGCCTCGTCGTCGCTGTTCGCCAATCTGGTGCCGCCGGAGGATTTCGGCAATGCGATTGCCTGGAACTCGTCCGCCTGGCAGACGGCAACCATCGTTGGGCCGGTCGCCGGCGGCCTGCTCTACGGCGTTTCGCCGGAGGCTGCATACGCCGTCGCCTCTGTGCTGATGCTGGTGGCTGGTCTGCTGATCTTCACCATTCCCAAGCCTGCCCAGCAGACCGCCACCGACAAGCCGACGATGGAGACGCTGTTTGCCGGCTTCCGCTACATCTGGAGCGAGAAGATCGTGCTTGGCGCCATCTCGCTCGACCTCTTCGCCGTGCTCCTGTCCGGCGCCTCGGCGCTGTTGCCGGTCTATGCGCGCGATATTCTTGAACTCGGCCCATGGGGCCTCGGCCTGCTGCGCTCCGCGCCCGGCATCGGCGCCATCTGCGTCGCGGTCTGGCTGGCCGGGCACCCGCTTCGCGACAATGCCGGCAAGATCATGCTCGGCTTCGTCGCGGCATTCGGCGCCTGCACCGTATTGTTCGGCCTGTCGACCGTCACTTGGCTGTCGATCGTCGCATTGGCCCTTCTCGGCGCCACCGACATGTTCAGTGTTTATATCAGGGAGACGCTCATCCAGTTGTGGACGCCGGACGAGGTGCGCGGCCGCGTCAATGCCGTGAACCAGGTTTTCGTCGGTGCCTCCAACGAAGTCGGCGAATTCCGGGCCGGCACCATGGCGGCGCTGATCGGCACCGTGCCGGCGGTGGTGATCGGCGGCGTCGGCGCCATCGCGGTCGCCGGGCTGTGGGCGTATCTGTTCCCGCAATTGCGCAAGGTGCGCCACCTCAGCGGGCGAAACTGACACTCAGCAAGATACATCACCCTGCCACAGGAACTCCCATGATCACCTGTTACCTGAAATATGTCATCGACCCTTACAAGCTTGCCGAGTTTGAAGACTATGGCCGTCGCTGGATCGGTCTGGTCAATCGCCTGGGCGGCAACCATCACGGCTATTTCCTTCCGAGCGAAGGAGCAAACAATATCGCCTATGCCATGTTCAGCTTTCCGAGCCTTGCCGACTACGAGGACTATCGCAAGCGGATGGCTGCCGACCCGGAATGCCAGGAGGTGTTCGAAACGGAAAAGCGCAATCGCAGCATTCTCAGCTATGAGCGCAGCTTCCTGCGGCCGGTGCTCGAACCCTAGAGAATTGCTGGAGAGAGGGAGCTATCGCACCACCGGCGTCCCGAACACCATCCGCAAGAACTCGTCCAGCCAGCGCTTCAGATGCATGTCCCAGATCAGCCGGCCGCCAAGGTGATCGCGGCCGGGCTGCGCGCCCGGCAATTCGAAGCGATGGGCGCCACGCACCACCCAGCGCTGCATCATCACCCTTGTCAGTTCGCCATGGAACTGGATGCCCCAGGCATTGTCGCCGTAGCGAAAGGCCTGGTTGGGATAGGTATCGGCCGTCGCCAGCAGCGTCGCGTCTCTTGGCAATGAAAAGCCTTCGCGGTGGAACTGGTAGACCATGTCTGGCCAGTGCATCAAATTCCTGCCGGCCTCGGTCGCCTTGAGCGGATACCAGCCGATCTCGACCAGCCCTTCACCGTGCCCCTCGACCTTGCCGCCGAGATGATTGACCAGCATCTGCGCGCCGAGGCAGATGCCGAGACATGGCCGGTTTTCCCTGAGCGGAATTTCCAGCCAGTTGGTCTCGCGGCGGACGAATTCGTCGTCGTCATTGGCGCTCATCGGTCCGCCGAACACTACCGTGCCGGCATGGCCATCCAGCGTTTCCGGCAAGGTGTCGCCGAGTGGCGGGCGGCGGATGTCGAGCTCAAAACCCTCTTCGAGCAGCATGTGGCCGACGCGTCCGGGGCTCGAATTCTCCTGATGCAGCACGATCAGGATTTTTGGCTTCGAACTCGTTTGGCGCGGCATCGTCAGGCGAGATCCCCGTCTATTCGTCGCTCGACGTTCCACGCGCACCAGGCGCCTGCGCCGCCGCTTTGCGGCGCGCCTCGACCCGGTCGTGACGCTCGACGCCGATCAGTTCGGCGACACGCCAGACCGTATTGTCCTCGAGCTCATGCAGCTCGCCATCGGCATAGACGATCTCCCACATCAGGCCGATGAAGGCCTTGCGCCCCTCCGCATCGAGATGACGCTTGAGCACGCTGGTGAAGGCATAGAGATCGATCGCCTCGTTGTCGGCACGCTCACCGGCGGCGGCGAGCGCTTCGAGTTCGGCGCCGCTGATCGAGTAGCTTTCGGAGAGCACCGCCTTGAACCGCTCCCATTCGACATCCTGGCGCACGCCGTCGGCATTCATCACATGGTAGAGCAACGCCGAAGCCGCGACGCGCGGATCATCCGTGCTGGCATGCGCGCTGGAGCCGGCTGGTAGATCCCTGAGAAACGACAGAACGCGTTCGAACATCAATCCATTCCCAAACGGCCCAAAGGCCAAGTCAAATCACCCGATGGCCAAAATCAAAACAGCCGGAACCGGCGTGGCGACTTTTCCGCTTCCTCGTCCGGATCGACGCCTGGATCGTCCGGCAAGCGCGCCAGTTCTTCCGCCGGCTCGACGGCCTCCGCATCGGTCGGCACGGCCGCGAAGGCAGCGGCCGTGACCGGCGTGACGTGGTCTTCGCTTCTATCGGTTCCTTTGCCCGCGGCCTCGCTGCCTTGGACAGCATGATCGACGACGTCGATCGGCTTTTCCGACACCGGTCTGATCGGCGCTTCGATTGCGACAACTGCAGCGTCCGGCGCCTCGTCACGGCTGTCGATCAACTGGCCAAGCCGCTCCATCGGTGCGCGCCACTCGAAGGCGTCCAGCCGACCGCTGACCGGCGATACCGGCGCCCAGCGCTCCGACACCACGCCATCGGCGACCCAGGCCGGGTCGCGCGGCGCCCGCACCGCCTTGGACAGCAGCTGCCGTACCTTTCCCTGGTCGCCGGTCTCGGCCTCCTCGATATCGGCCAGGAGCAGATAGGCACCCTCGCGGCGGTCCATCCGGATCGCCGCCTCGGCCTCACGGCGGGCAGTCGGGAAATCCTGCGCGTCGAGTGCGGCCCGCGCCACCGTCATCGACGATTCGGCGTGGTTCTTCTTCATCTCCTGCAATTTCTTAGCCCTGTTGAGCCGATCGAGCACGGCATCGCCCGGCCTTGCATGGGTATAGAGCTCGGCGATCTCCGGATGCGGCTCGGCCTTCCACGCTGTCTCGAGGATCTTCGAGCCCTTGCGCACGTCGTTCTGCTTGAACAGGGCGGCGGCGGCGGCAACGGCGGCAGGCGCGAAATCCGGCCGGAGCTTGTTCGCCTCCAGTGCCGCCGTCCTTGCCGTCGCAGGATCGCTGCCGGCGAGCGCCTGCGCCTTGGCGGTCAACAGCACGGCGCGGCGGCGGTTAGCGGCGTCGCGTTCGATCTGCCGCGTAGACTTCTGCGCGTCGACCAGTTTCAAGGCCCCATCCCAGTCGCCGCGCGCGGTCAGCTCTTCCAGCGTCGATTCGGCAGCCCAGGCCAGTTGCGGCGCCACGGCGGCGGCGCGACCGGCATAGTGCCGGGCGGCGTTGCGGTCGCCCAGCCGTTCGGCTTCGAGATAGAGCCCACGCAGGCCGAGCAGGCGCATTTCGGGATCGTCGAGCATGCTCTCGAACTTTTGGCGCGCGCCTTCATGGTCGCCCTCGAGCAGCGAGGCCTGCGCTTCGAGCAGATGGATCAGGGGTTCCTGGTCGGAACGGATCAGCTTGGCCGCTTCCTTGGTCTTCTTGCGGGCCAGCGCGCCGTCACCGGCGCCGGCTGCGATCATGCCCGTCGACAGCGCCTGATAGCCACGGTCGCGGCGGCGCACGCGGAAATAGCGCGAGATGGTGTAAGGGCTGTTCCACAGCGACTTGACCAGCCACCACAGGATCATCACAGCGGCAACGACGGTAACGACGGCCACCGCCGCCACCATCAAGCTGACCTGGTACTGATAGCCGTTGAAGGTGACGACCATGTCGCCCGGCCGGTCGGCCAACCAGGCAAAGCCCAGCCCGAGCGCGAAAACGACGATGAGGAAGGCGAGCAGGCGGATCATCGTGTTGCCCTCATGCCTTCATCGCGCGGGAGATCAATGCGTCGACCTGGGTTTCGACCTCGATGCGCGCCTTCAGTTTGCCGGCAAAGTCGGCACCCGCCGCCTTCACCGCTTCGGGCAGTTTGTCATACTCGCTGAGCGCCTTGGCATAGTCGCCCTGGGTGACCGCCACTTCCATGCGCGCCACCGTTTCCGGCGCTCCGGCGCCTTCGACGGCGCCGATCGGCCGGACTTTGACCAGCGACTCGGCACTCGACATCAGGTTCTGCAGGAAGCCGGCATTCTGATCGACCGGTGTAGCAGCGGCGACCATGGCATTGGCGGCGGCATCCATCTGCGAGGCGATCTCGGTGCGGGTCGGCACGCCCTTTTCGGCATAGGGCCGCAAGGTCGCGAGCTCCGGCGCGTCGGGTGAAATCGCAGCCAGCGTATCGAGTTCCGCCGAGAACGGCGCGCCGCGTTCGAGCGCCGACTTCAAAGCCGACGCGGCTATGGCGAGCGCGATCTTCGGCTGTCCTGCCGCCGCCTCGACCTTGCCGGAAAGCTGCGATACCGACTGCTCCAGCGCGGTGAGCCTACCATCCTGCGCCTTCGCCGCTTCGCCCGCCGACTTCACCAGCGCATCGAGGCTGGCCAGCTTTTCGTTGAGCGGGCCAAGATCGAGCGGTGCTGCGCTGCCGGCCTTGCCGAGGGCAGCGACCGCGGTTTCGATCTGCTTGACCTTGTCGCCAAGGGCGGCGAGCCCGGCATTGTCGCCCGCGCCACCTTGTTCGACCGCCGATTTCAGCGCCGCGACATCGGCCTTTACCTGCTCCAGCCCCGAGGAAAGCCCTACCACCTTGGCCGCTGCATCGTTGTTGCCGCCGCCCTCCTTCAGGCCGGCAATGTCGCTTTTCAGCGAAGCAATCTCGCCATTGACGCCGTCGAGCGTGACACCGGCGCCGGAACCCGGCGCTCCGAGCAGGCCGGCAAATTGCAGGCCGCCGGCGCCGACCAGCGCGATGACACCCCCGATAATGCCGGCGGCAATACCGTTGAGGCCGCCACGCTTTGCCGGAGGAGGTGTCGGCGCCATCTTTTCGCCCCGTGTCTCGGTTTTTTCCTTGCTGTCGTCGCTGCGCTTCGCCGATGCGTCCTCGAAATTGTAGTCGGAGGCCTTGGCGCGATTGGCTGGCGCATCAGAACCGGGATAGGGCAGCTCCGGCTCGTTGGCTTTGGCCTCCGCAGATGTGTTTGCTTCGAGCGATGCTGCGGCGGTATCGGCATGCTCCCAAGGCTCGAGATCGGCTTGGTCGGCATGCACCGGCTCTTCAGGAATCTCTGCTTGAGAGGTGGTCTCCACCAGCGCTTCTTCGGCGTCAGACTCCGGCCTGGCGGCATCCTCGTCGACGATGCGGGAGACGGCGCCCGGCTCGAGATCGATGGTCACCGGCTCGCGGCGGCTTTTCGAGTGTCGCATCTTCGGCGTCTTGACCATGCCGGGGCTCCG
Source organism: Mesorhizobium sp. NZP2077 (assembly GCF_013170805.1). NCBI lineage: Bacteria > Pseudomonadati > Pseudomonadota > Alphaproteobacteria > Hyphomicrobiales > Phyllobacteriaceae > Mesorhizobium > Mesorhizobium sp. NZP2077. The sequence continues at coordinate 1,041,682 of NZ_CP051293.1, read as the reverse complement.
CAAATTCGCTTCGTCTCAACGCCTGGCGGCGCGTGATGGTTCAGAAAGGGTCTAGCACATCACCAAGCGGTGAAAAGGGGCGGTGTGATGACGCGGCTCAGGGCAGCACCCGCAAAAGTGCCAGCAGCGCCTCCTCGTCGGGCCGTGCGGCAATGCCGATTGCTTTGCCAGCGCCGTCGTTGAAGGCAGCGGCGATGCGCGCGGAAAGCACGAAAAAACGCGTCTTTTCAAAGGCCTCTTGCAGAGCAAGCCGTTTGGCCAGAACCTGCATCGCGGCCGCCGCCTTGGCCGAATAGAGCAGCACCGCATCGACCGGTTCGCCGGACAGCAGTGCAACGATGGCCTCGTCCGAATAACGCACCGGGATCGTATCATACGTCTCCACGACGCGGACCTGGACACCAACCGCTTCCAGCCGCTGCTCAAACACCGGAAACCGCACGCGTCCGCAGAGATAGGCGATTGCCTTGCCGGAAACCGCCGCCGCAATGCTGTCGGCCAGCGCCTCGGCATCACTGGCGCCTTCGATGACCGTAGAGAAACCCATCTTGCGCGCCGCTTCAGCGGTTCTCGCCCCCACCGCATGGCAAGGCAGAGCAGCAAGCGCCGCGATCACCTCTTTTGAAGCATGGCGCACGGCATTGGCGCTGGTGACAGCAACGGCGACAGTATCATCTGGAATGAGTTCGGCATCGACCGGCAAGGCCACAGTTTCGGTCAGCGGGAGAACAACCGGCTGGAATCCCATTTCCTGAAGCCGCCGCGCCGTGCGCGATGCGCCCGGTTTCGGTCTGGTCACCAGGACGCGAAGCATCTTCAGAGCCAGCCGTCGAAGAATTTTTCGCCGGCCCTGGCCCGCACCGTCCGCGCGGCCTCATTACCAATGCGGGCGGCATCCTGCGCTGGCCCCTGCAACTCGACCGTGTGCGACTGGGTGCCATCTGGCGAGATGATCAGGCCTGCGAAAGAGAGCTTTCCGGCCTCGATCGCCGCATAGCCGGCGATCGGCGTGCGGCAGGAGCCGTCGAGTGCGGCCAGGAAGGCGCGCTCGCAAGCCAGCGCCTGTCCGGTCGGCACGTCATGGATCGCCACCAGCATCCTTTCGGCGTCGCGGTCGCCAACGCGGGTCTCGATGCCGATCGCGCCCTGTCCGGGTGCGGGTGGGAAGATGTCGAGCGGTATCAGGTCGGTAACGACATGTTCGAGCCCCAGCCGCTTCAGCCCGGCATAGGCGAGGATGGTGCCGGCGGCGACCCCTTCGTCTAGCTTGCGCAACCGCGTCTGCACATTGCCGCGGAACATCACCACGTCGAGATCCGGCCGCATGCGGCGGATCAGTGCTTGCCGCCTGAGCGACGACGAGCCGATTTTTGTCCCGTGCGGCAGTTCGGAGATCGTCCTCACCGCCTTGCCGACAAAGGCATCGCGCGCGTCCTCGCGCGGCAGGAAGGCGGAGAGCTCCAGGCCTTCGGGCAGTTGCGTCGGCATGTCCTTCGACGAATGCACGGCGATGTCGATCGCACCCGCGAGCAGCGCTTCCTCAATCTCCTTGGTGAACAGGCCCTTGCCGCCCGCCTCCGACAGCGGTCGATCCTGGATGCGGTCGCCGCTGGTCGAGATGACGACGACCTCGAACGCTTCCGCCGGCAGGCTATGCGCGGCCATCAGCCGCGCCTGGGTTTCATGCGCCTGGGCCAACGCCAGCGGGCTGCCGCGTGTTCCGATTTTCAAGGTTGTTTGCATGACGCGCCGTCCGTGATAACCCCCGGCCGGAGCATTTTGCAGCCAGGTGGAGCCACTTGGCGTCGCAGAAATGCGGCTAAAATAACCGAGGCCTTTCCGGGCATTCTCCTAAAGGGGAAAGGCCCGATAAACAATCTCTTGGGATAGCGACGAATTGATCCGCGTTCTGGGCATTGAGACGAGTTGCGACGAGACCGCCGCCAGTGTCGTGGCGCTGGAGGGCGACTCCGCGCCGAAAATCCTGTCCAACGTCGTGCTTTCCCAGATCGAGGAGCATGCCGCCTTCGGTGGTGTCGTGCCGGAGATCGCCGCGCGCGCTCATGTCGAGGCGCTGGACGGCATCATCGAGGCGGCCCTTGCCGATTCGGGCACGGCCCTTGCGGATATCGATGCCATCGCCGCCACCGCCGGCCCCGGCCTGGTCGGCGGCCTGATCGTCGGGCTGATGACGGCCAAGGCGATTGCGGCTGCGGCAGGCAAGCCACTGATCGCCATCAACCACCTCGAAGGCCACGCCTTGACCGCAAGGCTGACCGATGGGCTCGATTTCCCCTATCTGCTGCTGCTGGTCTCCGGCGGCCACACGCAAATCCTCGCCGTGCGCGGCGTCGGCGACTATCAGCGCTGGGCCACCACCATCGACGACGCGCTCGGCGAAGCCTTCGACAAGACCGCCAAGATGCTTGGCCTGCCCTATCCCGGCGGGCCGAATGTCGAAAAGGCGGCACAGAGCGGCAATGCCTCACGCTTTGCCTTCCCCCGGCCCATGAAGGGCTCGCCGCAGCCTGACTTCTCCTTCTCCGGCCTGAAGACCGCCGTGCGCCAGGCGGCAACGGCCATCGAGCCGCTGAGCGACCAGGATGTCGCCGACATCTGCGCCTCGTTCCAGGCGGCGGTCGCCGATGCGCTGGCCGACCGCGTTTCGCGCGCCCTGGCCCGCTTCAGCCAGACATTCCCCGGCACGGAAAAGCCCGCGCTGGTGGTTGCCGGTGGCGTCGCCGCCAACCGCACCATCAAGGCAACGCTGGAGCGGCTCTGCACTGACGCCGGCTTCACCTTCGTCGCGCCGCCGCTGAAACTTTGCACTGACAATGCCGCGATGATCGCCTGGGCCGGCATCGAACGGCTCAGGAAAGGCATGGCGCAGGAAAACGGCTTCGATTTCGTGCCGCGCTCGCGCTGGCCGCTGGACAGCATCTCGGCGCCGATGGTCGGTTCCGGCCGTCGCGGAGCCAAGGCATGATTGGTCGAGCCAACGATCCGGGCAAAGGCAGCTGGCGCGTCACCGTGCTCGGCGGCGGCGCCTGGGGAACGGCGCTGGCGCTGGCCATGCTGCGCGCCGGCCATGCGGTGCGGCTGTTTGCGCGCGACCCGGAAACCGTGGCCGCGATCGGCCGTGGCGAGAACCCGCGCTATCTGCCCGGCATTGCGATTGCGCCCGGCATCGAGGCAACATCAGACATCAAGGCAGCGCTCGCTGGCGCCGATTGCGTGCTGGCGGTGACGCCGGCGCAGTCCTTGCGGGCGACGCTGGCGGCGGCGAAAGACCATATGCCTCCTGGCATCCCGCTTGTTCTCTGTGCCAAGGGCATCGAGCGCGACACCGGCGCCTTGCTGTCGGCAATCGTCGAGGAGATCCTGCCGCGAAACCCGGTCGCCGCGCTGTCGGGCCCGAGCTTCGCCACCGATGTTGCCAGGGGCTTGCCGACAGCGGTCGTGGTCGCCGCCGGCGACGAGGCGCTTGCCGCCGACCTTGCCGCCCGCTTTTCCGCCGAGAACCTGCGCTGCTATTCGAGCGACGACCTGATCGGCGTCGAGATCGGCGGCGCCCTGAAGAACGTCTTTGCCATTGCCGCAGGTGCCGTCACCGGCGCCGGGCTCGGCGCCAGCGCCCAGGCCGCCATGGTGACGCGCGGCTTCGTCGAGCTGCGCCGCATCGGTGCCGCCTTCGGCGCCAGGCCAGAGACCTTGATGGGCCTTTCCGGCCTTGGCGACCTGCTGCTGACCTGCTCGTCGGCGCAATCGCGCAATTTCGCCTATGGGCTGGCGCTCGGGCAAGGCAAGGCGCTTGCCGGGCTGCCGCTGGCCGAGGGCGTGCCGACAGCGGCGATCGCCGCCCGCATCGCCGCGGAGCGCGGCATCGACGCGCCGATCATCGCCGCCGTCGCCGCCATACTGGACGGCACCATCACCATCCGCCAGGCCGTAACGGCCTTGATGACCCGGCCGCTGAAGACCGAAACCAACGATTGATCCCGACCACTGTGGAGAGAAGACAATGCTGTTTGCTTTTGTTTGCAAGGACAAGCCCGGAAGCCTGCAGGTGCGCCTCGACACGCGGCCCGTGCATGTCGCCTTCCTCGAAGGCCTGAATGCGGAGAAGAAACTGGCCTTTGCCGGTCCGTTCCTCGATGCCGACGGCAAGCCCAATGGCAGCCTCGTGGTCGTCGAAGCGCCCGATCTGGCCGCCGCGCAGGCCTTGTCGGCCGCCGACCCCTATGCCAAGGCCGGGCTGTTCGAAAGCGTCGAAATCCGCCAGTGGAACTGGACGTTCAACAAGCCGGCGGCTAGTTAATTTCCGATAGCCCGCGATTGGCTCGCAAGGAGGAGAAAAAATGAACTACTGGCTGTTCAAATCGGAGCCTTTCAAGTTCTCCTTCGAGATGCTGAAGGCCAAGGGCAAGGCCGGCACGCAATGGGACGGCGTGCGCAATTACGCCGCCCGCAACAACATGAAGGCGATGCAGATCGGCGATCTCGGCTTCTTCTACCATTCCAATGAGGGGCTCAACATCGTCGGCATCGCCGAAGTCTGCGCGTTGGCCCACCCCGACACCACTTCCGACGATCCGCGTTGGGAATGCGTCGACATCCGCGCCGTCAAGGACGTGCCGAACCCGCCGACGCTGGAACAGGTCAAGGCCAACCCAAAACTTGCCGAGATGGCGCTGGTGCGGCTCGGACGGCTTTCCGTGCAACCGGTCACCCCGGCGGAATGGAAGGAAGTCTGCCGCATGGGCGGCTTGACGCCTGCTCCGTGACGGCGCTGACCCCGCACAGCGCCAAGCAATTCATTCTCGACAACACGGCGCTGATGGCGTCGCCGCATGTGCCGGAGATTGTTCTGCGCCTCGCCGATGAAGCGCACGATCTTTGGCAGCGGACCGAGGACGAACTGGTCGAGATCGGCCTGCCGCCGCCCTTCTGGGCCTTCGCCTGGGCCGGCGGCCAGGGCCTCGCCCGCTATGTCCTGGACAACCCGGACATGGTGCGGGGCAAGCGCGTGCTCGACTTCGCCTCGGGCTCCGGCCTTGTCGCCATCGCCGCCGCCAAGGCGGGTGCTGCTCAAGTGATCGCCGCTGACATCGACCCGTTCTGCGCCACCGCGATCCGCCTCAACAACGAGGCCAATGGCGTCGGGATCGAATTCCTCGGCACGGACTGCATCGGCACCGATGCCGGCTGGGACGTGATTCTCGCCGGTGACGTTTTCTACGACAAATCCTTCGCCGATAGCCTGATGCCGTGGTTCGCAACGCTCAAGGCGCGCGGCGCGGAGATCTTCGTCGGCGATCCCGGCCGGTCGTATATGCCCAAAGCCGGCCTGGAGCCGCTTGCGGTCTATGAGGTCGCCGTCACCCGGGCACTGGAGGATTCCCTGGTCAAGCGCACCACCGTCTGGCGCTTTGCTTGACGCCATCGCCGAAGCGCTTGATACAAAGTGCACGCACGCCGCACGGCTTGCATCTGGAGGGGGAAGCTCATGGATTTTTCAGCAGTGAACTGGCTGGCGGTGATCGCCGCCGCCGTCGTTGCCTGGTTGTTCGGCGCCGGCTGGTACATGGCGTTGAGCAAGCCGTGGCTGAAGGCCGCCAGGCTCGATCCAGCGACGATGAAGAAATCGCCGCTGCCTTTCGTCATCAGCTTCGTCGCCGAACTGCTCATGGCCACCATCATGGCGCTGGTTGTCGGCGCGATGACCGGTGGTGAGCCGACATGGCTTGCCGGGCTTATCTTCGGCTTCGTGCTTTGGCTCGGTCTTGTCGCCACGACGCTGTCGGTCAACCATCGCTACGAGAATTTCGGCTGGGACCTGACCCTCATCGACGGTGGCCACTGGCTGGGTGCCCTGCTGATCATCGGCACGGTGATCGGCTGGTTCGGCGCCGCGGCAAGCTGAGACGGTGCGTTGACGATGGCAGCCGGATTTCCACGCGACCTGGTGTTCACCCGGATCTGCCACGTCAAGCAGGGCTATGACGACCGGCGTCGCCACATCGTCCGCGAATTCGAGCGGCGTGGCGTGCCGGTCTATTTTTACACGGACTGGGACCGGCCCGACATCACCCCGGAGATCCGCAACGAGCTGATTGCCCCTGCCTTTACCCACCCGCCGGCCGTCTCGCTGGCGCTGAAGCATGTCGGCATCTGGCGCGATTTCCTCGAGACCGACATGCCCTATTGCCTGGTCTTCGAGGACGACGTCTTCCTCGCCCGCGACTTCGTCGGCAAGTTCCGCCAGGGGCTGGCTGAGCTCGGCAGTCCCACGCGCAAGGCCGTCATCTATCTCGGCAATGGCAGCAACTACTACACGCCGAGCTGGAAATTGCGGAAGGGTCAAAGGCTCTACCCGGCCCTGCACGCCAGATGCACCGATTCCTACCTTATCACCCGACCGGTCGCCGAAGCCCGTTGCGCCTGGATCGAGCAGAACAAGATCTACACCTCGATCGACCACCAAGTCGAACAGATGGACGAGAAGCTCGGCATTGAAATGCTTTGGTTCGAGCGGCCGATTGTCGAGCAGGGCAGCGAGAACGGAGCGTTTCAGACGTCCATTTCGGCGAAGAGATACCCGCGTTTGTACAAGAGCCTGAAATGGAAGTGGAAGAAATACACCCGCATGATCTTCGGCCATAACGCCCGGTCGTGACCGGAAGACGGGCTCGGCGCAGCCGGCTCATGCCTCCGTGCCGTGGGTCTTGGCCGCCTCCTCGAGAAGCCACTCGCGAAACGCGACGATGCGCGCGTCGTCCTTCGCGGTTTGCGGATAGACCAGGAAATAGGCGAACTCCGGCGCGACCTTGATGCCGAGCTCGAAGGGACGGACAAGCCGCCCCTGCGACAAATCGTTGGCGACCATGGCGAAGTCGGCCAGCGCCACGGCGTTGCCGTCGAGTGCCGCCTGCGTGGCATCGGTCGAGGAGCCGAAGACGAGGGTGCGGCTGTCGTCGAAGTCGTCAACGCCGGCTGCCTGCATCCACATGCTCCAGTTCGGCCAGGTGACGCCTTGCCGCGACCATTCGATATGCGCCAGCGTATGCCCGAAGAGGTCGCGCGGTTCATTGAGCGGCGGGCCTGAAGCGAGCAGCGCCGGACTGCACACCGGGATGATGATGTTGTCGAACAGCCGGTGCGCGCAAAGCCCGGGATATTTGCCGGTGCCGAAGCGAATGCCGATATCGACGTCATCGCGCTCGAAATCCCTGACATCGTAGGTGATGTCGAAGCGCAGCTCGATGCCCGGCCTTTGACGGCGGAAATCGTCCACGCGCCGCATCAGCCATTTTGTCGCAAACTGCGCGTCGAGCGTCACTTTCAGCAGCGCCGTGCCGCGCGTCATCTTGCGCGCCCGGGACACTGCCCGGTTGAGCAGGTCGAGCGCGTCGATCGACGCCTCGAACAGCACGTTTCCCGCTTCCGTCAGCCGCATGGTGCGACTGGTGCGCGTGAACAGCACCAGTTCGAGCTGCTCCTCGATTTCCTTGACCTGGTGGCTTACCGCGGCCGGCGTCAGCCCAAGCTCGTCGGCGGCGCGGGTGAAATTGAGGTGACGCCCAGCCGCCTCGAAGGTCCTCAGCGCACGCGTCCCGGGCAGGAGGCGAGACATCAGCGCATAATTTCGAAAGAGCGGATCATAGCGTCTCGATCCTCAAACAAAACTTGATGATTGAGCAAAAACTACTCGTTTCCTCCCAAGATTTCAATCAGGCATGATGCGAGCATCGAAGTACCATTAAACCGGATTTGAAGTCCGGAGAGAAACGGATCGCATCATGTCTCACATCGCTCTTCACCCCGCAAACACCGCCCCGCCGGCCTGGCTGTCGGCGGTCCGCGATTGGCTGCGTCAGGCCAGGGTCGCGGTCAATCTTCCGCACCAGAACGTCGAGGATCTGTCCGATCGACAGCTGCGCGATATCGGCGCTGGCCGCAAGGATATTGGCCGCGCCATGGACCGCGAGATCGGCCGGCTGGGCCTGCTCGATATCGGCTGGCAGCAGCCGCGCCGGAGGTGAGTAAGGGAATAGGGGAGTAAGGCAGTAGGGGAAAATCAAGGCAACACCGGAAGATACACCCTACTGCCCTACTGCCCTACTGCCCTACTGCCCTACTGCCCTACTGCCCTACCGCACCACCCTCATCACCGTCCTATCCAACAGCAGCGGCAACAGCCGCTTCATCGTGCGCGCGGTCACCGCGACGCAGCCTTGCGTCGGCGTGAAGCCGGGGCGTGCCAGGTGGAAGAAGATGGCGCTGCCGCGTCCCCTGCGGCGCGGCGAGATGTTCCAGTCGAGCACCAGGCAGGCGTCGTAGAGCCGGTCGTCGCGCCGCATGCGTTCATGGCTGGCGCCATAGGGAATCTTGACCGGCCTGTTGTAGTTGCGGTCGTCAGGCACTTCGCACCAGCCGAGATCGGGCCCGATCGGCGTCATCGCCAGTCGCGTCCGGCGGCCACCGGCAAACTGATCTCCCCTAAAATAACCCGACAGGATTCGCATCGAGCCAAGCGGCGTGGCGCCGTCGCCCTCGCGCTTGTCGGCAGAGATGCCGCCGCGCCCCAGCGCGCAGGCAAACACCGCATTTCCGGCCTGCAGCAGGCCCTGGCTGGGGTGGCCAGGCCTTGCCCGAACGGTCAGCACACGCAGCCGTTTCAGCAAAATTGCGCCGGCTGCATTGCGATCGCGTTTTTTCTTGTATGATCGTGCCACGGAACAAATCACTGTGATCGGCTATTGTGTCGGCCAGCTTCCGCATAAATACGCAGCGGTCAACTGAATTTCATTTTCAAAACAACGGATTGATCCATGACTTCACGCACCATTCTAATCGTCGACGACGATGACGACCTGCGCGGCACACTGGTCGAGCAACTCGCCCTCTATGAGGAATTCGACGTGCTGCAGGAAGCTACTGCGGCAAAAGGCGTCACCGCGGCGCGCGGAGGGCTCATCGACCTGCTCATCATGGATGTCGGCTTGCCCGACATGGATGGCCGCGAGGCCGTCAAGATCCTGCGCAAGGGCGGCTACAAGGCGCCCATCATCATGCTGACCGGCCACGACACCGATTCGGACACCATTCTGGGTCTCGAGGCCGGAGCCAACGACTATGTGACGAAGCCGTTCCGCTTCGCGGTGCTTTTGGCGCGCATCCGCGCCCAGCTGCGCCAGCATGAGCAGAGCGAGGACGCCACCTTCTCGGTCGGCCCCTACACCTTCAAGCCCAGCCAGAAGCTGCTCATCGACCCACGTGGCGGCAAGGTGCGGCTGACGGAGAAGGAAGCTTCGATCATCAAATATCTCTACCGCGCCGATCAGAAGGTGGTGACGCGCGACGTGCTGCTGGAGGAGGTCTGGGGCTACAATTCCGGCGTCACCACGCACACGCTGGAAACCCATGTCTACCGGCTGCGCCAGAAGATCGAGCGCGATCCTTCCAATGCGGAAATTCTTGTGACAGAAAGCGGCGGCTACAAGCTGGTTCCTTAAACATTTCATTATCCAATAAGCGGTCTGGGCGGGGCCGCGTTCGGGTGCGATCCTGTTGGAGGAGATTCAGGATCTACCCGTGAAGGAGGGATTGGACTGACCGTTCGGGGACGCAGCTAGAGATGGCGCTGGATGACGACATCCGCATCCTGTCCGCCGTGAAGCTCTTCCAGGGTTTCACGCAGGAACAGCTGCGTCTGCTCGCCTTCGGCGCCGAGAACACCCTGCTGCAAGCCAACCACAAGCTTTACCGCGAGGACGATGAGGCCGATTCGGCCTATGTCGTGGTCAGCGGCCGCATCGTGCTCTATCGCGAGCAGACTGGCGAGCGCATCCCGATCGGCACCGCCGGCCCCGGCACCATCCTGAGCGAACTGGCATTGATCGCCGACAGCAACCGGTTGACCAGCGCGTCGGCCGAAATCGATTCGGAAGTGATCCGGCTGAGCCGCAAGATGTTCCGTCGCATCCTGGAGGAATATCCCGAAGTCGCGGTGAAACTCCACGAGCGCATTTCCGAGGAATTCCAGACCATGATCCGCCGCATCGAGAAACTGGCGCCACGGTTTTCGGGATAGAGCAATTCCAGGAAAAGTGTGAAGCGGTTTTCCCTCCGGAATTGCGTCAAATCAAAGAGACAGAGGCGCGATGCGAACATGACCTTTCAGCTTTGTGCGCGCCACCGAGAACGACCTACCCTTCATCATGGCCACCGAACGGCGTGAAGGCTACGAGGCGTTCGTCGGGCGTTGGGATGAAACGCGCCATCGCAAGGCTCTCCTCGATGACAACCATACCTATTTTCTCGGCGTCGGCGATTCCTTGCCGATCGGCTTCGTCATCCTGCGCGGTTGGGCCTCTGCCGAGTTTGTGACATTGGTCAAGCGCATTGCCGTCGTCGCGTCGGGGCAAGGCCAGGGCAGAATGCTGCTGACCGCAGCGGTTGATAGGGTCTTCGTCGAGACCGACGCCAATCGGCTCTGCATCGGCCTTTTCCCGGACAATCATCGCGCGCGCCGCGCTTACGAAGCCGTTGGATTCAAGGCTGAAGGCATTGCACGCGGCAGTGCGTTCTTCAACGGCGAACACCGCGACGAACTGGTCATGGCGCAGCTGCGGCCGGAATGGGAGAAGCGCCGGTCCGAATAATCAATCCAGGTCGAACCGCGCAATGACAGGCACATGGTCCGACGGCCGGTCCCAGCCACGCGCCGCTCTCAGGATTTCGTAGCCGGTGAAATCAGGCACCAGGTTTGGCGACGACCAGACATGGTCGAGCCGTCGGCCGCGGTTCGACGCTTCCCAATCCTGCGCGCGATAACTCCACCAGGTGTAGAGTTTTTGCTCAAGCGGCACGTTGAGCCGCATCAGGTCGACCCAGTCGCCGGCCAGCCGCATCGCTTCGAAATTTTCGGTCTCGACCGGCGTGTGGCTGACCACGTTGAGCAACTGCTTGTGCGACCAGACATCGTGCTCGAGCGGCGCGATGTTGAGGTCGCCGACCAGCACCGAGGCGGACACTTCGGTGTGCTCGGCGCGGATGGCGTTCATCTCGGCGACGAAATCGAGCTTGTGCTTGAACTTCTTGTTGATCTCGGGATCCGGCTCGTCGCCGCCGGCTGGGACGTAGAAATTGTGCAGCAGGATCGTCTTGCCGCCGGCGCGTACAGTCACCGACAGATGCCGGCTGTCTTCGACCTCGCAGAAGCGGCGTTTTTCGACCAGTTCGATCGGCCGCCGCGCCACCGTCGCCACGCCGTGATAGCCCTTCTGGCCATGGAAGGCGATGTGCTGGTAGCCGAGCCTGCGGAATGCCTTTTCGGGAAACAGCTCATCGGGAACCTTGGTTTCCTGCAGGCACAGCACATCGGGGGCGTACTCATCGAGCAGGCGCTCGACGATCGGCATGCGCAGGCGCACGGAGTTGATGTTCCAGGTGGCGATGGAAAAGGGCATTGGCGGTCCGGGACAGCGTGATTCCGGCCAGGACCGATGGACCCTGACGAAGAAGACGCCTTTTGAGGGAGTCAGTCCGGAAACTGCCAGCCGGGCGTCACAAACACAAGCCGGGCTATGCCCGGAACCTGCTCAGGCGGCCGCCAATGTGGACTGGGATTCAGGTCAGGCCGAGTCGAGAATGGTGGCTTCCGGGGTCGCCCTTGCGACGAGCGGAGCGTACTTTTCGTAAGCGAGCACCGGCCTACGCCGGCCATAGCCTTGACTGCCCCGACCATCAAGTGCTTCGGCCGGCGAAGGCCGGAAGCGCAGGTATCAGCCATTCGCGGGCCGGCCTCATCTGAATTTCCGCGTACCTTAGCGCGTCTTGGAGTTCAGCTCGCGGTTGGCCGTATAGTCGATGGCAAACGTGTCTGGGGCGAAGCTGACGCCTTCCTTGGTGTTGAAGATCATCACCGTGGTATCCTTGCCTTGCGCGTCGGTGATCGTCCACTGGCGCAGATCATAGGTTTTCGGATCGAACATCATGGTGATCATCGCATTGCCGAACACCGACTTGTCGGAAAGCTTGATGGTGGTGAGGTCGTCTTCTTCCTTGACACTCTTGACGCGGTCGCCTGAGAGGTCGATCCGGTCGTCGAGCAGCAGCTTGAGCGGCGTCTTCGACAGCGGATAGAGATCGGACGTCCTCATTTTCTTGTTGAGGATGACCACCGACTTGCCGTCCGAAATCACCTTGAAATTCGACGCCCCGTCATAGTTGAAGCGGATCTTGCCCGGCCGTTCCAGGAAGAACTTGCCGCCGGTCTGCTCGCCCTTGGGGCCGAACTGGACGAATTCGCCGCTCATCGATTTGACCGAGGAAAAATGGTCGGCGATCTTCTGTGCGGCGGCGGGCACGCCGGCCTGCGCCGAGGCCAACAATTCGAAGCCAGGCACCACATTGAGGGCAGCGGCACCCGCGATGACAACGCCGAGGCCGAGCAGCTGGCGGCGGGTGGGAGCAAAATCGCTGAGTGCGGAAAGATCGTTCTTCATGTCGGTCACTCGCTTGGTGATTCCTGTGTCTATCGCTGTCGTGAACCCCCAGTTGGGCTGAAGTTTGGCGGTAGAGCGGCGCTGCTTCGCCTCAACGCGTCAGGGGGTTCAAAGTTGCCGTGAACTCCCTGCGATCAGAATTTGTCGTCCTCGGTCGGCACCAGAATCTCGCGTTTGCCGGCATGGTTGGCCGGCCCGACAATGCCTTCCTTTTCCATCTTCTCAATGATCGAGGCGGCCCTGTTATAGCCTATGCCGAGACGGCGCTGGATGTAACTGGTCGACGCCTTGCCGTCGCGCAGCACCACGGCGACCGCCTGGTCGTAGGGGTCGTCGGAATCCTCGAAATTGCCGCCGCCCCCGCCACCGGAGCCGCCCTTGCCGGACGGTTCGTCGTCGTCCTCGTCATCATCCTCGGTGATGGCATCGAGATATTCAGGCACGCCCTGCAGCTTCAAATGCCCGACGATCTTCTCGACCTCGTCGTCGGAGACAAACGGGCCGTGCACGCGCTGGATGCGGCCACCGCCGGCCATGTAGAGCATGTCGCCCATGCCGAGCAGTTGCTCGGCACCCTGCTCGCCCAGAATGGTGCGGCTGTCGATCTTCGACGTCACCTGGAAGGAAATGCGAGTCGGGAAGTTGGCCTTGATGGTGCCGGTGATGACGTCGACCGACGGACGCTGCGTCGCCATGATGACGTGGATGCCGGCCGCACGCGCCATCTGCGCCAGGCGCTGCACCGCGCCTTCGATGTCCTTGCCGGCGACCATCATCAGGTCGGCCATTTCGTCGATGATGACGACGATATAGGGCATCGGCTCGAGATCGAGATTCTCGGTCTCGTAGATCGCTTCGCCCGTCTGGCGGTCGAAGCCGGTTTGCACGGTGCGCGAAATCTTCTCGCCTTTCTTCTCCGCCAACTGGACGCGGGCGTTGAAGCCGTCGATGTTGCGCACGCCGACCTTGGACATCTTGCGGTAGCGGTCCTCCATCTCGCGCACAGTCCATTTCAGCGCCACCACCGCCTTCTTCGGATCGGTGACGACGGGTGTCAAAAGATGCGGGATGCCGTCATAGACCGAAAGTTCCAGCATCTTCGGATCGATCATGATCAGCCGGCATTCCTGCGGCGTCAGCTTGTAGAGCAGCGACAGGATCATGGTGTTGATGGCGACGGATTTGCCGGAGCCGGTGGTGCCGGCGACCAGCACGTGCGGCATCTTGGCGATGTCGACGATGACCGCCTCGCCATTGATGGTCTTGCCCAGGGCCAGCGCCAGCTTGGACTTGGTGGTTTCGAAATCGCGGCTGGCCAGTATCTCCCGCAAATACACGGTCTCGCGCTTGGCGTTCGGCAGTTCTATGCCGATGGCATTGCGGCCCGGCACCACGGCAACGCGGCACGCGATCGCGCTCATCGAGCGGGCGATGTCGTCGGACAGGCCGATGACGCGCGACGATTTGATGCCGGGCGCCGGTTCGAGTTCATAAAGGGTGACCACCGGGCCGGGCCGTACGGCGATGATCTCACCCTTGACGCCGAAATCCTCCAGCACGCCCTCGAGCAGGCGCGCATTCTGTTCCAGCGCGTCCTTGGAGAGACTTGGGTCTCGCGCCACGTTCTTCGGTTCCGACAGGAAATGCAGCGACGGCATCTCGAACGTGTCCGAGCCGATCAGCGAGGTCTGCGCCTCGCGCTGGACGCGCGCGCCGGGCACCGGGCGCGCCGCCGGCGCCTCGACGCGGGTGGCGGCGTCGGAGCGGAACTGCTGTACCTTGGCTGTTGGCGCCGCACGGCGCTGGGCGACGGGCTCCTCGTCGAAATCCATGTCCGCGTCATCGCGCTCGAAGATATCGCCATCGTCCGGATCGACGGAAACGCTGCGGTCATTGACCATGGCGGCGAAGAATTCCGGCTCGACGCGGGCGCGGCCGTCCTGGCTCATCCGCGACTCGGCGAACTCAGCCGATTCGACCCGTTCGGCTGCGCGGCGCCAGGCAGTGGAGCGCTGCTCCATCTCCGGCTCGTATTCGTCCCGTTCCTGCCTGCGGCGCACGGCGCGGCGATGCATCCACGCACGCAGCGAGAGCCACCAATGCGTAATCGCGCCGAGCGCCAATATGCCCTCGTCGCCCTCATCCTCGTCATTGTCGAACAGAAGATCATCTTCGCGTGGATCGGCGGCAGCAGGCTCTTCCATGACGGCGAAGCCGTTCTTGCGCCCGATCAGCGCCGCGCCATAGGCGAACAGCCAGAGCGCCGGCGCGGCCAGCAAAACGGCAAGCACGCTGGCGATCAGCCCGGTCGGGTAACCGCCGATGAGGACGCCGGGAATCTTGAGCACCATGTCGCCGAACACGCCGCCGAGCCCGGTGGGCAGCGGCCAGGTCTTGGGCGGGACGATGCAGCCGGCGATCGCGGCGGCGAGCAGCGCGAAACCGAACCAGAACAGCCCGCGCTTGGGCAGCCTGTCGACGCCGCGCGCCGAAAACAGCAGATACCCCCAGATGACGGCGGGGACCAGCGCGGCGACCGCGGCGAGGCCGAAGAACTGCATGGCGAGGTCGGAGAACACGGCACCGGCATAGCCCATGGCGTTGGTGACGGTGTTGTTGGTGGCGTGCGAGAAGCTTGGATCGGCAACGTTCCAGGTAGCGAGGCTGGCGACGCCGAAGGCGACAGCCAGGAACAGCCCGGCGCCGACCAGCCGGCCGACCTGGCGCCTCGCGAAAGCCTGGATGCCGTGCCCCGTATCGGCCAGCGCGAGCGGTGCTGAAGCCCCTGAACGCATGCTCTTCCCCGTCAGTGATTGACTGACCCGAGCGCATGACGCACTCCGGCAGATTCGGAGGTCAGACTAGCTGTGGGAAGGTTAAGGGCGCATTAACCATGGCGGGATTGCCGCGGTCTCGTAAGTCCAGCTACGACAATAGCGAGCAAGACTGCTCGCCATCATTCGTTATGTCTCAAGACACCGTCAGGCGCTGGCCCGAAACGATCGCCAGAACGACGATCGCATTCACAGTTCGGAGCCAAGATATTTCCTCGAAAATCTTTTTCACGCGAACGTGATTGCGCAGAGCCGATCTCAGCCAGGATGAGCCAAAAAAGAGGCCCGGATCGCTCCGGGCCTCAATGCGTGAGCCTCTTTCGAGAACGTCACGACGGGATCTCTGGAAATCTGGGGCCGGCGGGAGGAGGGTTCCGCCGGCCCCGTTGGCGAGGCGGCCTTACGGCACCACTTCGCCATGCTGGGAGATGTCGAGGCCCTCGACCTCATCCTGGGTCGTCGGACGCAGGCCGACCAGCGCCTTGACGATGTAGAGGATCACGAAGGTGGCAACCGCCGTCCACAGGATGGTGAAGGCGATACCATAGAGCTGCTTGCCGACCGAAGCGTCCTTGCCAAGCGCATTGATCGCCGGATCGGCGAGTGCACCGGTGAGCAGTGCGCCGACGATGCCGCCGATACCATGCACGCCGAAGGCATCGAGCGAGTCGTCATAGCCGAGCGCATGCTTGAGCTTGACCGCCGAGAGGTAGCAGATGACGCCGGCGAGAATACCGACGATGAAGGCGCCGGTCGGGTTGACGAAGCCGGAAGCCGGCGTCACCGCGACGAGGCCGGCGACGGCACCCGAGATGATGCCGAGCACCGAGGGCTTCTTGGCGACGATCCATTCGGCGAACATCCAGGCGAGCGCCGCAGCGGCGGTGGCGACCTGGGTGTTGAGCATAGCTGCACCGGCAAGGCCGTCAGCCGCCAGTTCCGAACCGGCGTTGAAGCCGAACCAGCCGACCCACAGCAGCGAAGCGCCGATCACCGAATAGACCAGGTTGTGCGGCGCCATGTTGGTGGTGCCGTAGCCTTCACGCTTGCCCAGAACGAGCGCGCAGACCAGACCGGCGACACCGGCGTTGATGTGGACGACCGTGCCGCCGGCGAAGTCGAGCACGCCGGCCGCGCCAAGGAAGCCGCCGCCCCACACCCAATGCGCGATCGGGCAATAGACGAACACCAGCCACAGCGCCATGAAGAGCAGCAGCGCCGAGAACTTCATGCGTTCGGCGAAGGCGCCGGCGATAAGGGCCGGCGTGATTATGGCGAAGGTCATCTGGAACATCGAGAAGACGAATTCAGGGATGTTGGAGACCCCTGGCAGCCACAGCGTCGAGACGGTGATGCCGTGATGGAAGAATCTCGAGAAGCCGCCGATGTAGTTGTTCAAGCTGGCGGAATCATTGGTGGTGAAGGCGAGCGAATAGCCGAACATGAACCACAGCACCGTCACCAGGCAGGTGATGGCAAAGCTCTGCATGATGGTGGCGAGCACGTTCTTCTTGCGCACCATGCCGCCGTAGAACAGCGCCAGGCCCGGAATGGTCATCATCAGCACCAGCGCCGTCGAAGTCAGCATCCAGGCCGTGTTGCCGGTATCGAGCACCGGGGTAGGCGCGGCTGCCGGAGCGGCCGCTGCAGCGGCGGGAGCCGCGGTCTGCGCGAATGCGGAGACCGTGCCCAATGCAGCGAGAGCGAGCGAGCCCAGCGCCGCCACGCGTCCCGTTGTCTTCAAGGTGGAAGGTATGTTCATTGAACTCTCCATTGGAATACGTGTTCGCCGCTCAGAGTGCGTCGGTGTCTGTTTCGCCGGTGCGGATGCGCACCGCCTGATCGATGCCGAAAACGAAGATCTTGCCGTCGCCGATCTGGCCGGTCTTGGCAGCGGCGGTGATGGCTTCGACGGCCTTGTCGACCGTGTCGGCACTGACCGCGACCTCGATCTTGATCTTCGGCAGGAAACTGACCGCGTATTCCGCCCCGCGATAGATTTCCGTATGCCCCTTCTGACGCCCGTAGCCTTTGACTTCGGTGACGGTCAGGCCCTGGATGCCGACGGCGGTAAGCGCTTCGCGTACCTCGTCCAGCTTGAACGGCTTGATGATTGCCATCACGATTTTCATAAGGTTTCACCCTTTGCTGTTGCGGTCCCCCGCGTTTGCACACCTTCACCGATCCCAAGGAGCCGGAGAGTGCTCCCAAGAATTCAAGCTTCGTGCCAAGTGCCGAAGCAGCATGTTAACCTGTTGTAAACAAAGGGAATGGAGTGGCCGAGGCCAGCCGGTGCCGAGACCTTCGGCACGCCACATGCTCAAAAATTATGCAATTTTTCGAATTTGCCTAATTTGCCGGCTTTGCGCACGGCGCCGAAAGGCGGAGCCTGGCCTTTTCGGACAAACGGTTTTCGTTTGTCCAGAGACTCTGCACAAACAAGACTCGCAGTGCTCAGCGCTTGAGCCGGATCAAGCCTTCCTGAGCCATCGAGGCGATCAGCGTGCCGTTGCGGGCATAGAGCGTGCCGCGGCTGAAGCCGCGCGATCCCGAACTCGACGGACTGTCCTGCGCATAAAGCAGCCAGCCGTCGAGTGAATGCGGCCGGTGGAACCACATCGAATGGTCGAGGCTCGCCGCCTGGATGTCGGGATCGAACAGGCCACGCCCATGCGCGAAGGTCGAGGTGTCGAGCAATGTCATGTCGGAGAGGTAGGCGAGCAGCACCGACTGCAGCGCGCGGTCGTCGGGAACCGGCCCGGCAAGACGTATCCAGACATTTTGCCGGGGCGGCAGCTTGTCGCGGCTTTCATAGTGCTGGAGATTGACCGGCCTGAGCTCCAGCGGCCGCTCGCGCGCCCAGAAGCGGCGCACCGCTTCCGGCACCCGCTCGGCCCTTTCGAGCAGCTGCCGCTGCGTCGGCAGCCCTTCCGGCGGCGGCACGTCATCGGGCAGCGCGAACTGATGTTCGAGCCCCTTCTCGTCGACCTGGAACGAGGCTTCCAGAGAAAAGATCGCCTGGCCGTGCTGGATCGCCAGCACGCGACGGGTGGTGAAGGAGCCGCCGTCGCGGATGCGGTCGACCTCGTAGACGATCGGCACCCTGATGTCGCCCGGCCGCATGAAATAGCCGTGCAGCGAATGCACGAAGCGGTCCGGCTCCACCGTTCGCTGCGCCGCCACCAGCGCCTGGGCGATGGTCTGGCCGCCGAACACGCGCTGCCACTCCACCTGGGGGCTGCGACCACGATACAGATTGTGTTCCAGCCTCTCGAGGTCGAGAATGCTCAGAAGCTCGTCCATGGCCGCCGTCATGTTTTGTGACCTCGCCGCAAAATTGCTATGGCGGTTTCCGACAGGAAGAACGAGCCGTCAAGGGCGCAGGCCCGGGCCGGCGCGCAAGGAGCCAACACGATGGAACGCAAGGCTGATGCCAAGATCAGATCCGGGCTCGATGTCCTCGTCGCCGGCGCCGGCTATGTCGGGCTGGCCACCGCCGTTTCGTTGAAACAGGCGCGACCCCACCTTGCCGTGGCGCTGGTCGATGCCGCGCCCGCCGGTGCCTGGCAAAAGGACGGCCGTGCCTCGGCCATTGCCGCGGCCGCCTGCCGTATGCTCGACCAGCTTGGCGTCTGGGCCGAGATCGCGCCGCAGGCGCAGGCGATCACCGAGATGATCATCACCGATTCGCGCAGCGCCGATCCGGTGCGCCCGGTGTTCCTGACCTTCGGCGGCGAAGTGGCGCCGGGCGAGCCGTTTGCGCATATGGTCGCCAACAGGGCGTTGAACGGCGCCTTGCGCGCCAGGGCCGAAACGCTCGGCATCGACATCATCGAAGGTGTGGCGGTGCAGGGTTTTGAGACCAACGGCGCCAGCATCACTGTGCATCTGGCCGACGGTGCCGCGCTGACCGCACGGCTGCTGGTCGCCGCCGACGGCGTCAATTCGAAGCTGCGCGACATGGCCGGCATCAAGACGGTGAAGTGGGACTACGGCCAGTCCGGCATCGTCTGCACCGTGGCGCATGAACGCCCGCACAATGGCCGCGCCGAAGAGCACTTTTTGCCGGCCGGCCCCTTCGCCACCTTGCCGCTGAAACCCGACAAGGACGGCACCAACCGCTCGTCGATCGTGTGGGTCGAACGCGCCGAAGATGCAAAGGCGCTCGTCGAAGGCGACGATCTCGTCTTCGAGCATGAGTTGGAACAGCGTTTCGGCCTGAAGCTCGGCGAGATCCGCGTTGCCGACAAACCGCGCGCCTGGCCGCTTGGCCTCACCATCGCGCGCGCCTTCGTCGCACCGCGCGTGGCGCTTGCCGGCGACGCCGCCCACGGCATCCATCCGATCGCCGGACAGGGCCTCAACCTCGGCTTCAAGGATGTGGCAGCACTTGCCGAGGTGATCGTCGAGGCCGACCGGCTCGGCCAGGACATCGGCGCGCTCGACGTGCTTGAGCGCTACCAGCAATGGCGCCGTTTCGACACGGTGCAGATGGGCATCACGACGGATGTGCTGAACCGGCTGTTTTCCAACGACATCACCCCGCTGCGCACCGTCCGCGACATCGGCCTCGGCCTGGTCGAGCGCATGCCGCGCTTGAAGGAATTTTTTATCCGGCAGGCGTCGGGACTGTCGGCCGGCACGCCGAGGCTGTTGAAGGGCGAGGCGATCTAGTCTTTCGTATAGTCAGGCCCGACACGTGTCGGCAGGCCGTCGGCGAGTTTCAACCAAGGGAGCTTCTCCTCAAAAGCGACATGCAGCGTTGGTGCAAAATTTTCCGGCTCCTGCATCGCTGCGGCAAAAAAATGCATGACACCGGACATGTTCTTTGAGCGGAAGGACAGCGGCGAGCCACAGTGATCGCAAAATGTTCTTTCCACACCGGGAGAAGAGTTGAATACCTTCGGCGGCCTGCCCAGCCATCGCCATCGGCTGTCCAAGACGCCAATGTAGGTTGTCATCGGCGCAGAACATTGCCGCCGGCAACTTTCACAATGACAGCTCACGCAGGCTTGTGCCGGGCCATCGACTTCAAAAGCAATAGCGCCACATAAGCAATGACCGCGCATGCAAAGTCTCCTCGAGGCAACCAACCTGACCGATAATTTATACCGGTCGTAATGAGGGAGTCGGCGTGAAATGCGCTGAACTGACGCCCAATTCCGACACCGTGTCGAGAACGGTAGTTTTTGAGAACGGAGCGGGGCGTACTCAAAATACGTGAGCAATGGAAGCGCAGGAAGCCGTCGTTCGCAGGCCGGCCTTACCTGAATATCAGCACACCTAATTCACCTCGAAACCCAGCTTTTGCCGCAGCCGCAGCATGCGCTGGTCGGCGATCTCCAGTTTCTTCTCGCCGCCCTGGGCGGCTCGATTGACCATCTGCAGCAGATCGTTGCGCTCGGCCACGTCAAGACGCTCGCGCAGGAAAGGCGCCAGCTTGTCGATGACGACCGTGGTGTCGTCGATCTGTGACGCCGCCCATTTGGCGTAGATCACCGCCTCGTCGGTCTTCTTCTTGTCGGCGATCTCGGAAATGACAGCGCGGATGACGGCCTCGCGCTGCGGCAGGATCGGCCCGCTCTCGGAGACGATCGATGTGATCAGCGTCGCGGCGGCGACCACCGGATCGTCGATCGCCGTCAGCGGCGAAAGCGCCGCCTGCTTGCGCAGCTTCTTGCGCCTGATGTTGCCTTGCACGCGCCCGACGACATCGGCGACCTCGCGCGCGGCGTCGTTCATGGCCTTCATCCGGTACCACCAGAACGCCGCCGCTCCGAGCACGCCAAGGACAGCAATCAGGAAAGGCATGTCGACATCCCCCAGCAATCCGCGCGACGATAGGAGAACTGCCGCGTTGCTTCAACACGCAAGAGTTGCCTGCGGCCAGGAAAATTCAATTTGCGGCTGGTGACACTCAGGCCATTAAACGGGCCGATTTGCCGGTCCCGACCGCCCAGGCCAGCGCCGCCTATGACCCTGGTATGTCGTAGATCGCCCGCACCTCGATCGTGCCGAGTTCGGCCAGCGGAATGCCGGCGGCGATGTCCAGCGCTTCGTCGAGAGTGTCGGCCTCGACCATCACGAAGCCAAGCAGTTGCTCCTTGGTTTCGGCGAAGGGGCCGTCGGTGACAAGGCGCTTGCCCTCGCGCCGTTGCACCGACTTCGACGTCCTCACCGATTGCAGCGCCTGTGCGATGATCAGCTTGCCCTCTAGGTCCAGCGACCTGTCATAGGCCAGCGAATCGGCGTCGAGCTTGGCCCCCTGATCGGGGGTCAGCGCATAGAGGTCTTTCTCCTCGCCATAGACCAGGCAGACATATTTCATTTCCAGCTCCCTTGCTGCGATGAACCATAAGATGCGGTGACGAGCGTGTCAGCCTTGCCGTCGACCGCGGCCGCGTGGTCGAGAAGCCATGCCGCGACACCGATGATGGCAACAGCCGCCAGAAGCCTGCCGAAGACGGGTGCCGGCGAATCCAGCCAGAAGTCTTCCTGCCGCCCGGCTCTATCGCCTGGGCTCTTCCACAGTGCGAAAAACAGATTGTCCATGTGAACCTCCATCCGGCCACGAAAACCATGGCCGCCCGCAGGACGGCCGGGCCGGATGGAAGTCGACATTTTTTGCCCGAATATTTTTCCGGAGAGCCTAAATATTTTTCCGCAAGGCCAGATATTTTCCCGCAAGGAATGAACCGTCATCGCGCCGTGGTCGAAACAGCGCAGTGGTCTTCGCGCCCGCCCGCGCTATAGTTGAGCGGACGCCGGGCTCACCCAGGCCAAGTTCACGACAACCCTAAGTTCACGACAACCCCAAGTCACGGCAACCCCAAGTCACGGCAACCCCAAGTCACGGCAACCAAGGAGGACTTCATGGACCGCATCGCAACCGCCGTCTGGAAAGGCAATCTGAAAGAAGGCAAAGGCACGCTCGACAGCCAGAGCGGGACGCTCAAGGGCACGCCCTATTCGTTCAAGGCGCGCTTCGAGGATGAAAGCGGCAAGTCCGGCACCAATCCGGAAGAGCTGATCGCCGCCGCGCATGCCGGCTGCTACGCCATGCAGCTTTCGCACTTCCTGGCCGAGAACGGCACGCCCGCGGCCGAACTCGACGCCAAGGCCGTGGTGACACTGGTTCCCGGCACCGGCATCACCGGCAGCGCCATCACGTTGGTCGGCAAGGTGCCCGGCATCGATGCGGCGAAGTTCAAGGAATTGGCCGAGAAGGCCAAGGCCGAATGCCCCGTCTCCAAGGCGCTCGGCGCGATCAAGGTGTCGCTCGACGCCAGGCTCGGCTGAGCAAGGTGACCTGAAGTGACAAACGCCGGCCTTCGGGCCGGCGGTTTCATGACGGACAACCGCGCCTCTGAGCAGCTATATCTGGATTGCTGGCGGCCTCAACCGCCCAGCGCGTCAAGCCGGGCACGTAGTGCGGCGACTTCCTGCTCCAGCGCCTCCACTCTCGCTTCCAGGTCGGAGTGAGGCATGGCCGGCGCGCTGCGTTGCGCCGATAGCGCTGCAACATCCACCGCGCCAGCGAGAAGATGCACGTAGCGGTCCTCGCGCTGGCCTGGCCCGCGCGGGACTTCCTGGATCAGCGGCGGGCGGCGGCCGATCAGCATGTCGAGTTCAGCGCGCAGGTCCTCGATCGACGCAAACCGCGCCATGCGCTCGGCTCGCGCCAGGAGCTCATGCGCCGTCTGCGGCCCGCGCAACAAGAGCAGGCCGAGCAAGGCGGTCTGCGGCGTGGTCAGCGAGAAGCGCTGCGCCATCTGATGCTCGTAGCGCTCGACGCGCGAGCCGAACATCTGCCGCACCAGCCCCTTCTGCTCGAGCAGCTTCAGACCCCGGTGCACCTCTGTCTGCTCCAGCGCCATCACCGGCTCGCGCGCCGTCTTCTGGTTGGCTGCGGCAAGGGCTGCGTTGAGCGTCAGCGGGTAGACATCCGGCGTCAGCTCCTTCTTCTCGATCAGGCAGCCAAGCACGCGCGCTTCGATCGGGGAGAGGATGGGCAGGTCTTCGCTCATGAAATTTGTTCAGCCTCCCGGCGGCAAAAATCGATTGCAAAGGCATGGTTGCGCGCCTGGCGGGCCTCATCCCTGACCGTGGCGGCGAGGTTCATTTCGTGGTGACCATAGCGCGCTTCGAGATAGTGCGCGATTGCGGTTGGGATGAGACCAGACCCCATCTCCCGCGTCTGGCTTTTGCGCTCGACCAGGCGGGCTTCTTCAGCTTAACCTCGCCGGAAAAACTGCCGATCTTGGCGACATGCGAGCGCGCCAGGCCGAGATAATGGTGCGAGACCTTTGCCGGATCGACGATCTCGGCCAGCAGGTCGAGAAGGCGTGCGCGAAATCCCACGACTTGCTCATAGACGATTGGTGACTTTGTCCACTCGACGATGACCGCATTGCCGCCGAGCGCCAGCAGCAAGGCCTTGCGCAAATCCCAGCCACCGGCATCGATCTCGCCTTCGATCGGGAACTCGATCACGTCGCGCGGCTGTTGCAACACGAGATGATCCGACACAGGCCTGATATAGACAAAACGGCAGTCATAGTCGCTGTCGGGCGACGGGAAGCCCCAGGCGCGACTGCCGCTTTC
Source organism: Mesorhizobium sp. NZP2077 (assembly GCF_013170805.1). Classification (NCBI taxonomy): domain Bacteria; kingdom Pseudomonadati; phylum Pseudomonadota; class Alphaproteobacteria; order Hyphomicrobiales; family Phyllobacteriaceae; genus Mesorhizobium; species Mesorhizobium sp. NZP2077. The sequence goes on along the minus strand of NZ_CP051293.1, from coordinate 1,017,735 downwards.
GATGGCGAACAGGATTTTTACACCCTGGCTTCGCACCAGATCGAGGCGCGCGCGGAGTGCCGCGACGGCGTCCGGCGAAAAGTCCGCAGGCAGCGGCTCCATGCAGGGCCTAAACCCGCCGCTCCACCATCATCTTCTTGATCTCCGCGATCGCCTTGGCCGGGTTGAGGCCCTTCGGACAGGTCTGCGCGCAGTTCATGATGGTGTGGCAGCGGTAGAGCCGGAACGGGTCTTCGAGATTGTCGAGCCGCTCGCCCTTGGCCTCGTCGCGGCTGTCGATCAGCCAGCGATAGGCCTGCAACAAAGTTGCTGGGCCGAGATAACGGTCGCCGTTCCACCAGTAGCTCGGGCACGAGGTCGAACAGCAGGCGCACAATATGCATTCGTAGAGCCCGTCGAGCTTCTCGCGGTCTTCATGGCTCTGCAGCCATTCCTTGGCCGGCTGCGGCGACACCGTCTTCAGCCAAGGCTCGATCGAGGCGTGCTGGGCGTAGAAATTGGTGAGGTCGGGCACGAGGTCCTTGACCACCTGCATATGCGGCAGCGGATAGACTTTGACCGCGCCGGAAATGTCGTCGCAGCCCTTGGTGCAGGCCAGCGTGTTGGAGCCGTCGATGTTCATGGCGCAGGAGCCGCAAATGCCTTCGCGGCAGGAGCGGCGCAAGGTCAGCGTCGGGTCGATCTTGTTCTTGATCCACAGCAGCGCGTCGAGCACCATCGGCCCGCAATCGTCCATGTCAACGAAATAGGTATCGATGCGCGGATTCTCGTCATCGTCCGGCGACCAGCGGTAAATGCGGTATTCGCGGAGATTAGTCGCGTCTTCCGGCTTCGGCCAGGTTTTTCCCGCTTTGATCTGCGAGTTCTTGGGGAGCGTCAGTTCGACCATTACCTCAGGTCCTTTCGGATGACGAGCTTCAGCCCGGACCAGATTTCATTGACGGCGGCGACCTTGACGTCGACGAGGTCGCGCTTCAGCGCTTCCGTGCGGACAACACCCTCGGTGACATCGGTCGGCACTTTCGATGCCTTCTTCGGCCAGGACACCCAGACCATGCCGTTGCGCTTGATCGCCGCCTCGACATCGCCGAGGCGATCCTCGATCTCGGCGCGCTGCCGGGTGAAGGCGTGGACGGCGTCGTATCTTTGACGGCTGCCCGAAATGTCAGACCATTCGGCCAGCCGGTCGACCTCGGCAAAAGCCACGGCGCCAACCAAGCCGTCGAGTTCCGCTGGCAGCGCAATGAAGGCGGCAGTCATGCCGTCCTTCAGGCCGAGCTTGGCCGGAAGAGGCGTGCCGGAATAGCCTGAGCCCGCCAGCGCCATCGTCAATACACCCGCGCCTTGGGCGCGATCTTGGCGAGGCTGATGCCACCGTCCTTTTCCGCCAACAGCGGCTCGGTGTGCACCGGCCGGTAGCTCAGCGTCACCTTGCCGTCCTCGCTCAGCCTGGCCAGCGTGTGCTTGCGCCAGGTGGCATCGTCGCGCGCGGAAAAGTCTTCCCGCGCATGCGCGCCGCGGCTCTCCTTGCGTGCCTCGGCGCTGTAGACGGTGGTGATGGCGTTGGCCATCAGGTTTTCCAGCTCCAGCGTCTCGACCAGGTCGGAATTCCAGATCATCGAGCGGTCGGAGACCTTGATGTCCTTGAGCTCGCCCCAAATCTGCGAAATGCGCTTGCAGCCGTTTTCCAGCGATTCCTGCGTGCGGAACACGGCGGCGTCTTCCTGCATCGCCTTCTGCATCTTCTCGCGCAGCACCGCGGTCGGCGTCGAGCCATTGGCGTGGCGCAACCCGTCGAAGCGGTCCATGATCTTCTTGACCGAGGCTTCGTTGGGCGAAGGGATCGCCGACTTGCGGTCGATGACCTGGCCGGCGCGGATCGCCGCGGCGCGCCCGAACACCACCAGATCGATCAGCGAGTTCGAGCCCAGCCGGTTGGCGCCATGCACCGAGGCGCAGCCGGCCTCGCCGACCGCCATCAGCCCGGGCGACATCCGGTCCGGGTTCTCCGATGTCGGGCTCAGCACCTCGCCCCAATAGTTGGTCGGCACGCCGCCCATATTGTAGTGCACCGTCGGCAGCACCGGGATCGGCTCCTTGGTCAGGTCGACGCCGGCGAAGATTTTTGCTGATTCCGAGATGCCCGGGAGCCTTTCGTGCAAGACCGCCGGATCGAGATGATCGAGGTGGAGAAAAATATGGTCCTTCTTCTTGCCGACGCCACGGCCCTCGCGGATCTCCAGCGTCATGCAGCGCGAGACGACGTCGCGCGAGGCAAGGTCCTTGGCCGACGGTGCGTAGCGCTCCATGAAGCGCTCGCCCTCGGAATTGACGAGATAGCCGCCCTCGCCGCGCGCGCCTTCGGTGATCAGGCAGCCGGCGCCATAGATGCCGGTCGGGTGGAACTGCACGAACTCCATGTCCTGCAATGGGAAGCCGGCCCGCGCTGCCATGCCGCCACCGTCGCCGGTGCAGGTGTGCGCCGAGGTCGCCGAGAAATAGGCGCGGCCATAGCCGCCGGTCGCCAGCACCACCATCTTGGCCGAGAAGCGGTGGATGGTGCCGTCATCGAGATTCCAGGCGACGACGCCGGTGCAGGTGCCGTCCGGCTCCATGATCAGGTCGAGCGCGAAATACTCGATGAAGAATTGCGCGTTGTTCTTCAGCGACTGGCCGTAGAGCGTGTGCAGGATGGCGTGGCCGGTGCGGTCGGCGGCGGCGCAGGTGCGCTGCACGGGTGGACCTTCGCCGTAATTCATCATGTGGCCGCCGAATGGCCGCTGGTAAATCTTGCCCTCGTCGGTGCGCGAGAACGGCACGCCGTAATGCTCGAGCTCGTAGACCGCCGCCGGCGCTTCGCGCACCAGGTACTCCATGGCGTCGACGTCGCCCAGCCAGTCCGAGCCCTTGACGGTGTCGTACATGTGCCACTGCCAGGAATCGGGGCCCATATTGGACAGCGACGCGGCGATGCCGCCTTGCGCGGCCACCGTGTGCGAGCGGGTCGGGAACACTTTGGTTATACAGGCGGTGCGCAGGCCCTGTTCGGCCATGCCGAGCGTGGCGCGCAGACCGGCACCGCCGGCGCCGACGACCACCACGTCGAATTTGTGGTCGACAAAGGTGTAGCCTGCCGTGTTGGCCGATTTCGCGTCTTTGGCCAACTCAGCCTCCGAATGCCAGTTTAAGCAGGGCGAAGATCGAGGCGACGCCAACCGCTATGGTGAAAAATGTGTTGAGGGCGATCAGCGCCAGCTTCATGCCTTCGCCATGCACGTAGTCTTCGATGATCACCTGCATGCCGAGCCGCATATGGATAAGGCCGGAGATGAGCACCAGGGCCAGCACCAGCGCCACGAACGGATTGGCGAGTGCCGCGCGCACTTCCGCATAGCCGGCGCCGTTGAGCGCGATCAGGAACCCGACGAAGAACAGCGTCAGCGGGATGTTGGCGATAGCGGTGAGGCGCTGGCGCCAGAAATGCCCGGTGCCTTCGCGGGCCGAACCCAGGCCGCGGACCTTGGCTAGCGGCGTGCGCATGTCGCTCTTTCCGGTGCTCATGATCAGGCTCCCCGCGCCATATAGCCGGCAGCCCAGATCAGCAGTGTGAGCAGGATCGAGCCGGCCAGCGTCGCCCAGGCGATTTTTGAGGCGGTGTGCTTCTGAAGGCCGGCGCCGGTGTCCCAGACCAGGTGGCGCACCCCGCCGAGCATATGATGCATCAGCGCCCAGGTGTAACCGAACAGGATGAGCCGGCCGAGCCAGGTGCCGAAAGCCCAGTTGACCAAATCGAAGGTCGCCTGCGAGCTTGCCGCAGCCATCAGCCAGACGGCGACCAGCAGCGTGCCGAAATAAAGCGCCCCGCCGGTGATGCGATGGATGATCGACATCGTCATCGTGATCGGCGGCCGGTAGATCGACAGATGCGGCGAGAGCGGCCGTTCACGTCTGGCGAATTCGCGGGTGGCTGGTGATTTGCTCATGGCTCCCCCAGGTTCGGCGTCTCAGGAACCGCAGGTGAAAATGCGGCATCGCCGCTTCCGGTTGCGACTTCGGACAGCCGGTTTCTAATGCTCTTTTTGCACCGCGTCAAAGCCGGAAAATCGTTTTGGAAACGTCATTTAGTCTGACAAAAGGGCAGGCGCGGGCTTCAATCGATTAGCGACTGATGACCGGCAGCCGGCTCGATATCGCTGCAGTGCAGCATATCTGGTCCAGGCTCGGCTGTGTTGAGATTCGAACTATCGCTTGCAGGTCTGCGGCGTCGAGCCCCGCTTCATCACCAGCGCCTCACGCCCGTCGATCACGATTGCGTTATGCGTGGCGGCCTCCTGGTAGCGGCTGGATTGGTTGGCGGGCGACGCAACAAACTCTTCGGTCGCGCCACCCGGCTCGATCACACGCAACGACGAGCCCAGATTCTGAATGGTGATCGCACTGCCATTGCCGCATCCATAGGTCGCTGTACCCACGGTGGATCGCGGCGCGGTGAGATCGGTGGTGATCTTGGTTGCCGGTGCTGGAGGCGCGGATGCCGGGGGCGCCCCGGCTGCGATGGCCTGCTGAGCCGGCGCGGGCAGGATGGTATTGGCCGCCTTTGGCGCGCTATCCTGCGGCACACAGGCAGCGACGACGCCGAGCAACGGGAAAACGGACACCCAAACCGTCCGGCGTAACGCCATATGCTGTCCTCCCATGCGACAAGCTAGCCGCGATGCTTTGCCAAGATCAAGGGCACCCACCGCTGTCGCATTCGGAGCCGGCCGCGATGGTGCGGCCAAGCATGGCCGAATGATGGCCGCCGGGTTTTTCCTCCGGTCGGATATTAACCATGTTTGACGAGACATCGCCGCGCAACGCGCCGGCCTCTTAACAAAGGTTAATAAAAGGTTAATTTCTGATTCGAGGAGGCTCTTCTCCAACCATCAGGAGGACGCCATGCGTTCTAACTTTGGCAGATCGCGCCTTGCGGCGCTCATCTTGGCGGCCACGGTCGCCGGGCTGGCTGCACCCGCACTTGCCGGCGCGCGTCATCAGGATCGCGTCTACGCCGATTCCTTCGGCAATCTCGTCATCGAAAGCGCCGCCGGCTACAAGCGCATCATCGTCGGCGAAGGCAAGCTCGCCAAGCAGCTGTCCGACTACACCAGCGCCGGCCAGCCCAAGGTGATCTACCAGAACGAAGCCGACGAGATTTCGGGCTACAGCGATTGCTACCGGCCGCCGGTCTTCGTCAAAGGCCGCAGCTACATGTACGGCCTGTCCGACGGCGAAATGCCCGAACTCAGCCCTTGCCGCTAGAGCATGATCCCGAAAAGTGGGAACCGGTTTTCTCGGACAAACGGGCTCCCGTTTGTCCAGAGATCATCCTGATCTAGAGCTCATGACGATTGCGCTGGACGACCACTCGCCTCCCGGTCCGGCCGAGACACGCACGCAGTCGCGCCCGGCATTCTTCGCCAGATAAAGCGCCTCGTCCGCGCGCCGCATGAGATCGGCGATGGTCTCGCTGGGATGAAGTTCGGCAACCCCGAAACTCGCCGTGCAACTGATGTCAGCCGGCAGCCCGTCGATGGGCAGCGTGCCGAACGCGCTGCGCGTACCCTCGGCGAACAGCCGGGCGGCGGCAAGGTTGGTCCCCGGCAGGATGATGGCGAATTCCTCGCCGCCGATGCGGCCCGCGACATGGTGCCCGGCGGCGGCCTCGCGCAGGAAACCGGCAAAGGTCTCGATCACCCGGTCGCCGGAGGCATGGCCGAAATTGTCGTTGATGCCTTTGAAATGGTCGAGATCGGCGATGACCAGCGTGACCGGAACGCCTTGCCGCACGGCGCCGAGCAATGCCTGCTCGGCCTGGCGCGTGAAGGCACCGCGATTGAGCAGCCCCGACAGCGTATCGGTCTCCGACCGCGACGTCACTTCAACCAGCACCTCAAGAACCAGGATGGCCAGTATCAGCAGCGCCAGCGCCAGGGCAAAGACGGTGCCGAGCGATTGCGACACCAGCGCGTAGTTGCTCTGCAGATAGGCCTGCGGATTGGCGCCCCAGCCACCGAGCGCATGCGCGATGAACGGCTTTGACGCAAACTGCACAGCGCTGGCGGCGAGCACGGCCATGAGGATGCGATCGAGCCGGCCACGCCTTTGCCTGGACGACCAGACGATGGCCAGGCCGACGAATTGCATGACGGCATAGGGGAGCTGGTAGGCCATCATGCGGGCCAGCGACTGGCGCGGCAGGTCCTGGACGAAGTAGACGGCGATGGTGGCGGCGACCAGGAAGAACAGCATCGGCGGCCATGGCGGCGCCACGCCGTATTTGCGGGCCAGTCCGGCATTGAAGGCGATAGTGGCGCCAAGGAAGACCGCAAAGGCGGTGACCACCGGGATCCGGGCATCGGTGAAGACGGGAATGCTGAATTCGATCGCCGAATAGGCCATGCCCAGGACATAGCCAAAGGCAAACCAGCGCGCCGGGGCGCGGCCGACATCGTGGAACGCCACCGCCATGAACGATGCCGCCAGCAGGCCGGCAACCGACAGGTTGATCAACAGGATGAAGTTCGCGCCGCTCATCTCTTCTCGCACACCGTGCCTCAGCTAAGCATCGACGGGCGAAAAAGACGTTAACGTGCGCTAAAATATGCGGATGTCAGCCGGTCCTGGACGGCTCCGGCGCGAACACCATTTCGGGCCGTTCGTAGGAGAGGCGCACGCTGTCGCGGCCGTTTTTCTTGGCCTTGTAAAGCGCCTCGTCGGCACGGCGCATCAGGGGCTCCAGCGCTTCGTCGCCGCTGCGGGCCGCCACGCCGAAACTGGCGGTGACCTTGGTGCCAGGGGGCAGCCCGTCGACGACGCCTGCGGAGTAGAGCGTACGGACTGCCTCGGCGAACAGCCGCGCGGCCGCCAGATCGCTCAAGGGCAAGAGAACCGCGAACTCCTCGCCGCCGATGCGCCCGGCGGCGCCGCGCGCGCCAGTGGCCGCCCGGAGCTTGGCGGCGAAATCGGCGATCACCCGATCGCCGGCGGCATGCCCGTGCACATCGTTGAGCGCCTTGAAATGATCGAGGTCGGCCAGCACCAGCGCCACCGGAAACCTGGCCATCGCACAGTGTAGCAGGAGCTGGTCCGCGCGCTCCTCGAAGCCGCGCCGGTTGAGCAGGCCCGACAGCGGATCGGTGTGCGTTTCGGCCTTCAGCGCCTTCATCACGTCGAGGGCTGCGGCGGTAAACAGGCAAAGCGCGATCAGCAGCGACAGCAGCGCCTGCGACAGCAGCGCCGTCGTCCAGTACGACGAGCCGTAGAACCCGTCATAGCTGGTGAACGGCCCGTGCGCGATGACGACGGCAAGGGTGCGCACGAAGAAGTTCAGCCCCGACAGCAGCGCCAGCACGAACAGGATGTTTTCGGTCGGGCCGTTGCGGCGCACCGGCCGCAGTTCGGCGGCGACCAGAAGGCTGATGCCGCCGAAGGCGAAATTCATCGACAGGATGCGCCAGGTGAGATCCGGCGCGACGAACAGGAACCAGCACAGCGACGCCAGCCCGCCGCCGCCCAGGATGCCGATCGCCACATAGGGGACCTTGCGGCCATAGCGGGCGACGATGGCGCCGGACAGGCAGCAGGCGGCAAGGGTGAAGCAGATGTTGGACACCAGCTTGGTCGGCAACATGCCGATCGGCAAGGTGAAATACTGGAGCAGGAAGCCGGCCGCCGAGAAACAATAGCTCATGGCCAGCACGGCGAGATAGGGGCGGTGGCGCTGATGGACCCATAGCACGAAGAAGGCCGCGCCGAGGGCCAGCGCGATCGTCGGATTGAGCAGCGCTATCAACAGGCCGGTGTCCAAAGGACGATGACTTCCCTCGCTTGACGTCAGGGAAGAGCTTAGAGCGCAAGCCCAAACAAGCGGTTAAGCCCGGGCGAATATGCGCACCGCGCGAATGAAAAAGACCCCGGACCGCAATGCGGTCCAGGGTCCGGCAATCATCGGAACGCGTGGACCGGACGTTATTTCCAGTCGCGGATGTCGACGAAATGGCCGGCGATCGCCGCCGCCGCCGCCATCGCCGGCGACACCAGATGGGTGCGGCCCTTGAAGCCTTGCCGTCCCTCGAAATTGCGGTTCGAGGTCGAGGCGCAGCGTTCATGCGGCTTAAGCCGGTCGTCGTTCATGGCGAGACACATCGAGCAGCCCGGCTCGCGCCAGTCGAAACCGGCGGCGAGGAAGATCTTGTCCAGCCCCTCGGCTTCCGCCTGTTCCTTGACCAGGCCCGAGCCCGGCACGATCATGGCGTTGACGCGCGGATTGACTTTTCTGCCCTCGATCACCTTGGCGGCGGCGCGAAGATCCTCGATGCGGCCATTGGTGCAGGAGCCGATGAAGACGCGGTCGAGCGCGATGTCGGTGATCTTGGTTCCCGGCGTCAGGCCCATATAGTCAAGCGCGCGCTGCTTGGAGGTCCGCTTGTTCTCGTCGGTGATGTCGTCCGGGTTCGGCACGATGCCTTGCACCGAGACGACATCCTCGGGCGAGGAGCCCCAGGAGACGATCGGCGGCAGTTTCGCCGCGTCGAGCACGATCACCTTGTCGAAATGCGCGCCTTCGTCGGACTGCAGCGTCTTCCAGTATTCGAGCGCCGCATCCCAGGCCGCGCCCTTCGGCGCACGCGGCTTGTCCTTGACATAGGCGAAGGTGGTCTCGTCGGCGGCGATCAGGCCGGCGCGCGCGCCGCCCTCGATCGACATGTTGCAGATCGTCATGCGGCCTTCCATCGACAGCGCACGGATCGCCTCGCCGGCATATTCGATGACATAGCCGGTGCCGCCGGCGGTGCCGATCTCGCCGATGATGGCCAGGATGATGTCCTTGGCGGTGACGCCTTCCGGCAACTGGCCGTCGACGCGCACCAGCATGTTCTTGGCCTTGCGCTGGATTAGCGTTTGCGTCGCCAGCACATGCTCGACCTCGGATGTGCCGATGCCGTGCGCCAGCGCGCCGAACGCACCGTGGGTCGAGGTGTGGCTGTCGCCGCAGACGATGGTCATGCCGGGCAAGGTAAAGCCCTGCTCCGGGCCGATGATGTGGACGATGCCCTGGCGGATATCGTTCTCGGAATAATATTCGACGCCGAAATCCTTGGCGTTCTTGGCCAGCGCCTCGACCTGGATGCGGCTTTCCTCGTTCTTGATGCCGAACTTGCGCTCGGGCGAGGTCGAGACATTGTGATCGACCACGGCGAGCGTCTTTTCCGGATGCCGGACTTTTCGGCCGCTCAGGCGCAGGCCTTCGAAGGCCTGCGGGCTGGTCACTTCATGGACGAGGTGGCGGTCGATGTAGAGCAGGCAGGTGCCGTCGTCCTGGCGGTCGACGACATGGTCGTCGAATATCTTGTCGTAGAGGGTGCGCGGTGCGCTCATGTGCGTAAATCCGTCGATATGAGAATGGGTAAGAGCAGAAGCCCGCAATCTCCGGCCGGCGAACGACCTGGACGGGTCGGCCTAGCTAAGTCGGCTGGTCAGCGCACCGCTGACGCGCGCGGAAAAGCGCGACGGCAGGCGTTTTCTGTCCTGCAGCACGAAACCCTTATAGGCCGGATCGCCAAAAAGCTCTTCCATGGCGTGGCTCATACCAATGTTTTGGCTTTTCGGCAATTGCGGCGTGGCGGTGCGACTTCCCCTTGTCCCCCAGGGGAGAAGGGAAGATGGCGCCGCTCATATCACCTCGAACACAAACGTCTTCACCAGTGCGTCGGGCTCGGCGATCGCGTAGCAGCGGAACCACGGGCTCTGTTCGACGAGCCGCCATTTGCCCACCTGCTCCAGCTCATCAAAAACGCCCTGAAAGCCGCCGCTCTCGAACACTTGGTCGCGCACGGTAAAGATGGCGCGGCCGCCTTTCCCGGTGATGCGCACCAGTTCGTGCAGGCCCGACGCCGGCGCGTGGCTGATGGTGAAGACGCCGGTCGAGAAGAAGGCGCGGAAATGGCCGTCCGGCCATGGCAGCGGCCCGCCGAGCATCGCCTGTTTCAGCTCGCTATAGGCATTGCGGCTGCCAGCGATCTTGAGCATGTCGTCCGAAAGATCCAGCCCGGCAATGTCGCCATAGCCGAGCGCCTTCAGCGACGGCCCCGACAGGCCGGTGCCGCAGCCGGCGTCGAGCAGCGGCCCTTCGCCGACGGGAACATGGCGCGCTACCCAGGCGGTGATCAGGAACGGCAGCAAATAGCCGAGCGAGGCGGTCTCGCTGTCATAGGTCGCGGCCCATGCGGCATAGGCCTGCGCCAGCGTTTCCGGCGTGTCGGCGCCATAGACGGAATCCAGTGCCGCATTGGCCTTGTCGACGATCATGAAACCTCCTCAACGAGATATGCCGGGGATCGTAGCGCCGTCTCTGCTGGAAAACTATTCCTGATGCTGGTTTCTCAGCCGCCGTTCCAGCGCCCTAAGCGCCAGCGACAGGCTGACGGTCAAGATGAGATAGATATAGGCCGTTATCGAATAGGTCTCGAAGAAGCGAAACGAGCCGGCGGCATAGACCTTGCCCATCTGAGTGATGTCGGCGACGCCGAGCACCGAGACCAGCGAGGAATCTTTGACCAGGGCGACAAAATCATTGCCGAGCGGCGGCAGTATGGTGCGGATCGCCTGTGGAAAGACGATCAGCCGGAAGCGCTGCGAGCGGCTCAGCCCGAGCGCCTTGGCCGCCTCGATCTGTCCCTTCTCGACCGCCTGGATGCCGGCCCGGAAAACCTCGGAGATGAAGGCCGAGTAGCCGATCGTCAATGCAATGATGGCGCGCCACAACAGTGACACGTCGCGCACCAACAACTCGCCGAGATAGCCCGCACTTTGCAGCGGCGCGGTCAGCGCGTTCCAGGCCGCGACGAAGGCGGGCGCGCCGGCAAACGCGATCCAGAACAGCAGCACCAGGATCGGCACGCCGCGGATGATCTCGACGTAGAAGCGGGCGACCTGGCGCAGCCAGGGCGAGCCGGACAGGCCCATCAGCGCAATGCCGAGACCGATGATCGACGCCAGCGCGAAAGCCACCACGGTGACAAAGACGGTGACGCCGATGCCCTTGGCGACAGTGGCGAAGACCTGGGCATAGAGATCGCTGGTGGCGATAGACAAGGCCGCGACCAGCGCCAGGGCAGCGGCAACGGCAAGCCACCAGGGGAAGTCGGATTTGGGGGAGGAGGCCCGCATCAAAAGGATCGCGCCAAGGCACCCCCCGTCCGCACCAGGATCGCCCTACTGCCCCATCTTGTAATCAAGAAACCACTTCTTGTTCAGCGCATCCAGCGTCCCATCCGCCTTCAGTGTCGCGATCGCCGCGTTGACCGGCTTCACCAGGTCCGATCCTTTCGGGAAGATGAAGCCAAAATCCTCGGTGCCGAGCGGGCCGCCGATCAGCTTCAGCTTGCGCTCGGAAGCATCGACATAGCCCTTGCCGGCGGTACCGTCGGTCAGTACGACGTCGACATCGCCGGACTTCAGCGCCTGCACCGTGGCGCCAAACGTCTCGAACAGCTTGATGCGCGGGTTTTGCTCATTGCCGTCGAGCACGCTGTAGACGGCGGTGTAGAACGGCGTCGTGCCGGGCTGCGCGCCGATCAACCCGTCCTTGAAGGCGCCGAAGGTCTTGGCATCGGTGAAGCGGTTTTCGTCGCCGCGCACCAGCATGAACTGCTCGGAACGCATATAGGGGTCGGAGAAGTCGACCTTCTGCTTGCGGTCGTCCTTGATGGTGATGCCGGTCATGCCGATGTTGTACTGATTGTCGGAAACCGCCTGGATCATCGCGTCCCAGGAGGTGTTCTGGTACTCGACCTTGAAATTCAGCCGCTTGGCGATCTCGTTCATCGCGTCATATTCCCAGCCGATCTGTTTTCCCGTCTTGGGATCGATGAACTGCAGCGGCGGATAGGCGTTTTCGGTGACCACCACCACCTTCTTGCCGGCGAGATCGGGCAGCGCATCGGCCGCCCACGCGGCGACGGGCGCCAGCACGAGGGCCAACAGGCCGGCCAGCAGTAGTTTCGACTTGGTCATGACACACTCCCGAAAATTGAAAGTGCCCGGACATTGGCCGGGCTTACTGGAAAATCCGGCGCCGACTTTAGCTTTCCGCATGCGTCATGCAAGACGCTCCGCTGCGTCATCGCACGCGAAAAGGGATTCGGATGCCCTGAATTCAGGGATTTCGGGATGATGTGGTTATGTCGAGCCGGAAACCAACGCTTCCGCGTCCGCCGCCGGGTCTTCCGTTACGGCGTTGCGCAGACCTGCGACAAGATTGGTTAGCGTCGCGTGCAGCGCTTTCGCTTCGCCGGGCTCCAGCGGCACGCTGCAGGCAAGGGCTGAGGACACATCCTTGATTCGCGCGCGCAGCGCCTGGCCCTTGGCCGTCGGCTCGACCATCACCCGGCGCTCGTCCACCGCATCGCGGCGGCGAGTAACGAGGCCGCCCGCCTCCATCCGCTTGAGCAACGGCGTCAGCGTCGCGGAATCCAGGCCAAGCGCTTCGCCAAGCGCGCCCACCGTGCTCGGCGCGTGCTCCCATAGTGCCAGCATGGCCAGATATTGCGGATAAGTCAGGCCAAGCGGATCGAGCAGGGGCCGGTAGAGCTTCGTCATCAGCCCGCTCGCCGAATACAGCGCGAAGCACAGCTGCTGGTCGAGCCGAGGGACCCTTATCGTCCCGGCGCCCCCCGCCGGGACGTCGCTGGTGCTCTTTGTGGTCTTTCCCGTCATGCCGCCTTTACCGAAAGCTCCACCTCGATATTGCCCCTGATGGCATTGGAATAAGGGCAAACCTGATGCGCTGCCGATACAAGCGCTTCCGCCGCCGCCTGATCAAGGCCTTTCGTTTCCACGGCAAGCGCGACGCCGAGTTTGAAGCCCTCGCCATTGGGAAGCAGGCTGACGGTCGAGGTTATCCCGGCATCCGTGAGCGGCAGCTTCTGTTTGCGCGCGATGAAGCGGACCGCGCTTTCGAAGCAGGCGGCGTAACCGATGGCGAAAAGCTGCTCGGGATTGGTGGCGCCCCCAGGCCCGCCGAGTTCCTTGGGCATCGCCAGATCGACCTTGAGCAGACCGTCGCTGGTCTCGCCATGGCCGGCGCGGCCGCCGGTCACGTGAGCCTGTGTGATGTAGAGTGCCATATCAAATCTCCAATTATATTGTACGCGATTATTTAGTACACAAGATAATATGCCGTCAACACCCTGATCTCGTTTCCGTGGCTGAAACCGTTCACAGTCCGGTGAAACGAAAAAAGGCGGCCGAAGCCGCCTTTTCAAAAGAGATTTCCGAAATCTTATTCGGCCGGGGTCGCTTCAGCGGCCTTGGCAGCCTCAGCCTCGGCGGCGGCCTTCTTCTCGGCGGCTTCCTTGGCAGCCGTCTCGGCGGCGAGCGCCTGGGCAGCGGCGACCTTCTCGGCCTCGATGCGGGCCTTCTCGGCGTTCAGCGCATCGCGCTCCTCATCATTGAGTTTGCGGGCGCGCACGCCGGTGTTTTCCGAAATACGGGCCGACTTGCCGCGACGATCGCGCAGGTAATAGAGCTTGGCGCGACGCACCTTGCCGCGACGCACGATCTCGACGCCTTCGACCATCGGCGAGTAGACCGGGAACACGCGCTCGACGCCTTCGCCGTAGGAGATCTTGCGGACGGTGAAATTTTCCTGGAAGCCGGAACCGGCGCGGGCGATGACGACGCCCTCATAGGCCTGGACGCGGGTGCGGGTGCCTTCGGTCACGCGGACCTGGACGCGCACGGTGTCGCCGGGCTGGAATTCGGGAAGCTTGCGCTTGGCTTCGATCTTGGCGGCCTGCTCGGCCTCGAGCTGACGGATGAGATCCATCTCAATAATCCACTTCTTGTTCTTCCGACAGTCAGAGCGTCCGACACTCGCCTTGCAGTTCCATTGACCGCTCGGCTATGTCCTTTGTCTCTAGACATTTTTGTCTCTGAGACATCGGACAGGGGCGACTACACCGTCATTGTTGACGGGTCCGGCAGATTCTTCTGTCCGGTACGGGCGGGCACATACAGCTATTTCAGCGCTTTGTCACGCCTTGGCACGAGTCTTTTTTGCCGGCATGGCACCGTCGCAATCGCTTCGTGCCGGGTTGCGCCGCTCCCCGGGGCTCTCTAAGCCTGACATAACACAGTTTTCCGTGGCGGCATTGCATGTCTGTTTTCGACGCCATCCTGCTGTTCCTGGCAGGCTTTCTGTCCGGCGCCGCCAACGCGGTCGCCGGCGGCGGCACCTTCATCACCTTCGGCGCCATGACATTGGTCGGCGTACCGCCGATCGTCGCCAACGCGACTTCGTCGGTCACGCAATTCCCCGGCTATATCACCTCGACGTTGGCCTATTGGGACGACATCAGGCATTTCTGGCGCGGCGCCTTACTGCTCTGCCTGATCTCGGCAATCGGTGCGCTGGCCGGTGCGCTGATCTTGCTGGCGCTCGAGAACCCGTCGTTCCGCGTCCTAGTGCCGTGGCTGCTGTTGGCCGCGACCGCCCTGTTTGCCGCCGCGCCATGGCTGAAGCCAACGCCAAAGCCCGGGCAGGAAGCGGCTGTCGGCTCATTCGTCGGTTCGCTGGCACAGTTCGTCACCGCCATCTATGGCGGCTTCTTCGGCGCCGGCACGGGCGTGATGATGCTGGCGACGCTCGGCCTGACACAGGCCGGCGACTACCACCGGCTGAACGCGCTGAAGAACATGCTGGCCGTGGTCATTGCGGCTGTCGCCATCATCGTCTTCGTCTCCGGCGGCGTCGTCGCCTGGCCGCAGGCGATCATCATGATCCCGGGCGGTGCGCTCGGCGGCTATGCCGGGGTGTGGATCGCCAAGCGCGTACCGCAAAACGTTGTGCGCGGCTTCGTCATCGCCGTCGGCCTGTTTCTGGCTTTTTACTACTTCACCAAGGGCTGATCATCGAGCAGGTCCGGCCGCCGCTCTTTGGTCAGCTTCTCGGACTCCGCGCGCCGCCAGGCCGCGATCTTCTTGTGATTGCCGGAGATCAGCACTTCCGGAATCTCCAGGCCCTCGAACTCCTGCGGCCGTGTGTAGTGCGGATGTTCGAGCAGGCCGTTTTCAAAGCTCTCTTCCTCGCCGGACACCGCATTGCCCATTACGCCGGGCAGCAGCCGCACCACCGCGTCGAGCAGCACAAGCGCCGCCGGCTCGCCGCCCGAGAGAATAAAATCGCCGATCGAGACTTCCTCTAATCCCCGCGCGTCGATCACCCGCTGGTCGACGCCCTCGAAACGTCCGCACAGAATGACGGCGCCCGGCCCGGCGGCGAGCTCGCGCACACGCGCCTGCGTCAGCGGCTTGCCACGCGGGCTCATCAGCAGGCGCGGACGCGCGTCGCCCGGCGGCGAGGCGTGGTCGATCGCCTTGGCCAGCACATCGGCACGCATCACCATGCCGGCGCCGCCGCCGGCCGGCGTGTCGTCGACGGTGCGGTGCTTGTCGGTGGCGAAATCGCGGATCTGGATCGCTTCCAGCGACCATGTGCCGGCCTCGAGCGCGCGGCCCGCCAGCGACAGGCCGAGCGCGCCCGGAAACATCTCGGGATAGAGCGTCAGCACGCTAGCCGAGAAACTCAACGGTTGCCCCCGGCGTCGCGCGGTCCGCGCGGCCTGCCCTTCGGGTCGAAATCCTCGTCGCGCGGCGCGGCGCCATCCCCGTCCTCGACCAGTCCGGCCGCCACCGGGTCGACGCGGACAAAGCCCTCGGCGATCGACACATCAGGCACGGCGGCCTGCGTGAACGGGATCAGCACGCCCTTGCGGCGGGCAAGCGTCACATCGAGAATGTCGCCGCCGCCGAAATTATGCACGGCGACGACTTTGCCGAGCGCGGCACCCGTATCGTCCCGAACCTCCAGTCCGACCAGGTCGGCATGGTAGAATTCATCCTCCTCGCCATCGTCCGGCAGCATCGAGCGGTCGACGAACAGTTCGGTGCCGGCGAGCGCCTCGGCGGCGTTTCGGTCAGCAATGCCTTTGAAGCGCACCACGACAACCGTGTTGGCGGGACGGATATCGATGATCTGGAAGGCGCGCCCATCCCTGGCATAAAGTGGCCCATAGTCGGCCAGCGCCAGCGGCTCGCCGGTGAAGGTTTTCACCCTGAGTTCGCCCTTGATGCCGTGGGCGGCGCCGATCACGGCCATCTGGACGGGGTTTTGGAGCTTGCTCATGGCGAAATTTCCTTTGGCCTGCTCTAACCCCAGCCCGGCGTCATTTCAATGATCGCCCCTTGTCATTTCAATGACGGGCTCTTCACCGCTTCCTAACCCGAATACCCCAAAATGCCGCCATGCAGGAATTCCTCATCCCGGCGAAACCCGATCTCCAGGCGGCGCGCGAAAGCTGGCTGAAGATGCTGGCGCGGGAGCGCCGGCTGTCGCCCGCAACCGTCGAAGCCTATGAGCGCGACACGCGCCAGTTCCTGCATTTCCTCACCGCCCATTGCGGCGGCTCGCCCGGCATTTCCGACATCGCCAATCTACGCCCCGCCGATCTCCGCGGCTTTCTCGCCGCGCGCCGCAACGCCGGCGCCGGCGCCCGCACGCTTGGCCGCGGGCTGGCCGGCATCCGCTCGCTGCTGCGTTTTCTCGAGCGGCGCGGTCTTGCCAATGCTGCGGGTGCCGCAGCGCTTCGCGCGCCGCGCCAGCCGAAATCCCTGCCCAAACCGCTGACGGCGAGCGACGCCAAACATGTCGTGTCGGTGGAAGGCCAACTGGCGGAAGAGCCCTGGATCGCGGCCCGCAATGCTGCCGTGCTGACGCTGCTCTACGGCTCCGGCCTGCGCATTTCCGAGGCGCTTGGCCTCGCCGGCGCCGATCTGGCGTCTGAGACCGACACGGTGCTGCGCGTCACCGGCAAGGGCGGCAAAACGCGGCTGGTGCCGGTGTTGCCCGGGGCGTTGCGGGCAATCGCCGCATACCGCCGGCTCTGCCCCTATCATCTCGATCCGAAGGGCCTGTTGTTTCGCGGCGCGCGCGGCGGCCCGCTCAACCCAGCCATCATCCAGCGCGACATGGCCAAGCTGCGCTCGACGCTCAACCTGCCCGATACCGCGACACCGCACGCGCTGCGCCATTCCTTCGCCACGCATCTGCTAGGCCGTGGCGGCGATTTGCGCACCATCCAGGAATTGCTTGGCCACGCCAGCCTGTCGACGACGCAGATCTACACCGGCGTC